>JAAUSY010000259.1 GCA_012032475.1 Chloroflexaceae bacterium
ACCCGTGGATGTCCGCTCATCCTGGCCTGCCATCCTGCTGGCGTCGCTGGCAAGTCAACTATGTGGGCGATGGAATGCGCGACGCGCTGGACCCGCGGCTGAGGAAGTAGCCAATGAAATGAAGCAAGAATCAACAACGCATCAGCAAGAGCCGCTGCTCCAGATTGAAGGACTAACGACCCATTTCCTGACCGAGCAGGGAGCCATCCACGCCGTGGACGGGGTGGACCTCGCGGTACGGCGGGGGGAGACCCTTGGCATGGTGGGCGAAAGTGGCTGCGGCAAGAGCGTGACCGCGCTCTCGGTCATGCGGTTGATTGAACCTCCAGGCCGCATCGTCGCCGGGCGCATCCTCTTCGACGGCGTAGACCTCCGCACGCTCAGGAACGAGGAAATGCGCCACATCCGCGGCAACCGCATTTCCATGATTTTCCAGCAGCCAACCACCAGCCTCAACCCGGTGTTCAGGGTGGGCGACCAGATTATGGAGGTGCTCCGTATCCATCAGCGGATGAGATGGGCGCAGGCCCGGACGCGCTGCGCCGAACTGCTCTCGCTGGTGGGATTGCCCGACGCAGCCAGGCGTATGAAGATGTATCCGCACGAGCTTTCCGGGGGGCAGTGTCAGCGGGTGATGATTGCGATGGGGTTGGCGTGCGAGCCGGAGTTGCTGATTGCTGACGAGCCGACGACGGCGCTCGATGTGACGATTCAGGCGCAAATCCTCGACCTGATGCATGCCCTTCGGGAAAAGGTCAACACGGCTATTCTGCTGATTACCCACGATATGGGCGTCATTGCAGAGATGGCCGATAACGTAGCGGTGATGTATGCCGGTCAGGTGGTCGAATATGCCGGTGTGGCCGGTCTCTTTGCCGAGCCGAAGCACCCCTATACGCAGGGGTTGCTGGCATCGGTGCCTATCCCTGGGCGCTACCAGGAGGAGCTTGCCGTCATCCCCGGCGTGGTGCCGGGCCTGCTCAACCCACCGCCGGGTTGCCGCTTTGCCAACCGCTGCGCCTATCGGTTTGAGCAGTGCGACGTTGACCCGCCGCTGATGCCGCTGGAGGGCGGGCGCAAAGTGCGCTGCTGGCTGTATGAGCCTGGGGCCAGCGACGAGTGACGAGTGACGAGTGATAAAGACGATGCCTATGGAAAAACCTTTGCTAGATGTTCGTAACCTGGTGAAGCACTACCCCATCCGGGGGGGAATACTGCGCCGCACGGTGCAATACAACCGCTCCGTTGACGACGTGAGCTTCACGATTCGGCGGGGCGAGACCTTGGGGTTGGTGGGCGAAAGCGGGTGCGGCAAAACGACCGTCTGCCGCACCATTCTGCGCCTCACCAGACCAACGTCCGGCACTGCCCTCTTCAATGGAACCGACATCTTCAAGGCGTCGGGCAGGGAGCTGCGAGGTTTGCGCCGCCACATGCAGATCATCTTTCAAGACCCCTATGCCTCGCTTGATCCCCGCCTGACCATTGGCGAGAGCGTTGCCGAGGGTCTGGTCATCCACCGCATCGGCACGGCGAAGGAGCGCACGGAGCGCGTCCGCGGGGCGCTGGAGAAAGTGGGGTTGCACCCCGACCATACGCAGCGCTTCCCCCACGAGTTTTCGGGCGGGCAGCGCCAGCGCATCGGCATTGCGCGGGCCCTGATTATGGAGCCAGAATTGATCATGTGCGATGAGCCGGTGTCGGCGCTGGACGTGAGCGTCCAGTCGCAGGTGCTCAACCTGCTGCGGTCGCTCCAGCAGGAGCTTGGGTTGACCTATCTGTTCATTGCGCACAACCTGAGCGTGGTTGAACACATCAGCAACCGCGTAGCGGTGATGTACCTGGGAAAAATCGTTGAACTGGCCGACCGCCAGTCACTCTTCCGCACCCCGCGCCACCCCTATACCAGGGCGCTCATCTCTGCCATCCCCATCCCCGACCCGACGGTTCGGAGCGAGCGCATTATCCTGCAAGGCGATGTGCCAAGCCCGGTCAATCCGCCGCCGGGCTGCCGCTTCCACCCGCGGTGCTGGATGGCCCGGCCCCTCTGCAAGGAGCAGGAACCGTCCTTTGAGGAGAAGGAACCCGGTCACTGGTCGGCCTGCCACTTCGCAGAGGAAGTGTCGTAAAACTCATGCCACCACATCAATCGGGTAGACCTGCTGCATTTCGTGCGGGACGCCCGTCAATTCCAGTTCGAGCGTATAGCGACCGGCGCGGGTCGGGGTCCAGCGGAGGCGGTCTACCTCCTGCGCCAGGCAGTCGGCCCCAAGCGTCACAGTATGCTCAACTGCGGCCAACTCTGCCTCGTCGGGGTCGCGCAGGCAGGCCACCAGGCGGGCGCGGGGGTAGGCATCGCGGGCATCGTTGACGACGTAGAGCGGCAGTTCGATGGGTTCGGCAACGTGGTGGGTTTTCGGGTCGAGGATGGTGAAAGCATATTGCGGGCTGAAGGCCAGGCGCATGGCGTGGTAGGAGCGCTTGGGCACCCGCCAGTAATCCAGGATGCTCCACAGGATGGCCGGATAGGAATCCACGAACATGAAGGGAACGATGCCGCCGGTGGGGCGGTATTTGTGGAAGCGCAGGCGATCAATGTAGTAGCGGTTGATGAATATCTGGTAGTCCTGGGTCATGGCGACCAGTTCTTCCAGGGAGCGGGCCGTGCGCCAGGGTATCCACTTTGCCATCACCTCCGGCTGGAAGCTGTGGCGCTCTGCCAGGTGCGAAAAATCTATCTGTGCGAGGTCGGCGGGCATGAACCTGACGCAGCTTTCGACATTGGGGAAGCTCTGCGCCCCAAACTCGGTCACGAAGCGCAGGTTGGCGGGGAACATGCGCCGCAGCCGTTCGTAGTCGGGCAGGGTGCCGTAGGAGCTATACCACCCGAAGTAGGCGTGGGCATCGGTGCCGCGACGAAAGACCGGGATGGCAAACTCGCCGGAGGAGCGGATGACGGGACGGTGCGGGTCGGCTCGCTGCGCCACGCGCTTGAGCTGTGTGTCCATGATGTCGCGGTTCCAGCTAAAGAGGAAGTATGTGCGGTAGGTCCGCAGGCGCGTGAGCAGCGTTTCGTCGGAGGTGTCCGCCACGAACAGCGGTTCGTTGTGCATACACCAGGTCACGACGGCGGGATGGTTGGCAAGCAGGTTGACCATAGCGTGGGCCTGGCGGCGGGCTTCGGGCAGCGTTTTCGCCTGGTAGAGCCACTGGAGCGGCATATCCTGCCAGAGCAGCACCCCGGCTTCGTTGGCGGCCTCGTAGAAGGTGGGGTGTTCGACGTGGGCATGCACCCGCAGGAAGTTCATATGGCATTCGCGGGCCAGGCGCAGGTCGTGGTGGGCGCGTTCGGCGGTCATCGTAGCGATGCGCATATCGCCGGGGGCGTAATTGCTGCCCTTGATGAAGAGCCGCACCCCATTCAGGTGAGCAATCCAGTTGCGCAGTTCGAAGCGGCGCACCCCGAAGGCAAAACGGTGCGCGTCGCTGACGGTGGCATTCTGGAGCACTTCCAGGGTGATGGTGTAGAGGTCGGGGTGGCCCAGGTCGTGCGACCACCACAGGCGCGGGTTACGCAGCTTCATCATCCCTTCGAGGGTCTGTGGGCCGGGGTGGCGCAAGGTGCGCTGCTGCTCAATGGTCTGGGGGTCGCCCTCGAAAGTGCGCGGGGCAATGGTCCAGCGCAGCGTGATTGGCCCGGCCTCCGCCGCGTCGAGGTCAACCGCATAGCGCAACTGGGCAAAGCGGTCGTTGAACGCCTCGCTGTGGCACCGCACCGCCTGGATGCGCGTGGGGCCGCTGGCGTGCAACTCAACGGGGAGCCAGATGCCGCCGGGGTTGGCGTGGGGATCGAGGCAGTCCCAGTGGGAAAAGACACCCGTTATCATGCGCTTGCCGCGCTTGTTGCGCTCTTCGGGGCAGGAGACTTCCATCAGCAGGGTGTTGTCCGGTTGCAGCAGCGCCGTGATATCGTGTTCGTAGGGGTCAAAGTACCCCTCGTGGCAGCCCAGGTCGGCCCCATTGAAGTAGGGCTGCGACCAGTAAAAGACGCCATTGACGCGCAGCCAGAACCGCACCGACTGTGGCGGGAGCGCCTGGAGGCGGTCGGGCAGGGCCGGGGCCGCGAAGTGGCAGCGGTAGACAACGTTGCCGGTGTGGGTTTCCAGGGCAGGGTGCTGCTGCCAGTGCGCAGGCACGGTGATGGGCAACCACTCCGGTTCGGGGGCCAGGTAGTTGCCCCCCTGGAAGGTGTCGAGGGGGCTGATGGCCCAGGTGTCAGGAAGATGGTGGATGAACATCGTCTTTTTGAGTGACGAGCCGATTCAGAGCGGCAGAACCGCATTCCGAGCCAGGGGGCATCACTCGTCACTGGTATTACTCGTGGTGCTCTCCATTCTGCGCAGAACCTCGCAGTTGTTGGAGCAGACGCTCCAATTCCTGGGCGCGTTCCTCAGCGGCCCGGCGAGCCTCCTGCTCCGCCTGGCGAGCCTCCTGCTCGGCGCGGG
>JAAUSY010000076.1 GCA_012032475.1 Chloroflexaceae bacterium
GCGCTCATCACCGAGCAGGTGTTGCTGGTGGGGGGCCCGGTCTGGCCGCTGGCACCACCATCGGGTTGCTGGCGGCCCGGCTGGTCATCCCGCTCTATCAGGTGGGGGTGGGGCCGCATCCAGGCACGCCCCCGTTCCCGCCGCTGATTGCCTGGGACGAGGTGACGCTCATCTATGCGGTGTTCGGGGTGGCGCTGCTGGTGACGCTGCTGGCGCTGGCGTGGGTGCTCGGTCGTATGCGGCTCTTTGTGGCGGTGAAGCTCGGTGACGCCAATTGAGTTGCGCCGCGGGCGTCATCCCTCTGCCCCCACCTGTACGCCATGCACCCCATGAAACACGCGAAACTCCAGCTTGACCGCGCCATCATCCACGCGGACCTCCGAAAGCATCAGGATAACTTCCCCATCAATGTGCCCCCGCGTGTCCGGAACAATGGTCGAAATATTCAGCAGCGGGATGGCCGGCACCGCTTTCACCATCTTCTGCACGAGCGTATTCGCCAGGTCGAAGGGCAGCGGCGCTTTCAGCACGCGGATTTCCCCCTTCCCAATATCCGCACAAATCTGCCCCGCGTCGTTCAGGGAAAACCCCGTCAGAACGTCCACCTCAATCGGGCGTGCCAGTTTGCCAGCGTCACGTTGCGCACGCGCAGCGAAAAAGCCCCCTGCAAACGGGCAACGATGTGTACCCGGTGCGGCACCAGTTCGAGCGACACCTCCTCGACCTTGAGCCGTGCCTCCAGACCTTTTCTAGTCACCATGGACAACTCCTGCTGCTGAAAGTTGGTCTGGACGTATTGCGCAAAGAAGAATTGAAGGGTCGGCTCCGACACCGCCAGCGTGATGTCCGGCGCAAACGTGGTCGGTTCCAGGGGCGAGGCAGGGGACTCGGAAACAAACGGCTTGGAAGGAGGCGCATTCTCCACGGGCAGGCTCCCCGGAATCAGCCGCAACACCGCCGCCGGGTGCTCGCCAGTTTGCACCACCTGTGCCCCGTCCAGGGTCGTCTGCCCGGCTTCGAGCGCCCGCACAATCTGGCGAACCTGTCGGGTCTGTTCGGGCGTTGCTGGCCGCAGGTTTTCGAGCAGCGTCCCCACCAGGCCAAGCCCCATATATTCGAAGGCGTCGGGGGGGCTGAGCACCAGCAGCGATGCAAACAGAGGATTGTCGCTGAGTTGCTCCAATCTGGCATCCAGGTCTCTGGGCCATAGTGGGAGCCAGTTGGTCATAGGTTTCTTGCTCCTGGGTCACTCATGTATGCCTGGTATGGCGCAATGGTATCATGGATTGGAATGGAGTGGATTGGAATGGATCTGGACCTATTGTAACCGATACTGAAAGATTGGAAAAACAAAGAAGAAGGAGCCTTGATATGCACCGCTTCAAGTCACCCCATACGGTACTCTTCTCACGGACTGCTGTCCCACTCCCTCCGGGGAGGCGCTCCAGGGCGATGCTGGCCGTGACGGCGCTGCTCACCTTTGCGGCCCTTTTGCTCTCGTTGCTCCTGGTCGAGCAAGGGCACGCCGCCGGGGTGGTGGGGGATGGCACCCCCGCAAGCTGCACCGAGCAGGCCCTCCGCGACGCGCTGAGCGATGGTGGCGATGTGACGTTCAACTGCGGAGATGCGCACCACACGATAGTCCTCAGCGACGACCTTGAAATTACTGACGACACGACCATTGATGGCGGCGGGCCGTCACAGGGGGGGCGTATTACCCTGAGCGGCGGCGGAATCACCAGGGTGTTCTTTGTGGACTACGAAAACCGCCTGACCGTTCGCAACCTGACCATTGCCGACGGGAAAGAACCCGGTGAGAATGGGGCCGGAGGGGCCATCTACGGAGATGGACGGAACGTGCTGACGGTTGAGAATTGTATCCTGAACAACCACGACGGAACCGCGGGATACGTTGAAAGGAGCGGAGGAGCCATCTTCACCGGGGATTTCAGCACCCTCACGATTGCCGACTCTGCCTTCCTGAACAACCGCGGCATCAACGGCGGGGCCATCAATAACCAGCTCAGCGGCCTGACCATCACCAACTCACGTTTCATTGAGAACGAAGCGCTTGGAGGCGGCAGTCCGGACGTTCGGTCTGGTTGGGGCCACGGTGGGGGCGCAGTCTATATTGACGGGGCGAGCGAGTTTCACGACGACCCCACCAGGGGCGGGCAGGTCATCATCCGCGGCAGCACCTTTCGCGGTAATACCACCGCCGGGCAGGGCGGGGCCATCTTCAGCTGGGTCTATCCCCCCGACGAAGTCATCATCGAAGAGACCTCCTTTCTCGAAAATGCCGTCCGGGTCAATCTGCAAGGACACGCCGCGCTTGGGGGCGGGCTATACCATGGCAACGGCCCGCTATATGTCCGCAACACCACCTTTGCCGACAACCTGGCCGAGCGACAGGGCGGGGCCGTCTGGCCGGATGGAAACGAACCTTCGTTCTTCACCAATGTGACCTTCTCTGGCAACCGGGCCATAACCGACGCAGAGACGGCGCCGGCGGGTTGGGCGGGGCCATTGCCGGAGGGGGCAATGCCACCTATCTTAACTGCACCATCGTCAATAACCACGCTGGGGACAAGGGAGGGGCCATCTTCTTTAACCAGGAGGACAACGACGGGCGAACGATAATCCTGAAAAACACCCTGATTGCCAACAACACCGCGCTGAATGAGGGCCGACAGACCTTCCAGCACTGCGCCGACGACCCGCTGACCGATGGCGGCGGCAACATCCAGTTCCCCCAAAAAAATGCGGACGTGACCGGCGACATCAACTGCACTGAATCGCTCACCATTGGTGATCCATTGCCAGGGCCACTGGCTGACAACGGGGGAACCACGCAGACGGTCGCACTGCTGCCTTCCAGCGCTGCCATTGACGCTGGCGTTAGCAACGGGGACGGGTGCCCACCCACCGACCAGCGGGGGACGAGTCGTCCGCTCGACGGCGATGGGGATGGGGACGCTCGCTGCGACAGCGGAGCCTATGAGTATGACCCGGCCGCAACTCCCCCCCCATCCGGGGACGGCCACGTGCTCTATCTCCCCCTGGTGGTGCGGTAGCGACCGGGCAGGAGGTGGGGTCGGGCCCGGACGGCCCATTGTGCTTCCCCCTGATATTTGCTATACTATGGTCTATTCGTGGTCATCTCCTCTGAAGCTCCGAGACGCTCCGGAGCGAGAAGACGACAGGAAGCATAGGGTACGTCCGAAAACGAAAGTGCGAAGAAGTCCGAGGAAGTAGGAGCATGAGATTAGGAGCACGAGATAAGGAGGTTGTATCAATGCGACAATTGGTCAGAGCGGCCATGGCGCTGGTCGCAGTCGTCGTGGTTGGTTCGGTGGTGGTGCTGGCAACGCCTCAGTTTGGAGATAGCGCGTTTGAGCGCGTGTGGAAACGACAGGATCTCCTGATTGAGACCGCAGAAGTCACAGACCGCTCGTGGACCTGGGGGCCGGCCGTAAGCTCCCTGCTGGAAGAAGAGATGAAGCAGTCTCCTGGCGGGCACCGCCGGGTGCAATACTTCGAGAAGAGCCGCATGGAGATCAATGACCCGAACGCCGATGCGAGCGATCTGTGGTATGTCACCAACGGGCTGCTGCCGATTGAGATGATTACCGGCAGGATGCAGACCGGCTACGACTACTCGACCGAGTATAAAGTGCGTGGGCAGGCTCGTGTTTCGGCGGTCGGCGATGCCGGCACCTACCCGACCTATGCCGATTTGCTCCCGTTCTACAGCGGGCAACCCATCGAGGCAGTTGATACGAGCAAGCTCAACCAACCCGTCACGACCCTGTTGAACAACAATGGGAGCCTGGGAGAATTCACCGACTTCACCGGCGACCCCCTGACCAACCTGGGACAGGCCACCGGGCCAGATGGGGTCAACCGGGGTATTCCCCAGGCATTTCTGGACTTTATGACGATGTATGGCAGTGTCTATGAAGACCGGCCACTGCGCGGGCAGCGGGTGTTCCCCGAACCGCTCTTCGTGTTTGGCCTCCCAATCACCGAGCCATATTGGGTCCAATCCACTGTGGGCGGCACGGAGATGCCTATTCTCTTCCAGGTGTTCGAGCGCCGCGTCCTGACCTACAACCCGGCCAATCCGTTCTCCTTCCGGGTCGAGATGGGCAATGTGGGCAAGCACTACTACGAGTGGCGATACGGCGCTTCTCCAACCCCGCCAGCAACCGCAACGCCCGAAGAACCCTACCCTGCACCCTGATTGACCCTCGTCTTATACCAGCTTGCTCCCAGAAGGGCAAAAAACCGCAGAGGGCGCAGAGTGGCACACAGGGATTTCCCCTTCGCTCTGGGTCCTCCGCGTCCTCTGTGGTAAAGAAACCGAATGGGTATTACTTCCCGATACAGAAGCGGCTGAAGATGGTGTCGAGCAGGTCATCCGTTATGGTTTCACCGGTGATTTCCCCAAGGGCGTTCAGTGCGGTGGTCAGGTCGCCCGCCAGCAAATCGGCAGGGACCCCGGCTGCCTGCCCCTCGGTAGCCGCCCGCAAACCTGCCGCCGCACGGCTGAGCACCTCGCGGTGGCGCGGGTTGGTCACCAGGTGGGACCCACCAGGAGCCGTGCCCTGAACGGACAATGCCCCGACGATGGTACGAACCAGGTCTTCCATGCCTGCGCCCGTCAGCGCTGACGTTGCCACGTTCCCGACCAGGTGGGGGTGGGCGAAGGGGAAATGGGGGGGGGCGTGGCCCGGCTCCAGGTCGGCCTTGTTCCACACCACCAGGGTGGGCTTTTCGAGCGTCAGCTCGGCGATCTGTCTATCGTCGCGGCTGACCGGCTGGTGGATATCCAGCACGAGCAGGGCCAGGTCGGCCAGCGCCAGCGCTTCGCGGCTGCGCTCCACGCCGAGCCGCTCAATGGGGTCGGCGCTCTCGCTGATACCTGCCGTGTCAACGAGCACCACGGGGATTCCGTCGAGGTTGGCGGTTTCTTCCAGGGTGTCGCGGGTCGTGCCTGGTATGGGGGTCACGATGGCCCGGTTGGTTCGCAAGAGCGCATTGAGCAGGCTCGATTTGCCGACGTTCGGACGACCGAGCAGCACCACCCGTGCCCCCTGACGATAGATGACCCCCTGGTCTGCTGTGGCAAGCAGGTGCTCGACCGCCTGACGGCACGCGGTCAGCGTCGGGGCGAGGTCCTGGGGATCTACCTCGTCTTCGGGGAAGTCAATCGTCACGGTGACATAGGCCAGCGCTTCCAGCAGGTCGGTGCGGATGCGCCGGACCTCGCGGGCCAGCCACCCGCCAAGCTGAGCCTGGGCCAGGGCCAGGCCGGTGCTGGTTTGCGCCTGGATGATATCCAGTATGGCTTCGGCCTGGGTCAGGTCCATGCGTCCGTTGAGAAAGGCCCGCATGCTGAATTCGCCCGGATGGGCCAGCCGGGCCCCTGCTGCCAGTGTCAGCCCAAGCACCTCCTGCATTACCAGCGTTCCGCCATGACCCGATAGTTCTACGACGTCTTCGCCCGTAAAGCTGCGTGGGGCCTGCATCAACACGGCCAGCACCTCGTCAACCACGCGCCCGTCTGAAGGGTCCACCACCTGCCCATAGCGGACCCGGTGCGAACGCAGCGGCCCCGGCCGGCGCGGACGGAAGATGGCCTGGGCAATAGGCAGGGAATGGCTGCCGCTGAGGCGCACGATCCCCACGCCTCCCTCACCGGGCGGGGTCGCGATAGCCGCAATCGTATCATCGTACATCATCGTTTTCTTGCTCCTTGTTCGGGGTGAAAGGGTCAGGGTCCACCCGAATCGGGTATCACTGGTGCAACGTGCCCGATTCATCGGTCATCTATCATCTACTATCATCCTATGGTACAATCAAATGGCCGGGGCGATGCCGGAACGGAGTGGCACCAGAACCAGAAGGTATCAAGATGCAGGTGATTGAAACCATCGGAGATTTCCGCCGGGCCCGCGCCGCGTTCGGCCGGCTTGGCCTGGTCCCAACCATGGGCTATTTGCACGAAGGGCATCTGAGCCTGGTGCGCCAGGCCAGAGCCACCTGTGGCGCAGTGGCGGTGAGCATCTTCGTCAACCCGACACAGTTTGGCCCGCAGGAAGATTTTGCCACCTACCCCCGCGACACCGAGCGCGATATGCGCCTGCTGCGGAGCGCCCCGACCGACCTGGTGTTTGTCCCCACGGTTTCCACGATGTATCCCCAGGGGTTTGCATCCCTGGTGGAGGTGGCGGGGGTCACCGAGGTGTTGGAAGGAGCCGCACGTCCGGGCCACTTCCGCGGGGTTGCCACGGTGGTCTGCAAGCTCCTGAACATTGTGCAGCCAACGCACGCCTTCTTCGGGCAGAAGGATGCGCAACAGGTGGTCGTCATCCAGACGATGGTTCGGGACCTCAATCTTCCGACGGAGGTTGTGGTGGGGCCAACCGTGCGCGAACCGGACGGGTTGGCAATGAGCAGCCGCAATACCTACCTGTCGCCTCCGGAGCGGCAGGCGGCAACCGTCCTCTACCGGGCGCTGGTGGCTGCGCAGCAACGCTATGCCCAGGGGGTGCGTGAAGGCGAAGCCATGCGCCAGACGATGCACCAGGTGCTTGACCGTGAGCCACTTGCCCGAACCGACTACGTCAGTGTGGCAGACCCCCGGACACTCCAGGAATTAGACGCGGTTGGCGACCAGGGGGCACTGCTCTCGATGGCGGTTTTCATCGGGACGACTAGGCTCATTGATGCGCTGCTCCTGTCGGAGCCATGAATGAGAGACAGGTGATGCCCGGTGATGAGCGATAGGCGGTCACGACGAGGCGGGGGCCGGGGGGCAGAATACTCCGGCCCCGGCCCCCGCCCCGTTTCTGCAACGGCGGTGCGAGATTAGCCAAAGCGCCCGCTGATGTAGTCCTCGGTGCGTTTGTCGCGGGGGTTGGTAAAGATTTGCTCCGTTTCCCCAAACTCGACCAGTTCTCCGGCACGGGTTTGCGGGTTCATCAGCATATAGGCCGTTTCATTCGAAACTCGTGCGGCCTGCTGCATATTGTGGGTCACAATGACGATGGTGTATTCGCGGCGCAGCTCGATCATCGTTTCTTCGATTTTGATGGTGGAGATGGGGTCGAGCGCCGAGCACGGTTCGTCCATCAGGATGACTTCCGGGCGGGGGGCGATGGCACGGGCGATGCACAACCGCTGCTGCTGCCCGCCAGAAAGCCCCATCCCCGACTTTTTGAGGCGGTCCTTCACTTCGTCCCACAGGGCGGCCTGCCGCAATGACTGCTCGATACGGTCGTCTATCTCGTTCCGCGGCCACCCGGCAATCTTCAGCCCGTAGGCCACATTGTCGCGGATAGATTTGGGGAAGGGGTTCGGGCGCTGAAAGACCATCCCGATACGGCGGCGAAGCATAATCGGGTCGGCATCCGCAGCATAGACGTTTTCTCCATTGACCAGGATAGCGCCCTCGCCGCGTGTGCCAGTGATGGTGTCGTTCATGCGGTTGATAGCCCTGAGCAGGGTGGACTTCCCGCAGCCGGACGGCCCGATCAGGGCGGTAATATACCGCTCGCGGACGGACATGGTAACGTTGTTGAGCGCCTTGAACTTGCCATAGTAGAAATTGAAGTTGACCGCTTCTATCTTCTGAACGGCGGCTTCGGCTTTCTCGTGCTCCCGTGTCCTCACCCCGATGCTAATTGTGCGCGGGACGGAGCCAACTTCAAGTTGCACTTCTGCTTCACTCATACGGATGCCTCCTAACCAATTTCTCCGCTGATATAGTCCTGGGTTCGTTTGTCCTGGGGGTTGGTGAAGACCTGCGCGGTTTCGCCATATTCAACCAGCATCCCTTTGGGCTTTTTGTCCGTAATATCAACCATAAAGACCATCGTTCGGTCGGAAATGCGGGCGGCCTGCTGCATGTTGTGGGTCACGATGACAATGGTGTAGCGCTTCTTCAGTTCGACCAGCAGTTCTTCGATTTTGTACGTTGAGATCGGGTCGAGCGCCGAGCATGGCTCATCCAGCAAGAGCACCTCCGGCTCCATCGCAATGGCGCGGGCGATACACAACCGCTGCTGCTGCCCGCCAGAGAGCGCCATCCCCGAATCGTTGAGCTTATCCTTGACTTCGTCCCAGAGGGCGGCCCCCTTCAGGCTGGCTTCGACCTTTTCCTTTATCTCGCTTTCGCGGTGTCCCTCCAGCCGCAGCCCCACGGCGACGTTCCCCGCAATCGAAAGCATCTTGAGCGGGTTGGGCTGCTGAAAGACCATCCCGATACGGCGGCGGATGGTCTGAGGGGCAATCCCCCGGCCATAGACGTTTTGTTCTCCCAGGAGTACCCGTCCCTCGACCCGTGCGCCAGGGATGTTTTCGTGCATGCGGTTGATGCAGCGCAGCACGGTGGATTTTCCGCACCCGGACGGCCCGATCATGGCAGTGACGGAGCGGGGTTCAATCGTTGCATTGACCGCGTGGACGGCCTGGAACGAGCCGTAGTAGGGTTTCAAATCTTCCAGGGTTACGTTGTTGGTCTCAGCCGGGCCGCGACCGTTGGTTCTGGCTGCGCCAGTGGAGCCAGTGACGTCAGGGGTCGGTTTGGTTGCATCTGCCATAGGTTCTCCCTCCTGTGAGTACCGCGTGGATACCGCGGGTGGTCAGGTTATCTGGTTCGTTTCCGAGTCACCCACCGGGCCATGATATTGACGAGCAGCACCAGCATGGTGAGCACCAGCGCAGAAGTCCAGGCCAGGTCATTCTGGATGGGGCTGGGATTTTCGGTGTATTTGTAGGTGATGAGCGGCAGGGCCGCCATGGGTTCCAGCAGGTTCCAGGTGACCTGGTTTTTGCCCAGGATGGTCAGGAGCAGGGGGGCGGTTTCGCCGGCGGCCCGAGCAAAGGCCAGCAGCGCCCCGGTGACAATCCCGCTCATGGCTGCTGGTATGACCACTGTGAGCGTGAGCCACCACTTCGGGGAGCCAAGGCCAAAGGCGGCTTCGCGGACGGTGGTCGGCACGAGTTTGAGCATCTCTTCGGTGGTGCGGGTGATGACCGGCACCATCAGCACCGAGAGGGCGACGCTCCCGGCCAGTCCGGAGAATTCTTTGGTCCGTTGCACCACCAGGACGTAGGCGGTGACCCCGACAATGATAGAAGGGGCAGCGCTGAGCACGTCCGTGGAAAAGCGGATGAAGGTTGACAGTTGGGTGGAGGGGTATTCGGACAGGAAGACGCCGGCCAGGATGCCAATGGGCAGGGCAATGAGGAGGGATGCCCCGACAATCAGGAAGGTTCCGACGATGCCGTGGAATACCCCGCCAACCTGGGTGATGCTGATTTGCTGTATGCTGGTTGCCATCACGGGGGCGGGTTTGGCCGATTCGGTGAAGAAGGGGAAGTAGTGGCGCAGCCCGACCGAGCCAAGATCATCGAGCGATACGCCCCGCGCCGACCGGGCCAGTTCGTCTATGTCGCTGATGAGCGTGGTTCGTTCGCTGGCAAGCTGCGGGAGTTCGGCTTTGATGGTTGCCTGCTCGTTTTCAAGGGTGGCAATCTGGGAGGCCAGTTGCGCCTGTTCGGCCTCTCGTTCGGGGGTAGCTCCCCGGTTTTCTATCCGCTCCGATACGTCGTTGAGGCTGGCTCTGAGGTCTTTGAGTTCGCCCGGTATGGCCTTTGTGCGCTCTTGGTAGCGCCGCGTGGTGCTGAGGTTGGTTTCCAGGCTGCTCTGGTCGTTTCTGGCCTGAGTGAAGAGGTCGCGGTCATACTGGGGGTCCTGCCGGTCCGATAGCATAGTCACCAGTTTTTCGACGCCGATTTCGTATCTGGCATATTCATCGGGGAAGTAGATAAGCCCCGACCCGCCACGAATGAAGACATAGCCGATGATCAGAAACAGTGGGACCAATGCAAGCAGCGTGGCGACGATGGTCATTCCACGCATGAAGAGGTCGAAGACCCTGCGGCGCAGGTAGTTGGGTGACTGGTTGATCATGCGCGAACATTCCCTCCTGGCCCCCGCGAGACATGCCAGACCAGCAGACGCGCAGCGGCATTCAGTAGTAGCGTTATCCCAAAGAGCACGAGCGCAATTAAGATGAGCGTTGATGCGTGCAGCGAGCTGTCGGCGTTGGGGAGTTCACTGGCGACCAGTGCCGCGGCAGAAATCCCCGGAGCGAAGAGTGAGGATTCGACGGTTTTTTTCAGGCTGCCAATGACCATCAGGGCAGCCATCGTTTCGCCCAGCGCCCGCCCAAGGCCGAGCATCATACCACCGACAATACCGGCGCGAGCATAGGAGATGACGCCTTTCCAGATCATTTCCCATCGCGTTGCTCCCACGGCCAGCAGGGCTTCGCGCTGGTGGTTGGGCACGACGACCAGCACGTCGCGGGAGATGGCCGCGATGGTCGGGAGAATCATGATTGCCAGGATGATTCCGGCGATCATGATGCCGCGCCCGGAGGTTACGGGCGCGGTTTGTGGGGCTGAGAGGAGCGAGAGGGGAAAAGTGGTTGCATTCCCCACCAGGTCGGTGATGGGGATGGCGATGTATTTCACGAAGAATGGGATGAACACGAAGATGCCCCACATGCCGTAGATAACGCTTGGGATGGCCGCGAGCAGTTCGACCAGGAAGGAGAGCGGCATGCGCAGGGAAAAAGGACAGAGTTCCGAGAGAAAGACGCCGATGAGCACGCCAAGCGGGCCAGCGATGAGCAAGGCGATGCCGGATGAGGCCAGCGTTCCGTAGATGGCGGGCCATGCGCCGTAGTTGTTGTTGACGGGGTTCCAGCCTTCTTGAAAGAGGAACCCGAAGCCAAATTCAGCGCGGGCTTCGGCCGATCCGTCCCAGACGACCCAACCGATGGCAACCACGAGCAGAATGACGAGCAGCCCGAAAAACATGGTGAGGTATCGGAAGGGCAGGTCTCCGTGCTCGATGCGGCGCTGAAAGGTTTTCAAGCCAGAAAGTGGTTCTGCCTGAGATGCCATGAATACTCCTTCGGTTTCATTCTATTCTATACTACCGACCTGATCGGGTCGGAAACGTGTTGTGTCGGTTCCATTGCTGGAACATACCATCTGTTTCACCACTTTGCCATGAGTTGGGGATGCAACCTGGCTATCATAACGATAGTTTGTTAAGTCTGGCGGTAAGATATATTAAGCGCGTGTTAAGGCTCCTTTCTGGTCTGGTTGAGGCAGGCAAGTTGGGGTGGCACCGCGGACCCACCGGCACTGTTCTGGTGCCCTGGTGAGGAAAGGGGTGCGGGGTGCGGGGTGAGGGAGGGGAAGGGGTATCCGATAAAGCGCAAAATGTTTCCGCGAAGCGCTATTCACCGCAGCAAGAGGCGGGACAGCGCAATGGGTTCCTGAACCGGATGCGGCGGTTCGAGACCGTCCGGGGGCGCACCAGGGAGCTTCGTCCCCTCGATGCCCCCCCGGATTCGAGGATAGACGCTACTTCTTTTGAGACTTCCGCGCCACACCGACCAGCGCCAGCACCACGACCGCCCCAAGCACGGCGACGACCAGGCTCGCCAGGTCAAACCCGAAATCGAACCCCTGGCCGGTGAGGAACTGCATGAGCAACCCGCCCACAAACGCCCCTACCACGCCCAGAATGATGTTCCCGATACAGCCCCGTCGATCCTTCGTCTGCGTCACGATACCGGCAATCCACCCGGCCAGTGCCCCCATGATAATCCACGAAAGAAACCCCATGATGGAAACCCTCCTTCACTCCTTCACCGTTCACGTTTCACCATTCATCACACGATCACTTGCCTGCTATTGTACCAGACTGCGAGATGTGACTTATTCAGTCAATCGCCTGGTCAATCCATATCAATCTCCACCCCCGCGAACAGGTCGCGTTCTCGCAGTCCCGCCGTCGGCGGGGGATACGCCCGCATAAACGTGTCCCTCCCGCCGCTCCCCACCAACCGCAGCGCCCACCCGAACGTTTCGCGGAGCAACCCCGACCCCCCACCCTGGCTGGCGTGGCACCGCACCGCTGCGGCATGGCGCGACTCAACCGGCAGATAATCAATCTGCGCATGGGTGGGGAAGTCCTCCACGGCAATCGAAGTCAGGTCAATATCGTGGTTGCGCCCGAACCGGCGCGGGTCCTTGCCGAAGAGCGGCATCGTGCGCACAATCAGCCGCAGAAAGAGGCGCGGGAAGGTATGGAAATAGAGCTTCTGAGGCTGATAAGGCGGCTCATCACCGGGGAACGCGCTGGCATCGCTCGCCGCGTGAAACGCCTGCACCGTGGCCTGGTGGATGACCAGGTGGTCCGGGTGGCGATAGCCCCCAATCGGGTCGAAGGTCAGCACAACGTGCGGGCGCAGCCGGCGGATATACCAGGTTACCCGTGCGGTCACCTCGTCCAGCGGAGCGGCAGCAAGCGCCTGGGGGTGCTGGTTGTCTGGCGAGCCAGTCATCCCGGAGTCCCGGTATCCCAGGAAAAAGACCTCCGTCAGACCCAGGGCCTCGGCCGCGCAGCGCAGTTCGGCTTCTCGCCGCTCGGCTACCGAACCATAGCCACTCAGGTGGTGGGGGTCTACCTCACCGGCCTCGCCGCGGGTGGCACACACCAGGAACACCGCCACACCGCATTCCGCGTACCACGCCAGCGTTCCCCCCATCCCAAAAGACTCGTCGTCCGGGTGAGCCAGCACCGCCAGCAGGCGTGGCCGGGCTGAGACGTTGAGGGAGCGGGGGGTATGTTCCAATCCAGTAAGATAGGATAGCTCGTTTTTTTCATGGCTGCAATTCCAGGCTATGTCGTATCACTTCTCGCACCGTGCGACCATTGACCCATTCTCTCGTGAGAACTTGCATACAACACCCTTCCCTTTTCGGTCACCTCAAGCAGAAACCAGTCGTTCCAGGCCAACCGCTGCTGCATCTGCTCAGGGGTGCGGACCAGCAAATCTCCGGCGATCTGTTTCATCTCAACCATCACCGTTCTCCTCATCTCATCATACCACACCTCGTATCCTAAGTTCCAAGAGCGGGGTTGCTCCCGCTCACCAGTTGACAACCGGACCCGCCTGTGCAATGCTGTCGCTGTTGGCAACAAACGAACGCTTGACAGGATGGCCGGACAAACTACAGACTACTCCTGCACAGCTTTACACCCCCGCCCACCGCACCACGGCCCGGCACCAACTATTTGATGTGGAAGAAACCACAGAACCCCACTTTATTGAACACAAGTTGCATCATTTGAAATATCGCGTATAATGGCGGGTCAAATCACCCTGCAACCGTCCGGAATCTCTGCGGGTATCGAGAAAAGAACGGCAACCCTGAGCATGCGACGACTCTTCGTGTTTCCTGCTCTCGATGCTCCATAGATGTTCAGTAGTATTGGGAGAAAACCTATGCCACGTGAACCTGGCAGTCTCATGAACGCCCTCCTGGACCGGGGCGTGACCCGCCGCGACTTCCTCAAATTCTGCTCCGCGATGGCGGCAACTCTGGCCCTGCCGCCACGCTACGAGATCCGCATTGCCCAGGCACTGGAAACCGCCGCTCGTCCCCCGCTCATCTGGCTCGAATATCAGGACTGTGCCGGAAACACCGAATCGCTCCTGCGGGCCAGCAAGCCCACCGTTGCCGACCTCGTGCTGGACGTGCTCTCAGTTGATTATCATGAAACGATTATGGCTGCCGCCGGGCACCAGGCCGAAGCTGCCCGCGAAGCCACGATGAAAGCCCACCAGGGCAACTACCTGGTCGTAGTCGAAGGCTCCATCCCCGTCAACGATGGTGGCATCTACTGCTGTATCGCCGGGCGCACCGCGCTCGACCTCGTCCGGGAAGTCTGTGCCGGTGCCTCGGCGGTCATTGCCGCCGGAACCTGCGCGACCTTCGGCGGGTTGCCCGCAGCGTCGCCCAACCCGACCGGTGCGCGCAGCGTCAGCGATGTTGTAAAAGGCGTTCCTATCATCAATCTGCCCGCCTGCCCCATGAATGTCGAGAATCTGACCGCTGTCATAACCCACTACCTCACGTTCGGGTCGTGGCCCGCGACCGACCAGTTCAAGCGACCGCTGTTTGCCTACGGGTCACGCATCCACGACGACTGCGAACGGCGCGCCCACTTCGACGCCGGGCAGTTTGTCGAAGAATGGAGCGACGACGGTCACCGCAAGGGGTGGTGCCTCTACAAGATGGGGTGCAAAGGACCGCAGACCTTCCACAACTGCCCGATTGTCCGCTGGAATGAACAGACCAGCTGGCCCATTGGCGCGGGGCACGGCTGCGTCGGGTGTTCCGAACCCGGCTTCTGGGACACGATGACCCCCTTCTACGAGCGCCTGCCGGATGTCCCTGGCGTGGGCATCCCGGTCCAGACCGTTGGCGTGGGCGTGGTGGCCGGGGTTTCGGCCATGTTCGCGGCCCACGGCGTGCTCAGCGCCATTCGGGCCAAAGCCCAACCGCTGCATCGCCCCCAGGCCGAAGTAGAGGCTGTTGACATCTCGGAACCGCAAGAACCGCCCCGCCCTACCGGCCAGCCGACCGTTGCAGACACCGGCGCGGAAGCACCAGAAAAAGAAGGGGAAAGTTGAGCCATGGCAACCGAACGAGTCGTTGTTGATCCGCTGACCCGTATCGAAGGACACCTGCGCATTGAAACCCAGGTCGAGGGAGGAAAAGTTACCGACGCCTGGAGTTCCGCAACGATGTGGCGCGGGATTGAACTGATTTTGAAGGACCGTGACCCCCGCGACGCCTGGTATTTCACCCAGCGCATCTGCGGTGTATGCACCACGGTCCACGCGCTCGCCTCGGTGCGGGCCGTCGAAAACGCCCTGGGCATTGAGGTGCCGCTCAATGCGGTGCTGATACGGAACCTGATTGAGGCCGCGCAGTACATGCAGGACCACGTCATCCACTTCTACCACCTCCATGCCCTGGACTGGGTGGACGTGGTGAGCGCGCTCCAGGCCGATCCGGAGAAAGCCGCACAACTGGCAACCACCACCTCCGACTGGCCCAACAATGGTGTCCAACACTTCACCACGGTTCAGAACCGGCTGAAGGCGTTTGTCGAGAGCGGCCAGCTCGGTATCTTTGCCAACGGCTACTGGGGGCACCCGGCTCAGAAACTCCCCCCCGAAGCCAACCTGATGGCCGTGGCCCACTACCTGGAAGCCCTGGATTGGCAGCGCGACTTCATCCGTATTCATGCCATCCTGGGGAGCAAGAACCCCCACCTGCAAACCTATGTGGTCGGTGGGTCAACCCTGGCGATAGACCCCAACGGGCAGTCGGTCCTGAATGCCGAACGCATTGCTCTGCTGCAACAGCTCTTCAAGAAAGGGCAAGCGTTTGTCGAGCAGGTCTATATCCCCGACCTGCTAGCGGTCGCCAGTTTCTACAAGGAGTGGGCGGCCATTGGCGGAGGCCACGGCAACTTCCTCACCTATGGCGATTTTCCCCTGACCACCGGCGACCCGGTCACCAACCCCGATATCCTCTATCAACCGCGGGGCATCATCCTGAACAAAGACCTCTCGACCGTCCACCCGGTGGAGCACGCCAAAGTGACCGAATATGTCGCCCATTCCTGGTTCGACTACCGGGATGGCAACGGGAACGGTCTGCACCCCTGGGAGGGGCAAACCAACCCCAACTACACCGGCCCCCGCCCGTCCGAAGGCGAAGCCTACGAAACACTCATCACCAGCGACGAAGCGAAGTATAGCTGGCTCAAGGCTCCCCGCTACAACGACACGCCCATGGAAGTTGGCCCGCTGGCGCGGATGCTCGTGGCCTATGCCTCCAAGGATGCGCCCAACCACAATTCGGTCAAGGAGAAGGTAGACACCGTCCTGGAACGACTGGGGGTCGGGCCGGAAGCGCTCTTTTCGACCCTGGGGCGCACGGCGGCCCGCGGTATCGAAACCTGGGTGATTGCAGAGGTTGCCCTGGACTGGCTCAAAATGCTGACGGACAATATCGGGCGCGGCGACCTGAAAGTTCATAACGGCGCAAAATGGGACCCGAAGACCTGGCCTGCTCTGGCTCAGGGCGTGGGGATGACCGATGCCCCCCGCGGGGCCCTGGGGCACTGGGTCAATATCGAAAACCAGCATATCCAGAACTATCAGTGTGTCGTTCCGACCACCTGGAACGCCGGCCCACGCGATGCCCACGGGAAGCGCGGCCCCTACGAAGAGGCGCTGGTTGGCACCCCCATCGCCGACCCGGAGCGCCCGTTGGAGATTTTGCGCACCATTCATTCCTTCGACCCGTGTATGGCCTGCGCTGCCCATGTGGTGGACACCACCGGCCAGGAGATTGTATCCGTCAAGGTGCGGTGAGCACCGAGACGAAAGAAAGGAGGGTCCTATGGAACAACAACCGCAGCAGCAACCAGCGGTCCGGCTCGGCCCGACCTACGTCTGGGAAATTCCCGTGCGCCTGACGCACTGGGTCAACTTCGTATGTATTGTCGTCCTGTGCTTCACGGGCTACTACATCTACAATCCCTATATCCAGGTCAGCGCCCGCGAAGCCTACGGGCAGATGTTTATGGGGAACATGCGGTCCCTCCACATGCTCTTCGCCTTCATCTTCGTTGCCAGCCTCATCGTGCGCACCTACTGGGCGTTCTTTGGCGGCAACCAGTGGGCGAGCTGGAAAGCCCTGGTGCCCTTCTTCACCCCCGAAGGGCGGGGGATGTTCAAAGATGCCCTGCAATACTACTTCTTCCTCCGCCGCGAACCCCCCACCACCATGGGGCACAACGCGCTGGCCGGGCTGACCTACGGCATTATCGTGATGCTCTACTTCATCCAGGTCTTTACTGGCTTTGCGCTCTTCGGGATGGGCAATCCGGGCGGCTTCTGGTGGACCGCAACGAGCTGGATATTCACTATCATTGACGTGCAGCATCTCCGCATGGTCCACCACTTCATCATGTGGTGGCTGATTGCCTTTGCCATCCACCATGTCTACAGCGCGTTCCTCGTGGACGCAGAAGAGGCCAACGGTCTGATGACCAGTATCTTCAGCGGGTGGAAGTTCACCTGCCCCGGCTACGGGCGCGGCAAGGGTATCCCCCCACGCATTGTGGCGCTCCAGGTCCGGAACAGCCGGAGCGGGGGGAAGGGTGGCACCCAGGGGACCGAGTTGGTGTGCCAGGTTCCGTCTGGAGCGGGAGAAGCGCCGGCAACGAAAGCGAAAGAAGGGACCTGAGACCCGTTGCCGCATGTGCTGGTTCTGGGCATAGGCAATATCTTGCTGCGAGATGAGGGGGTGGGGGTGCGGATCGTCGAGCGGTTGCAGGCATCCTACCACTTTCCCGAAGAGGTCCGGGTGCTCGATGGGGGAACCATGGGGTTGGACCTCCTCGCCTGCCTGGAGGGGGTCGAACGGCTCCTGGTGATTGATGCCGTGGACGCCGGGCACCCTCCGGGCACGCTTATTCGCCTGGAAGGGGAGGACATCCCTGCCTTTCTCTCGCACAAAATTTCGCCGCACCAGGTTGGGTTGGCGGACCTTCTCAGTGTGGCGAGGCTGTGCCACCTGCTCCCGCCCACCGTGGTGTTGTTCGGCGTTCAGCCTGCGTCGTTGGAGACAGGGTTGGAGCTTTCGCCCACCGTCAGCGCCCAGGTTGCGCCGCTGGTCCGGGCGGTGCTCCAGGAGCTTCAGGGCTGGGGCGTCTCGGTGTCAGACCTGCCAGCAACGTGTGACGCGTGATGTGTGACGGGCCACTCCGGGGCAACGCGTTACGCGTCACTGTACCGATATTCCTCAATGGTCATGCGCACTTCCTGGCTCAACTCCCGCGCCAGACCGCGGCTCAGCAGCTTCTTCGCCAGAGCGGAAATTTCGGCCAGCAAGGCCATCCAATCGTCCGGGGTGGCACAGTTAGGAGCGCATGGCAACATCACCTCGACCTCGCCCCAGAACGCACCGGCCCGCTCGTGACCCAGTACATCCGCCGCCACCACGCGCAGTTCGTCGCCCAGACCGGCAAAGCGTCGGCGCAGCACCACCATGGTGATATCATCGCTCTGCGCGTTTCCGTCGCTCCAGGTCCGTAGCTCGTTCAGAATGAGCTTCATCAGGGTGCGCGGCTTCACCTGGCTGCTGGCTTCCAGGAGCTTCTGAAGGCGCTCGAAGCCAAATTCACGCTCGTCTGGGTCGGTCGCCTCGTTCACCCCGTCAGTATAGAGGAAGAGGCTTTCGCCCGGAGCCATCATAATCGTCTCTTCCTCGTCGTAGTCAATGTCCGGGTCTACCCCAAGCGGCAACCCCGGCAATTCAAACTCCTGGACCTTCCCTTTGAATAGCAGCGGATAGGTGTGCCCGGCGTTGGCAATGCGGACGGTTCCATCGCCGGGGTTCAGGATGGCATAGAGCATCGTCACCATGCCGTGGGGAATGTCGCTGCACACCCCGCGGTTGACTGAAGCCAGCGTCATCGCCGGCGATTCGCCATGGCGGGCTTCGTAGCGAAAGAGCGTCCGGGCCACCGCCATCCGGAGCGCCGCTTGTAGCCCTTTCCCCGACACATCGCCAATCATAATCGCCTGATGCCCATTCCTGAGCGGCAGGAAGTCATACAGGTCGCCCCCCAGGTCGCGGGCGGGCAGCGAAACGGCGCTGAACTCCCACCCGTGCAGGTAGGGAACCGCGGCCAGCAGCATCCCCTGCTGGATATCACGGGCAAGCTGAAGGTCCTTCTCCAGTTCGGCCTGACGTCGTCGGTCTTCTTCCGATAGTTGGGGAACCTGGTCGCCGGGGTCGGGCGGCTGGTGGTTGGTCTTGAGCCTGCTCCACCGGTTGGTGGTCTCCATCCCCCGGTGTTCTAGCAGGGTGCTTCTCGAATGGCGCGGGCGTCGCCACAAGGTTGGTATCAAGCGGTAGGCAAACGGGTCACTTCGTCTCATACATCCCTTTTCGGGTGGCATTCATCATAACCTCCTGGCAAGAATCTCCAGGTATCGTTCACATGTTTCACGCAGCCACCCGACCGCAACCCCATCGAGCAGGGTGTCCGGGGCGGAGCCGGCCAGCTTTCGCAGCGTGTTGCGATATTCACGGAGCGCCACAGTCGTTCGGCTCAATTGACGATAAATATCGGCCAGGTAGAACGAAATCAACGCCGAGTCCGGGTCGAGATAGCGGGCCCGCTCCAGATAGCGGGCCGCCGTGGAGACCTGCCCCTGCCGGGCGTAGAGCACCCCCAGGAGAATATAGGCCTCGGTCGTCAGGGCGTCCAGTTCGATGGCCCGCCGGGCTTCGGCCACTGCCAGGTCGAGGTCGCCGCGGTTGGCGTGCGCTCTGGCAATCAGCGCCAGCGTTTGCGGCGCGTGTGGCCCGTTCAATGGCACCCGCTTGAGCGTCTCCAGCACCTCGTCAACCCGCCCGGCATCGAGCAATGCCCGCCCCTCCTGCAACACCGCAGCCCCTGCGCCCGGCGACAGCGTATGGGCCGTTTGCGGCTCCCTCCGAGCGGGGGCAACCAGTGCCGCGGGGCCAGCCGGACGGGCT
>JAAUSY010000077.1 GCA_012032475.1 Chloroflexaceae bacterium
TGGTCGTCCGATGGGTCGTGGATCGCGTTTCAGTCGGACCGCACCGACAACTACGAGGTTTTGTGATGCGGGCCGATGGGTCTGAGATTCGGAATCTGACCAACCACGGGTCGGGTGATTTGCACCCGGATTGGTCGCCGTAAGCAATTAAGGAAAGAGTATAGTATAGAAGGGTCCTATGAAATTGAACCTGCATTTCGGTCGGTGGGGTGTGCCAGCGCGTTGGTTGGTGGGGGTGGTGCTGCTGGTGGGGGTGGCGCTGCTCCTGGTTCCAGGGGGGGGGCGCAGAACCCCCTGTGCCCATAGGGCGTGCTCCTTCCGTTGCCCAGGCGGCCAGTGCCTCCGAGCCAGCGCCAGCCCTGCCCGCCGGAACCAGGGCCAGCCCCCTACGCGCTACCGCAGCGATGAGCCAGAGTACCGGGGTGAGTTCGGGGAGCCGAACCGGAACGATGGCGGACGAAGCAGGGCACCGGGTCTATCTGCCGGTGCTTCTGAGAGCCGACCCGCCCCCCGAACCGGTCGTGGTGACGGCAGCACCAAACCATGTGGTGTCCGATGGCGTGAGCGCGAGCGCCATTACGGTCAAGGTACGCAGCACTGACACGGTGACGATTGCCAGCAACTCGGTGATTCTCCGGACCACCCAGGGATTGTTTCCCAACGGAAACACGAACCTTATCAGTATGCTCAACGAGAATGGGGAAGCCTATACGACCCTGAAGCCTTCGCTGGTCAATGAGGTGGGGGAGGCTACGGTGACGGCTCAGGTGTTTACGGAGGGTGGGAGCGAGGTGCTTGGCAGTACGACGGTCTGGTTTGAGCCGCTGGAGGTAGACCCGGCGTGGGTGATTGTCACGACGGTGCCGAGCTATCTTCCGTCGGATGGAGCCAGTACGACAATCGTGACGGCAACGGTGCGCGACGTAGATGGCATACCGGTCGCTGGTTCGCAGGTCACCTTCCGAACAACGGTCGGAACTTTTTCCAATGGGGATGTGAGTGTCATCCAGAAGACGGATACGAATGGGAAGGCTGAGACGTCCTTGAACGCGCCGGCCTGGGAGGGTCAGCCTATGCAGGCGATAGTGACGGCCCAGGCGAATGCCCAGGATGGAACCGAGATTATCGGGACGCGCAAGGTGTGGTTCGAATCGCCAGAACCCGCCCCGTTGCGGGTGGAGGTGACGACCGTCCAGGACGAGGTGCCAGTGGACGGGCACCTCAGAACGATGGTCCGGGCGGTGGTGCGCGAAGTTTCCCCGACGCTGGAGGCGGATATGGGGGTTCTGGTTCCCAACTATCCGGTGACCTTTTCGACCACGGAGGGGACCTTTTCTCATGGAAGCACGAGCATTGAGGCCACGACGAATATGAGCGGCGAAGCCAGCGTTGCGCTGAACCTGGTCTGGAGCAAGGAGGTGGTTGAGGCCACGGTGACGGCCCAGGTGATTGCAGAGCCGACGCCAGGCGCGGAGCGGGCTGTGGTTGGGGAGACGAAGGTGTGGTTTGCTCCCCCGGAGACCAACCTCCTGCGGGTGAGTGTGACGGCCAATCCAGGGCGCATTTCGGCCAATGGAAGCAGTGAGTCAACCATTCTGGCGGTGGTGCAGCAGGTAGACGGAACGCCGATTGAGCATTACCCGGTTACGTTTCATACAACGTTGGGGACATTTGACAATGAGGATACGACGATCACCCGGATAACGAATGCGGCAGGGGAGGCACAGACGACGCTGCGGTCCCCGTTCGGCGAGGAAACCCTCCAGGCCACGGTGATTGCCCAGGTGAGCACCGCGACCGGGGAGGATGTGGTGGGGGAAACGAACGTGTGGTTTGCGGTGCCTTCGCGAGTGTTCGTGACAGCAGTGCCGCGCAAGATTCCGGCCCAGGTGACCGCCGTATCGGAGATTATCGCAACGGTGCTGGACGATACGGGGACCCTGCTGGTGGGGTATCCGGTGGATTTCAGTACGACGCTGGGGAACTTTGCGAATGACCTGCCGTTCGTGCGGGTTTCTTCCGATGCCGAGGGGGTGGCCCGCGCCACGCTCCACGCGGCTCCGGCGCTTGATACGGCGGTGGCAACTGCCCAGATTGGCAAGGGGGATGTGGCCGATAGCGTGACAGTGGAATTCGTGGTTGGGTTGTGCCGCGACACCGAGCCGAACAGTGTGCCGATTGAGGCGAAGGAGCAAGAGAGTGCCATTTGCACCGGGTCGCTGGAAGAAGTGCCGGATAACGAAGGGACAGTGGATGATTACTACTGGTTTTACCTTTCGTACGGGCAGCGGGTCAATATTGACCTGACCCATATTCCAGCCGGGGCCGATTACGACCTCGTGTTGCACGATGCGGCGTATGAGGTGGTGGCGTATTCGAATGAGTACGATAACCTGGATGAGTATGTTGAGTATGCCAGTCCCTATGCGCTGACGGAGAAGTTCTACCTTCGGGTCAATGCGGCGAAGACGACGGACACCGCCGAAGATACCTATCGGTTGAAGCTCGTATTTACTGAGCCAGCAACGGGGGCACAGGTACAGGGGCAGGGCGAGAGGCCGGGGCCAGCAGTCGGACCGGGCGATGCGGACCCGGCGCTGCCGCCGAAGCCACCTGCGTCCGTCGGAACGTCCACGTTCCCCACCAGGGGCGAGTGACGAGCGATATTGACGCCTATGGGGTCATCTTTCCTGAATCTCTACCAAATCTTTCTTTACAGGAGTCGCGAAATACGGTATGATGTCGGTAACCTCGCGGAGTTACAGGAGAGTTACAGCTTCAAGAGCGAGGGAGGATGCGACAATGGGGAGAGCCACAGACGAGGCATTAGGCCAGGCTGGCTCTTCCGTACACTGAAAGGGATACGGGATATGTTTCACTTGACGACGACGTATGAACCTGGTTGGGAAACGACGGAACGGGGATGGCACGCGGTGGTGTCATTGGGCAGTATGGGGCACTGGTCGGCCTATATCGAGTTTGATGATGCGGCCCCCTGGCGCATCTGGGCCGGGCAGATGTTTTCGACCATGCGCGAAGCTCAGGAGTGGTGCCAGGGACAGATAGCCTACCAGGTGCAGCGCTCGGCCGAGGTGAATGGCGCGGGCCTGGATGAGTCAGGAGAGTGCTGGATGTGGGGAAACGTGGAGCCGATGCATCATAATGACTTCATGGCCTGGTGAGGCGTGGAGCAGGCATTTTGCCGAATACCTCTCTGGTCCTTGATTGCCCGGTGCAGTTCTGGCCCACCTGCCAACGTCGCCAGGTGTGGCCTGCACCTCCTTCCTCCTTTTAGTTCCTCAGAACAACGTTCATTTCACGGTCTTCTCTCAGTCTTGTGAACCTCATGAGCCTCCGGAACAGGCAAGCCGACATGCTGCCCAAACCCGCACGGGTCCTTGTTCCCGTCCTGGGCGCGGCCCTGCTCCTGATCTTTGCTCTGGGACCGGCCCTGCTCCTGAGCGGGTGCCTGCGTCCCTCGCCGCCCCACCCTGCGGCTCCGGTCGGGGTTGGGCAGGAGCCGACCGAGTCGCCCTGGAGGACCGGCACGCCGGTGCCGCTGTTTGCCCCCCTGACCGGCGAATGTCTGGGAGCAACCGGCGAAACGGGACAGTCCCGGCCACCCTCCTCCCCCCGGCGGCCCTACGGCATCAACGCCTTCCTGCTCGGAACCGATGCGGAACGGGTGCTGACCCTGACAGGCATTGCCGGGTTCGGGTGGGTACGCCAGCAGATCCACTGGCGCGACCTGGAGGGCAAACGCGGGCAACTGGTGTGGACTCCGCTTGACCAGGTCGTGAGCGCGGCCCGCTCCCACGACCTGCATATCATGCTCAGTGTGGTGCGTTCGCCCGCGTGGGCCACCGCCACCGGGCACAGTGGCCTGCCCGACGACCCGACCACTCTGGCAACCTTTCTCCAACAGGTTGCCACCCGCTACCGTGGCCGCGTCTCCGCCTATGAAATCTGGAACGAACCCAACCTGGCCCACGAGAGCGGGGGTGTGCCCGGCGACCCGGCAACCTACCTCGCCACGCTCCAGGCAGCCTACCCGGCTATCAAGGCCGCCGACCCGTGTGCCCTGGTGCTGGCTGCTCCCCTGGCCGCGACCAATCAGGCCGACCCCGCCGTTGCCGCCGATGACCTGCCCTTTTACGAAGCGCTCTATGAGCTTGATGACGGGGCGTTTCGGTACGCTGCCGACGCGGTTGCCATCCACCCCGGCGCCGGCCCCTACCCCCCCGAAGCGCGGTGGCCTGCCAGTGACCCACAACAATCGCACCACTACTTCCGCCACATCGAGCGCGTGCATGACCTGATGCACCAGCAGGGGGACCCCCGCCCGGTCTGGATTACCGAGGTGGGGTGGAATGTCTCCCCGGCCAGAGGGCCCCGGAACCCGTGAGCGAGGAACAGCAGTCCCGCTACCTGGTAGATACGCTGTGGATGATACGCCAGTCCTACCCCTGGGTGGCGGGGGTATTCGTCTGGAACCTCAATTTCAGCGTCATTACCGAACCCGGCGACGAGAAGGCCGGCTTCAGCATCCTCAACCCCGACTGGAGCATCCGCCCGGCCTACCTGACCCTGCAAATGAACGTCAATGCCCTGCAAGATATCGAGCGCCCGCCTTTCCTCTCCGAGGGGGCAACGGTTGCCCATGCCTGGACGTTCCCTGGAAGAGGACCGATGCATTCGCCGCCGCTGCTGGCTCCCGATGGCACGCTCTACGCCGTCAGCGACCCCGGCACGCTCTACGCGGTCAACCCGGATGGAACGCTCCAGTGGGCGTATCATGCTTCGGGGATGGTCAGCAGTGCGCCGGCCCGTGCGCCCGATCCCGATGGTTCCCTCTACCTGGGTGACAGCAGCAGCCTGCTCACGGCGCTACACCCCGACGGAAGCCCGGCCTGGACCGTGCGACTCCGCAGTCCCCTGCGGGGGAGTCCAGTGTTCCACGATGAGCATATCTACGGGGTGACCAGAACCGGCGAGGTGGTCGCGTTTGACCAGGAGGGGCACGAGGCCTGGACCCGCGACCTGGAAGGTGAGACCACGCCGCTGTCGCTGAGCAGCGATGGGCGCTCCTGGTGGGCACGGCCACAGGAAGTGTCCTCAAGATGGGGACCGATGGGGAGTTGGAGTGGAACGCCGAACTGGGACAGGCGTTCTGGTCTCCGCCCACCCCCGACCGCAGCGGGGGGTGGTGGTAGCGACGGTAGATGGGAACGTGGTGGTGCTGGACCGCCGGGGCCGGGTGGTGACGACCGACCAGGTTGGCACGCCGGTCGAAGCCTCGCCCCTGATTGGGACATCCTCCCCTCGCTCCTGGTTCATTGCGTCCCGTGATGGGGTGCTCCACGCGATGGGGGCACAGCCGTGGCAGTTTCAGACCGGCAGCGATATTCGGGCGCAGCCAGCGCAGGGCGAGGCGGGTATCCTGTATGTTGGCACGGAGGATGAACGGTTGCTGGTGCTGGATGACAGTGGGCACCTGCTCTGGCAGTCCCACCTGCGCGGGGCCATCCACGCGCCTCCGGTGCTCGGAGCAGATGGGATGCTCTACGTTGCTACGATGGGCGGGCGGCTGTATGCGTTTTCGCCGGACAAGCACGCAAGCCTCCCCCACTGATATTGGGAGGCGATGCTACTTTAGCTCGACCCCGGCGAAGAGGTTCTGCGGCCCGGCCACCACCTTCTTGATGATTTTTTCCTTGATGGCCTCAACGGTGTCGCGGCTGGTGACCCGCACATTCAGGAGCCTGGCAAGCTGCACCAGGTCGGCCTTCTTCAGGCGAGTGGGCGGGTTTTCAAGAAGGTGCGCGGCCTCGTCGCGGCTGGCGCTTGCCTGGAGGCGGGTCTTGAGGTCGTCCAGCGCCGCATCACCCGCGCCTCCTTCTCCGTCCGGGGTGCTGACCCGTCCCCGCTTCGGGCGGCTCTGCTGCACCCCCACAAACTGGAGCCGGCCATTGCCCGCGAGCACTTGCTCCAGTTCCTCATCCGAAAGTTTGCCCAATTCCTGCGCAAGGACGTGGAAAAGGCGGTCCATGTTGTGGCGGGCGTTCATATTCATGTCATCATCTCCAGAATCTCCGTGGTCAGGTTTTTCCATTCGTCTTGAACCTCCCTCTGCGTCTTGCTCGTTGCCCGGCCCAACACCGCCGGGATGGCCTTTTCGGCAGCCTCGGCATAGACCGTATCGCTGGTGCGAATGAACGTTTCCATGACCGGAATGGAACGGTCCCTGACATGGTCAATGTACTGTTGCTGCACCGAAACGGGCGCTTGCTGCTGGATTTTCGCCATCGTAAAGACCACCCCCAACAGTTCTGGTCGGATGGGCTTCCAGCGTCCAGCGGTTTCGGCAACATAGCCGTTGTATTCTCGGACCAGTTCCGCAACGTGGTGACGAATCTGGTCAATCCCAAGCGTCGAGAGATAGTCGGGCCGGGCGGGGATGAGCAGGTAGTCGCTGGCAACAATGGCGTTCTTCGTCACGAGGTTGAAGTTCGGGGGGCAGTCTATCAGCACAAAGTGGTAGTGCTCCTGGTCGAGGCCAGCCAATCCCTGCGCGAGCCGCGCCAGCACCACCAGGTTGGGATTGATGGGGCCGGTCGTCCGGGGGAGATGGGGGTTCGGGCCGGTCGCCTGGGACGAAGCCTGCCCGACTCGCAGGCGATATTTCACCTCTTCGATGACCAGGTGCGATGCCAGTCGCAGGTCAATGTTGATGAGGCCAAGGTGCGAGCAGACCAGGTCCACCCTGCCGCCATGGCTGATCAGGCGGTTCATCTTCTGCGGATGGACGACCAGGCGCGAAAAATCCAGTGACTGGTCTCTGGTCAGCAGCGCGTCATACCAGTTCTTGATGGTGGCGTGCTGCTCATAGCTGCTGCGCCACTCTTCGACGCTGATGATCGAAAAGGTCAGGCTGGCCTGGGGGTCCAGGTCAACGACCAGCACATGCGAACCACGCAAGGCCAGTTCTGCCGCGAGGTTCGCCGTGAGCGTGGTCTTGCCCACGCCGCCCTTGTAGTTGATGGTCGCTATGATAGGCACGCTGATTTCGGTCTGCACCTCCTGTGCCAGTGGCGAGTGGCGTCAGCCACGGACAAAGAGCGTGTCAATGGCGGTGATAAGCTGGCGCAGGTTGCTCACCTGGTGAACCGCATCGCACCGATGGGCGTATTCGAGCATGTCGCTGTTGAGCGTGTCGGGATATTCAACGCCCCACATGTGGGGGGCTTCCGGGTTGAACCAGATGACCCGGCGGGCGCGGCGACAGACCTGGTCGAACGCCTGGAGATTGGGGTCGTGGTAGTTGTTGCGCCCATCCCCAAGGAAGATGACCGTGGTGCGCGAATCCACACAACTGAAATAGTCGCGGACAAAGGTTCGGAGGCTGTGGCCGAGGTCGGTGGAGTAGGAGCCGGGAGGGCGTACCCGCTGCTGTATCGCTTCCAACGCCTGTTCAGGGCGCATCTCGGCAAAGTCAGTGCTGATATCGGTCAGATCGTCAATGAAGGCAAACGAGCGCGTGCGGCTCACCTGGTCTTGCAGCGCATAGATGAGCAGCAGGGTAAAGCTGGCGACCGGGCGCATCGAATAGCTGAGGTCGCAGAGAATGGTGATTTTGGGCTTGAGGTAGCGGCGGCGGTGGCGAAGAATCAGTGGGATACCCCCGAAACGCAGGTTCGAGCGAATCGTTCGTCTGGCATCGAACGGGCCAGCCTTGCTGCGGCGCTGGCGCAGGGCCGCACGTGAACGCAACCGCGCTGCCAGCCGCGTCACCACCTGCCGCAGTTCTTCCATCTCGCGGCGCGACAGGTTTTCGAAAGGGCGGTCCATCAGGTCACGGAGCGAGGGGCGAGGCGTCCCCGTCTGCTGCCGCATCTGCTCGCGCATCATGCGTTCGATTTCCTGCCCCAGCTGTTCTGCCAGAGCCGCCATGTTTTCGTGAGCGGTCTGTTCGATGTCGCGGAGCGCGGTTTCGCTCAGGCCGGCGGCTCGCAGTTGCGCGAGCATCTGGTCCAGCGCTTGCACCAGACGGTCGAAAGGCACGGTCTGGAGGGCATATTGCACCATCCACGCCTGTGCCTGGGGAGAAGGGTGGGGCATGGGCAACAACTGGTAGAGGAAAGACATAGCCTGGGAAAGCATCTGGTTCATCTGCTCCCGGCTGAGGCGCTGGCCGGACATCATCGCCTCGAAGAGCCGTGCCAGTTGCTCCGGCGACAGGTGCTCCAGCAGGTGTTGAAGCATCTGCTGGAACATCTGCTGCTCCTGCTCGTTCATCGAACCACCACCAGGCTGCTGCATTGGTGGCAGCTCCTCGAACCCGAAGTAGCGCGGGAAGAGTTCTTGAAACACCGGTTGGTCGTGGGACTCTTTGATGAGCGCGGCTTGCAGACCAGCGCGGAAGAGGTCCCGCTCAACCATACCAACTTGCTCAACGGCCCGCAGCGCGTCTATGCTTTCGGCCACACTGACGCGAACACCAGCCACTCGCAGGCCGGCGATAAATTCGACAATCCGCTGGTCCATGTCTATACCCACTCCTTTCGGTCACCTGCTTCATTCTTCGCCGTACCGGTTCCGGCTGGGGGGCGGCCCCTGCATCGCCCGCTGCGCCCGCTGCAAGTCGCTTTCATACTTGAGCAGCACACTGAGCGTGTCCTCAAGGGTTTTGTGGTCGAGCGAACGAGCGTTTAGCTCGACCAGCGCCCTGGCCCAGTCCAGCGTTTCGCTGACACTGGGGTGCTTCTTCAGGTCGAGCGTGCGCAGCCGCTGCACGAATTCGACCGCCTGGCGGGCCAACTGCGGAGCCAGCGACGGCACCTTGAGCTGCACCATGCGGAGTTCTGCCTCCAGGTCGGGGTAGTCAATGAAGAGATAGAGACAGCGCCGTTTGAGGGCTTCGCTGATTTCGCGGGTGTTGTTGCTGGTGAGGATGACGGTCGGGAGGTGCCGGGCGGTGAGGGTTCCCAATTCGGGCACACTGACCTGAAAATCGCTCAACACTTCGAGGAGAAACGCCTCAAATTCGGCGTCGGCACGGTCTATTTCATCAATGAGCAGCACCACCGGCGCGTCGCTGGTGATGGCCCTGAGCAGCGGGCGCGGGAGGAGAAAGCGCTCGGAGAAAAAGATATCCTCCTCCCCGGCCAGCCGGTCCGCGGCCTCGCGGAGCGAAGCGGCACTGCTGAGCACCTCGGCCAGTTTGTCGCGCAGTAACTGCGTATAGAGCAGCTGCTTCGAATATTCCCACTCATAGAGGGCTTTGGCTTCGTCCAGCCCTTCGTAGCATTGCAAACGGATTAGCTCATTCCCCGTGGCTCCTGCCCAGACCTTCGCCAGTTCGGTTTTGCCCACCCCGGCGGGTCCCTCAATCAGCAAGGGCTTGCCCAGCCGCCCCGCCAGAAAGACCGCGGTGCAGATATCGCTACTGGCAATGTAGCGCTGCCCGCTCAAGGCCACGCGCACCTCTTCAATTGTTGCTGTCCCCATATCCATGCGATCCCCCTTTTTTCTGAAGCCCGCTGAACCTCTCGTTTCGTTCAGCATTCCCCCGATATTACTGTTAAGGATAGACCATAGATGGGGGGGCGTCAAGGGGTATTTTGGCCGGACCTGCTCGTGCTGGCCGGTCCGGGCGCGGGGGGGCTGTGCTTATCCATTCCGCAAGTCTTGTCGCTGCTGCGCCGCTCTGACTGCTTCGATCACTTCTGGTTCGATTGACACGATTTCAACAGAGACGTCAAACTCCTGGGCCGCATCTGCCCCCCAGGAGTTATTCAGCAACGTCTGGGATGCCTCACGGTCTATGAAAAGCATATAACTCTTTACCGTGCAGTCAGGGCGTTCCTGTTTCAACAGACGTTGTACCAAGGTAAGTTTCAAAACATCAGACCGCACTTTGTTCCGTTGGGCGGGTCTGGCAGGGCCAATATGCGCCCAACATTCCACTAGAATGATCGTGTTGCCCACTTCAGCATAACCATCAAGATGGCAGTCACCGACTACCCTCGATACAAAATTGACACCGAGCTGCTCACCGAATCTCCGCAATGCGACTTCTTCAGCATATAACTGAGCATCAGACCTACTTTCCCATCGCTTCTGCATATCAGTTTTCCCTTTCACTACCACATAATTGTGCGATTCACTGAATCTTGTACCCAGATACGGGTGGTGATATCTCCCCTGAATACGGATCTGCCGCTTTGCCACGGCCTGTCCCTCGTCCCTCGCCTCCGGTATCACCAGAGCGATACCCTGGCAGAATCGCCTTCCCTTGAAGGCCAAGCGCATATTCAATGCCTGCCTGGAGATTGGACCGGGTCGTGACGGTTTCCAGGCCAATCCCCAGATGCACCATGGTCTGGGCGATAGTCGAACTGATGCCGACCAGGACCACCTGTGACCCGAGCAGACGAGCGGCCCTCGCGGCTTGCAGCAGATAATTGGCAACATCTGTATCCACCACCGCCACCCCGGTGATGTCCATAATCACCGTGTCGGCTTGGTAGCTGCTGATGCCCTCCAGGAGGGTTTCCATAATCTGCCCGGCGCGGGTCGGGTCCACGTTGCCTACCAGGGGCAGCACCAGGATACCAGGGTAGATGGGCATAATCGGGGTCGAAAGTTCCCGCACCAGGGCAACCTTCTCCTGTATCATCTGGTCGCGGGCCGTCACATAGCTTTCCACCAGCATTATAATTCCAGGGAAGATAATGAACTGCACCTGCTCCATCCACCAGGCCAGCGCTTCAGGGTCATTGGGGAAGAGCGTGTGCCGCATTTGCTCGGTTATCACATCAATAATGATCAGGGTACCCTGGAGCACATCCACCACGGCCCCCTGCCGGGCCCGCTGCGGTCCGAGCTTTCGCCAGAACTCCCGGAACACCGAGGTGGTGCCATTCACCAGGTCCGTCTGGAATGGGATAATGGAAGACGCAATGAGTGCGTCTACCCGCTCACGCGGCATGCGAGCATACATCGTGGTTCCGTCGGCCATCAGACGGTCTACCGAAACCCGAACGAAGTCATCAACATGCTCGATAAAGGCATCAATCACTCTCTGCATCTTGCCTCCCAGGGATGCTACAGGTTCAAGACTTTCTCCGGATGCCACTCCTGGTCTCTGCGCCGCAGCAGCGCCAGGAGCTTCCCGCCGGGTGCGTGGGACCGGACCGCGTCCGCGCCTGGCCCCACTTCCCCTGCTTCCAGAACGATGGCCTGACCATTGCGGATACGCCCGGCCCGGTCCGGGGTCAGCATCACCGCCGGCCAGTCCAGCACGGCGGTTTCGGGCGGAAGCAGCGCCTGAGCCAACCAGGCCGGGTCGTCCTGTTCGAGCAGGGCCGCCAGCGGAATGGCCCGGTCCAGCGTGAACGGCCCCACCATGGTCCGTTCCAGGGACGCCAGATATCCTCCACAGTCGAGTACTTCCCCGATATCCCGCGCCAGAGCACGAATATAGGTCCCTTTGCTGCACTCGACGGTGAGCAACAGGTGGGGAACAACCGAATGGGCGAGGGCCGGGTCCGGGTCCCGTTCCAGTTCCAGGCGATAGAGCGTGACCGGGCGGGGAGCGAGCACCACCGCCTGCCCCCGGCGGGCCAGGTCATAGAGCCGCTGCCCCTCGTGGTGAAGTGCTGAATAGATGGGCGGCACCTGCATGATTTCTCCGCGGAAGCGGCCCAACACTGCCTCAAGCGCCTCGTGGTCAAGGGGCGGGACCGGGCGCTCCTCCAGCACATCGCCTTCGGCATCGTCGGTGGTAGTCGTTTTCCCCAAACAGACCGCGGCGCGGTAGCCCTTGCGCGTGTCCGCCAGATAGGCTATTAATCGCGTGGCCTGCCCCAGGGCTACCGGCAGCACCCCCATGGCCGCCGGGTCAAGGGTTCCGGCGTGGCCGACCTTGACCGAGCGCCCCACCACCCGGCGGATGCGAGCCACCACAGCGTGGGAAGTCATTCCCGCAGGCTTGTTCACGTTGAGAAATCCATGCATCAGTGGTATCACTCTGCCGTTCTGAGCCGCTGCCGGACCACCGGCAAAACCTCGTGGTAGGTCGCCTCCAGGGGCATGGACAACGTTGCTCCGGCGGCCTGTTTGTGCCCCCCACCCCCCCAGGTCCGGGCAATGGCGGACACATCAATGGCCGGGGTCGAGCGCAGGCTCAGCTTGACTTCGTGTTCGTGCCGCTCTTTGAAGAGCACGCAAACCCGCACCCCGGCGATGCGCTGCATCACCTGGAGCACCTCATCGTAGGCGTCGTCCTCGGCTCCCGTCTGCTGCATCATCTCCTGCGAGATGTGCGTCCAGACCATATCTCCCTCGCGCCGAAGCTGGCTCAGCACCAACCCAAGCAACTGGACCGTGCGGTAGGGAACGGTATAGTAGACTTCGCGCACAATCGCCTGCTGGTCGGCACCGGCAGCCATCAGCCGCGCAGCACTCTGGAGCGTCTGCACGCTGGTGCTGCTGGTCTGAAAACTCATCGTGTCGGTGATGACCCCCATGAGCAGGCAGGTGGCTATCTCCGGGGTGATGGGTACGTTGAGCGCCACGAGCAACCGCTCGATGAGGTCGGCACACGAAGCGGCTTCGGGCGAAACCAGGTTGACTGTCCCCTCGCCCGTGTTGGTAATATGGTGGTCTATCACGAGCAGAGGATGAGCCATCAGGGCTTCGGCGTGGTCTTCGTAGATTGGACCCGTCCGATCCAGGTTGGCACAATCCACCAGGCAGACGAGGTCGAACGACGGCAACGACATCCCCGGTTCATACACCTGGATGCTGCCCTGGCCCGGCAGGACATGGGTATAGCTGGGGAGAGCAGACGAAGCTAGCGCAATCGCTGTCTTGCCCCATGCCTGGAAGACATGCCACAACGCCAGCATCGAGCCGACCGCGTCACCATCGGGGTGGAAGTGAGAAAGCACAAGGACGCGCTGCGACCGACCTGCGAGGTCGGCAATGGCCGGTGCGGCTACCACAGGGTCCGGGTAAATCATGATGAGGGTCCTCCTTAAGCTATAGGGTATCGAGCAAGCGATAGACCGTGTGTCCGGAGCGTTTTTTCACCGCTTTCAGATGGAGTTGGTGGCGGGTGCCAACCCCTGGGATAAGGTGGTTCAGGCCGCTGACCACCACAAACCAGTAGGCTCCCCCGGCCCGCAACCGCTGCGCCGGTGCCAGAATAAACGCCTCTTCAATGGCCCGGTCGCCAATCTTGGCAGGAATATTCGACACGATCAGGTCGTAGGAAGCGGGAAGAACCTCCTCAAACCCGACACTCCCGATAACACGGGCATTCTCAATAGCGTTGACGGCGCAGTTGTGGCGGGCGTAGCGCACTGCCAGCAAGTCCCGGTCCACCAGCGTCACCTGGGCATCGGGGAACTGCCAGGCCAGAACAATTCCCAGAATACCACATCCGCACCCCAGGTCCAGGATACGCTGCGGAGGTGGACCACCTGAGAGAGCCAGCGTGCGCAGCAACAGGTCACTTCCCGTATCCACCTCGAACGAAGAGAAGATAGTATGCCCGATATCGAAGGCAAACGGGTGCCCCTTCCAGAGATACGAAATACGTTTCTTGAAATAGCTGTCGGGACCGCTCATATCAGTTCAGTGACAAGTGACACACTGCTCCCGAAACCATAATATTGCCACCACGCCCCCACTGGAGCCTATGACAAAACCAGCCGCGGGAGGCGATTTCGCCTCCGGAGCGCTGGTCTACCGCCTCGGCCAGTACCTTCCCACTGGCATCCCGCAGCCGCCAGGTCGTAAAGCTGAGTTCCTCGCCCATAAAGAAATGGCGCACTACCAGGGAACGTGGCCGGAGAAACGGGATATGGTGGGCAACGGTATTCTCAACCTCCAGGTGGAAATGGGCGTTGTGGGCATCGAGCCGGCGCTTCAGCGGGACAGTCGCCTTGATTTCCGGATGCACCGTGCGCTCTTCCCACCGCAGTGACAGGGATTGCGAATCGAAGCGGGTATAGCGCGGCTCTCCTGTTTCGCCATCGCGCCAGACCACTTCCAGAAGGCGCAGGGTCGTGCTCCGAAGATAGGTCTGGAGCACCAGCGATTGCCCCCTTGCCGCATCGGGAACAAACAGAAAATCCCACCCGTGCAGGGGGAGCGGGTTGATACCATAGCTATGCTCGTAGTAGCCGCTGTCATCTGCCAGCGACACGGTGTAGCGCCGTTGCTCGACCCTGCGGGACAGCGCAGCCGAAACGAAGTCCGGGTAGCGCGGGGCGTTCCTGGGCGGCAGGTGGCTCAGGCTCCCCTGGGCAAAATCTATCTCGCCTTCGACCAGGGCGACCGGCGAGGCTGTATGGACAATCCAGTGGGCCGCGGGAACCCGCTGCAAATCATCGGCAAAGCAGGGGTCAATCGGCGGGCCGGCCAACCCCACCTGGCGCACCCTGGCCCGTATCCCTTCGGGGGTGCTGAACCGGACCGCGCCCCGGTTGGGGGTTTCCTGCTCCAGGCACAGGTCTATCCCCTCGTGCGTTGCCTCCAGGGTGGTGTTCTCCTGGGAGAAGCGCAGCGTTTCGGCAGGGAACATGTGCATCCAGCAAAGCTCCTGGAGCCTCCCTTGCTGCGCAGTCTCTCGAAACGCTGCCACACTATCGGGAGCTTCAAAGACCCCCGCCAGAATGAGCAGCAGGCCGCTTTCCCCCAGTTGGCCGAAGAGTCCGAAGGGGTTGAACAGGGCCGCCCCTACAATTCCGTGGAACGACGGCGAGAGCAGCGCAAAATAGCGCCACTCGATGAACGAGCCAGGAATAAGCAGCTGTGCCACCGACGGTGGGAACACCCATCGCCCCGAATCAAGCAGCGTTTTCGAGAGTATGGCTTGCCGGTAGGCAGGAAAGGCCCACGCTGCCGAACTTCCGGTCATCCGGCTCACAAAAAATGGATTCAGACGAGGCCACAACGTCATACCACCCGGCTCCTTTCTGTTTCATCCTTCATCCTTCATCCTTCACCCTTCACCCTTCACCCTTCACCCCGCGCTTGTCTTTTCCTCAGCTAAACCGGATAATCCACTCGGCCAGGATACGGCGCAGATGGGGGTGGTGGTGCGACCGCTCGATGAACCAGTTGATCGGCCAGGTGCGCCCCAGGAAGAGACGGCGGACCAGACATGCCTGGTTGAAACGGCTTTCCAGTTCTTGCTTCCAACGCTGGTCAAAATCACGCAGCCCTTCATCCAGCATAGCCTTCGAATGCAGCGCTGCGTGGGTCACCTCACCGGCCAACCGCCCTGTGGTCAGCGCCGAAGCCACCCCCGCACCGGTGGCCGAATTGATGAACGCCCCGGCATCCCCCACCAGGATAGCCCCCGGAAAGACCCGCGAGAAGTCCATGCATGCCAGGTTGAGCATCCAGGCTTGCGGTTTGGTCACCATCGTGGCCTCGCCAAACTGCTCCCGGACATAGGGCAACTGGAGGAAGTCATCGAGGATGGCCCGCAGCGGACGCCGGAGTTGGCGGTTGCGCACCATCGTCGTGCCCACGCCCACGTTCACCAGGTCGGAGGACACCGGGAAAATCCAGGCATAGCCGGGCAGCACTTCCTTGAGGAAGTGCAGCAGAATGGAATGCGGCTGCTCCTTTGTTGTCCGAACATACGCCTTGATGGCAAGAACGGTATGGATGGGAGGATGCTTCTGCTTCCGCAGGGTCGTTGCCAGAACCGAGTTGTTTCCGTCGGCGACGATGACGACCGGGGCGCGGAGTTCTTGCTCCACCTGGTCCTTGCGGGCGACCACGCCCTGCACCCGCCCGTTCTCGACAATGGGGGCAGTCACATGGGCCAGGTGGAAGGTGGCCCCGCTCGCTGTCGCGTGTTCCTTGAGGATATGGTCAAAGCGCGTGCGCGGCGCAACAAAGCTCCGCCCCTCGTTCTCGCGTGATTCCAGCGCTTCGATGATGTGCTCATTGGGAGAAACATAGCGGACACTGTGCATAATGCGGAAGTTCGCCGCACGGACGGCATCCCACACGCAGAGCTTTTCCAGTTCGGTCGTGACCATGGGACTCATCCCGTCGCCACAGGGTTTGTCTCGCGGAAATTCGGTATGATCAACCAGCAGCACATCCCGCCCGGCCCGTGCCAGCACCGTGGCCGCAGCACTTCCGGCTGGTCCGGCCCCAACAACGATGACCTCGTGCATGATATGGCGTATTCCTCCTTCTATCCTAAATGCTATGGCTATCTATACTCGTGTGGTCTCCACACGCATGCCTGGTCGGCTTACCTACAGAAAGAAATCCCCAACCCCAGGAACGTGCGTGGATATTGTATCATACCAGTGGCGAGTGATGAGCCGCAGGTGCTCAACCATCGTCCTGGTGCATCCGCTGGACCACCAGTTCCCGGATGGTGTACAGCAGGTCTTCACGCTGGTAGTTTCCCTTCTGAATAACGTATTCAACATATCCGTTGATACGCGCCTGCTCGGCAGGCGAAAGGTCCGCAGCAGTGATAACCACGACCGGAATCGTTCGCCAGAAGGGGTTGGCCTGGAGGATATCGAGCAGTTGAAACCCGTCAATCTCAGGCATCATCAGATCCAGGAGAATCAGCGCCGGCTGGTGTTCGACAATGCGCAGGAGGGCATTGCGCCCATTCTCGGCCTCGCTCACCTTCCAGCCATCATATTCCAGCATACGATGCAACATCTCCCGCGACACCGGGTCATCTTCAATCACCAGAATGGTCTGGTCAGGCGAAGCCACGCCATCACCCGGCTTGCCCAGGTAGCGGGCAATGGTCGAGCGCAGCAGGTCCCGCTGGATGGGTTTGCTCAGGTAGTCACTGGCTCCCAGGGTAAACCCGTGGTCCTGTTCCTCCACAATGGTCAGCATGACCACCGGGATGTGTCCCAGTTCCGGGTCGGACTTCAAGGCCGACAGGACTGCCCACCCGTCCATCCCCGGCATCATCACGTCAAGGGTGATGAGGTCCGGGCGCAGTTCGCGGGCGCGGCGCAACCCCTCCTCGCCATTCGACGCAGTTTCAACTACCAGGGTATGGGGTGGAAGCGCCCGCGTAATCAAATCGCGGGCAACCGGGTCATCATCTATCACGAGAACGACCGGGGCACGCCCCTGCGGAAGCATCCGGACCGGAGAACGCAGCGTGGGGGGAGCAATACGCCTCTGGTCGGTTCCGCGTTTTTCCTCGGTGGTGGGCACAATTGTGGCCGGAAGAATGACCGTAAAGGTTGACCCCCGACCGAGTTGGCTTTCGACCAGAATATCCCCGCCCATGAGCTGGCACAGATGCCGCGAGATCGTCAACCCAAGCCCGGTGCCGCCATATTTGCGGGTGGTCGAAGGGTCGGCCTGGGTGAAGGGCTGAAAGAGCTGGCCCACCTGCTCCGGCGACATGCCAATGCCCGTGTCACGCACGCGAAACGTCACCACCGATGAGAGGCAGCAAACCTGGGAGGCACGGGACTGGGCATGGGACTGGGCATAGTCATAGTCGGGTGGTTCGGGGACGGGTTGCTCGACGGGGGGAGGGATGGTCTCCGTGCGCTCAACAGCCAGAGTCACCGTGCCATGGTCCGTAAACTTGGCCGCGTTGGAAAGCAGGTTCAGAAGCACCTGCCGAATCCGAATAGCGTCGGTTCGGATGGCTCCCAGGTGGATGGCACAGTTGACCACCAGCGTGTTCTGTTTGTTCTGCATCATCGGGCGAATGGCCGCGGTTACGTCTTCGACCAGACGGGCGATACTGACCGTCTCCGGGTGAAGTTCCATCCGGTCGGCTTCAATCTTGGAGAAATCCAGAATATCGTTGATGAGGGAGAGCAGGTGTTTGCCAGAGAGGAGGATTTTTTCCAGGTCGGGGATCAGGTCATCCAACCCTTCTTCTCTGGCCTCTTCCTGAAGCATTTCGCTGTAGCCAATGATGGCGTTGAGGGGGGTGCGCAGTTCGTGCGACATATTTGCCAGGAAGATGCTTTTGGCCTGGCTCGCGGCTTCGGCAGCTCTGCGTTCGCGCTCAGCCACTTCGCGCTCGTGCTGCGCGACTTCGCGCTCGTATTCAGCCTGCTTCCGTTCCCGCAAGCCATCTATCATGGTGTTGAACGACCTGGTGAGCGTGCCTATCTCGTCACGGGTCGTAATGGGGAGCTTGTGCGAAAGGTCACCTGCTGCGACGGCCTGCGACGCCCGAACGAGCTGGAGGATGGGGTGGGTGAAGGTGTGGGCCAGCCATCCCCCAACGAACAGCAGGAGCAACAGGGTCAGGCCCCCACTCACAATAGTCACCCGCAACCCGGACCACAGAATCTCGTTGATCTCCGCTTCGCTGCGCTGGAGCATCACCCTCACCTGGTTCTGCGTTGCTTCTTCGGGGTTGAGCACCAGGAGGTGAAGCCGGTACCCCTCGCTGGAATAGGGTTCCGGCTCGGAAGATACCGAGTCGAGTGGTGAGGTCTCAGCGATGGGGGACACCGTACTAACCATCTGGATATCGGCGCGAATGCCGGTTTCGCGCTGAAGACGCTGGATGGTCTTGGAAAGGTCTTGCACCGTATAGACCGTGCCGATAATTTCGCGGTGCATTCCTTCATCATCGCTGAATGCGGCCCAGATGGGCGAGCATCCCACCAGCATGGAAGTGGGGTCTCGTGCGATGGTATGACCTTGCGAAACCTGGGAACAGGTTGCCAGCGCGGGCTGTTCTTCAAACTGGACCCGCCCCAGATCAGAAAAAACGGGGAGATTGACCCGTTTCTTGCCTTCACTGTTGATGATGACAACCTGATCCAGGCGGAAGCGGTCCTGCACCACCACGGCCTGGCGGTTCATGCGTTCGGCCGCATCCTGACCGTCCAGATCCGCTTTCAAAGCCTGAACCAGGTCGGGGTCACGGGCCAGCGCTCTCGCACTATTCGATACATCCCGGCGGCTCTGCTCAAAGGCCGCCAGAAGTCGCAGCGAATCTTCGTGGAACTGGCTGTCCAGAATGCGGTTGCGGGCCAGATTGGTCACCACAACAAACCCGATGGTGCTGCCGATGAGCAACAGCACCATCAGGATCATCAGGGGGGCGACAATTTTTGTTCGGATGCTGGTGTAATTCCCCATGGTGATACCCGACCCCCGGCGGGATTGACAAACCGCATCGGGTGTTCCTTTTCTGGTCTCACATCTCTTCGGCGCAATCTTCCGTCCCCACCAGAGCCGCCACCTCGTCCACCGTCAGTCCGGTCAGGTCGGCAACTTCTGCTACCCCATAGCCCTTCGCCAGCATCTTACGGGCTGTTTCGTGTCGCCCGCGCTGCAAGCCAGACGCTTCGCCTTCCTGCCGCCCGCGCTGCAAGCCATGTTGCAAGCCGCGCTCCTCGGCAAACTCAATGGCTCCCCGCTCATCCTGAACCCGCATGCTCCAGTATTCATACAGCTCCAGTTCGGGCTGGCTCCACCCGAAGGTGTTGGCGACCTCGTAGGCCGCTT
>JAAUSY010000078.1 GCA_012032475.1 Chloroflexaceae bacterium
CCGCCGGCCTGAGCCATATCGGGGCGTCCGCCGCCGCCGCCGCCAACGGCCTGGGCCAGCACGCGCACCAGGTTGCCCGCGTGGTAGCCCTGCCGGACTAGGTCGGGGGTTATCATGGCAATAATCTGGGGCTTGTCTCCCATCACGGTGCCCAGAACCACGATACCGCTTCCGAGTTTGTCGCGCAACCAGTCGCCCATCTCGCGCAGGCGCGTAGAGTCGGGCGCTTCGACCCGCGCCACCAGCAGGGGCACCCCGTTCTGGTGCTGCACCTGAGACAGGAGTTCGTGCAGGGTGTAGCGCATGGTCTGCGATTGGAGCGCCTCCAGTTCGGACTGGCGCTGCTTTTGTTCGCCCAGGAGCGCCCGGATTCGCTCCACGGCACTGGTGGCAGGGACCCCCAGGGAAGCGGCAATGTCGTTGAGCAGCGTGACCTGGTGTTCTATCCAGGTTTCGGAACTGCGCCCGGTCAGGATTTCGATGCGCCGCAGGCCGCTGCCAATGCTGCTCTCGTTGACGATGCGAACGAAGCCGATTTCGCCGGTGCGAGAGACGTGGCACCCCCCGCAGAGTTCGATGGAGTCACGGGTGGCAACCAGTTCACCGGGCCGGTCCGGGGCGTCTCCCCGCGCCGTATGGACGTATCGCACCCGGTCGCCATACTTCTCGCCAAACAGCGCCGTCGCGCCCATGTCCAGCGCGTCCTGGTAGCTCGTGATGCCCCAGGTGACAGTTCCGTCGGCGCGGACCCACGCATTCAGGCGGTGTTCAATCTCTCGGACCTGTTCGGGGGTGAGCGAGCGGGGATGCGCAAAGTCGAAGCGCATGCGGTCGGGGGCGACGAGCGAACCAGACTGGGTGGCATGTTCGCCCAGCAGGTCGCGCAGGATGCGGTGGAGGAGGTGGGTCACGGTGTGGTTGCGTTCGATATCCGCCCGGCGCAGTCCATCCACCTGGGCAGTCACTGCTTCGTGCTGAGAGAGGGTGCCCTCTTCGACCATGCCCTCATGCACGGTGAGGACGGGCACCGGCTGCTGCGTGTCGTGATACGCACCCGCCCGCCCGGCCCCACCAGCACCCCGCTATCGCCCACCTGCCCTCCGGATTCGGCGTAGAACGGCGTGACCTCAAGCACCACCTGGACCGTCTGACCAGCCTGAGCCGTGCGCACATCGTCGCTGCCGACGACCAGGGCCAGAACGCGGCTCTGGGAGGTGAGCGTGGTGTAGCCGACAAATTCGGTCGGGGGGAGGCTGCGGTCAACCCAGAGGTCCGCGTCGCGGTCGCCCTTGAAGCGGCGCGCCGCGAGCGCGTGCGCTGCTCTTCCAGAGCGGCTTCGAAGCGACTTCGTCCACGGTCAGGCCGTGTTCCTCGGCAATCTTTTGGGTCAGGTCGAGCGGGAACCCATCGGTGTCTTTGAGGCGGAAGGCTTCGCCGCCGGGTATCACCGTGCTCCCGCTGGTTTTCACTTCTTCGATGATGGCTCCCAGTTTGACCAACCCACCGGAAAGGGTGCGGAGAAACTGTTGTTCTTCGGTATCGGTGGTTTCGAGGATGAAGTCACGCCGCTGGCGCAGCTCCGGATAGGCGGCTTCCATCTGCTGGATGACGGTGGCGACGACTTCGGCCAGAAACGGGCGCTCAAAGCCGATGGTGCGGCCCTGGTAGGCAGCGCGGCGCAGGATACGCCGCAGCACATAGGAACGACCGCTGTTGCCCGGCAGCACCCCATCGGCTATCAGGAACGCAATGGCGCGGCTGTGGTCGGCAACGGCGCGGTAGGGGGCGAGGTGGGCGCGGTCGGGGGGTTCGTTGCGGTTGAGCAGGGCCATCGTGCGGGCGATGATGGGCGTGAATACGTCGGTTTCGTAGGTCGAATGAACCCCCTGCATCACCATTGCCAACCGCTCCAACCCCATGCCAGTATCTACCGAAGGGCGCGGGAGGGGCTGCATGGTACTGCGCTCGAACTGCATGAACACCAGGTTCCAGATTTCCACGTAGTCGGGGTCGTCGCTGTTGACCCCTTCGGGGCGCATTGCGGCGGGGTCATCGCCAAGGTACATGGTAATCTCGGAGCAGGGCCACACGGGCCGGTGTCGGCCATCACCCAGAAGTTGTCTTTTTCGCCAAATCGGAGGACGCGGTCGGGAGAAGCTCCGGCCTCGACCCACAGGTGGGCTGCTTCATCGTCGGCGGGGACCTGGTCATTGCCCTGAAACACCGTAAACCACAACCGCTCGACCGGCAGTTGGAAGTCTTCCGTCAGGAGCTTCCAGGCCAGACGGATGGCATCGGCTTTGAAGTAGTCGCCAAAGGAGAAATTGCCGAGCATCTCAAAGAAGGTGTGGTGGCGAGGCGAGGAGCCGACTTCTTCCAGGTCGTTGTGCTTGCCAGAAACCCGCAGACACTTCTGCGAGGTGGTGGCACGGGTGTATGGGCGCTGTTCAAGCCCCAGAAAGAGGTTTTTGAATGGCACCATCCCGGCGTTGGTAAAGAGCAGGGTCGGGTCGTCGGCAACCACGAGCGATGAACTGGGAACTATTGTGTGTCCGTGGCGCTGAAAAAAGGAGAGAAAGGTGTGACGGATTTGCGCGGCGGTGAGTTTTTGCATGGGTTTGACATTTTCCGGTTCAGGTTTTGCTTTTCCTGCATGGTGGTCGCTCCCAACGCTTGAAGCGCCGGGTTTCTCGGACCATCGTTCTCGTTCTCCGTTGAACTGGTGGGGGGTGCTGGGGTGTCCGAAGGCGGTGCCTCCACCATATAGAGCTTTATTATAGCACCCTGGGAACGAGGACGCAACGCAAAAAGGGGAGGAAAAGCGCCATAACCGCGGCAAGCCGGGCCGGTGGGCGGGTGTTGCCTGCGCATTGCACGGGCCGGGCCACGCGGCAGGGAGGGAAGGCAGGCAGGGAAGATGGGGAAACTACTGGAGATTTGCCAGGGGCACGTAGTCCATCCCGAAAGTTTCGGCGACCGGAGCACACGTCAGCCGGTGCCGATAGGTCTGGACCCCGCCGGCCAGGGCACGGTCGTTCCGGACTGCCTCGATGAAGCCCTGGTTTGCCAGCCGCATCACATAGGGCAGGGTCGCATTCCCCAGGGCAAACGTGCTGGTGCGCGGCACCGCGCCCGGCATATTCGCCACGCCGTAGTGAATAACCCCGTCCACCAGAAACGTCGGGTGGGAATGGGTCGTCGGGTGGGTGGTCTCAATGCACCCCCCTGGTCAACGGCCACATCAATGACCACGCTCCCCGCTGCCATACTCCGGACCATCTCACGAGTCACCAGGCGGGGGGCCCTGGCCCCGCGCATCAAGACCGCCCCGATCAGGACATCGGCCTCTTGCACCGAACGGGCAATATTCAGCGTATTGGAAAAGAGCGTGGTCAGGCGACCCTTGTCATGGAGCACCGCCTCAAGAAAGCGCAGCCGGTCCATATCCCGGTCTATCAGCACGACGCTGGCCCCCATCCCCAGGGCTATTCGGGCCGCATTGCTGCCCACCACCCCGCCTCCGAGCACCACCACCTGCGCCGGGCGCACCCCCGGCACGCCGCCCATCAGGATACCGCGCCCCCCGTGGCTCTTTTCCAGGTAGCTGGCGGCCACCTGCACCGCCATCCGCCCGGCCACCTCGCTCATCGGCGTCAGCAGGGGCAAACTGCCGTCCGCTCCCTCAACCGTCTCATACGCCACACCGGTCACGCCCCGCGACACCATTTCACGGGTCAGGCGTTCTTCGGCAGCCAGGTGCAAAAAGGTGAACAACACCAGGTCGGGCCGCAAAAACGCATATTCGGCAGGCTGCGGCTCCTTCACCTTGACCACCAGCTCTGCCCCCCAGGCATCCGCCGCAGCGGGCACCAGTTCCGCCCCGACTGACTGGTAGTCCGTGTCGGCAAACCCGCTCCCGGCCCCGCCCCCGCGCTCGACCAGCACGCGATGCCCGGCGGCTACAAGGTCGCGCACCCCGCCGGGGGTCAGCGCAATGCGATATTCGTGGTCCTTTATCTCACCAGGGATACCAATAATCATGCTCTCACGTCGTCAGCTCATTGGTTTATCGGTTGATCAGGTATGGCGGTTGAGGCAGCGCTCATGCCTGGCTGATGCTGGTAGTATAGGGTTTTTGCCGGCCCATGTCAATCACCCCCATCCCCTGTCCTTGACATGCCCATTCCTTAATGCTACCATTCCCTTACCGTACCAGGTGTTATCTGCCTGGTTTGAGAAAGAAAACATAAGGAAAAGGGTGAACAAACATATTCGTGTTGCGCTCATTGGAGTCGGAAACTGCGCCTCATCGCTGGTTCAGGGAATATACAAGTACCAGCATGTGCGGGATATCGAAAACGTCCCCGGCCTGATGCACGTCACGCTCGGCGGCTACCACATCAGCGATATTGCCTTTTCGGCGGCGTTCGATGTGGACACCAACAAGGTGGACAAAGACCTGTCCGAAGCCATCCGGACCCCCCCCAACCTGGCCCACCAGTTTGCGCAGGTTCCCCACCTGGGGGTGCCCGTGGGCCGCGGCGCAACCCTCGATGGACTGGGCAGCTATCTCAAGACCATCATCCAGGAATCCCCGCGAGCACCCGACCCGGTTGCGGCTATCCTCCGGGAAACGCGCACCGACGTGGTGGTTTCGTTTTTGCCGGTGGGGAGCGAAGCGGCCACCCGGTGGTATGTCGAACAGGCGCTCGAAGCCGGCTGCGCCTTCATCAACTGCATTCCGGTCTTCATTGCCAGCCAGGAGGAGTGGCGCAGGCGGTTTGAGGAGCGCGGGCTGCCCCTGATTGGGGACGATGTGAAAAGTCAGGTCGGCGCAACGATTGTCCACCGGGCGCTCACGGCCCTGTTCCAGGAACGCGGGGTGCGCCTGGACCGCACCTACCAGCTCAACTTTGGTGGCAACACCGACTTCTTCAATATGCTGGAACGAGAACGGTTGGAAAGCAAAAAAATCAGCAAAACCAACGCCGTCACCAGCCAGCTGCCCTACCCGCTCCCCCAGGGAGATGTGCATATCGGGCCGAGCGACCATGTCCCGTGGCTTGGTGACCGCAAGTGGTGCTACATCCGGATGGAAGGAACGACCTTTGGCGATGTGCCGCTCAACCTCGAACTGAAGCTGGAAGTTGAGGACTCGCCCAACTCCGCCGGCGTGGTCATTGACGCCATCCGCTGTGCGAAACTGGCGCTGGACCGCGGCATGGCCGGAGCGCTGGAGGGGCCATCGGCCTATTTCATGAAGTCCCCTCCCCGTCAATATCACGACCACGAAGCCCGTCGCCTGACCGAGGAATTCATCGCCGCGACCGCTGCGACCGCTGCCGTCACCGCCGCAAAAGACCGGTGACCAGGAACCAGAGAAATCGCAACCAGTGACAGGGCATCACCGGGGGGTTATCCAGGGGCTTGCTATCCCTATGCGACTCGTCATCCAGATACCGGTGCTCAACGAGCGTGACACCATTGCCGCAGTCTTGAACGACCTTCCGCACACCATCTCCGGTGTGGATGATATCCTGATCCTGATTGTTGACGACGGGTGTACGGACAACACGGTCGCCATCGCCCTGTCCCACGGGGCCGACCATGTCGTGCGCCACACCAGCAACCGGGGGTTGGCCGCTGCCTACCAGACCGGGGTAGATACGGCGCTCCGCCTCGGAGCCGATATCATCGTCAACATTGATGGCGACCACCAGTATTCCGGGCAGGATATTCCCCGCCTGATTGAACCCATCCTGACCGGGCAGGCCGATGTGGTGATTGGCGACCGCCAGGTGCAAACCCTCGCGCACTTCTCGCCCCTCAAGAAGAAGCTGCAACACCTGGGCAGCACCGTGGTGCGGTGGGTTTCCGACACCGATGTTCCCGATACCGTCAGCGGCTTCCGGGCGCTCTCACGCGAGGCCGCGTTGCGCACCTTCGTCACCACGGATTTCTCCTATACGGTCGAGAACCTCATCCAGGCCGGCAAGCGCCGCCTGACCATCACCGCTGTGCCCGTCAGAACCAATCCGGTCCGCCGCCCCTCAAAGCTCCACCGCGGCAACTGGCATTTCATCAAGCGCCAGGCCGCCATCATCGTCCGCTCCTATGCCACCTACGAACCGCTCAAGAGCTTCAGCTACATTTCCGTGGGGCTTCTGGCGGTCGGGATGGTCTTCTTGCTGCGGGCCACCTATGTCTTTGTCGGACGGCGCTTCGAATGGCTCGAAGGATCGAACGTGCAGTCGCTCCAGGCCGGGAGCCTGCTGGTCCTGATGGCGCTCATCTTCTTCCTGATTGGCCTGGTGGCCGACCTTGTGGGCACCAATATCAAGCGATTGGTCGAAGAGGTGCTCTACCGCGTGCGCGCCATGCAAGTGGCGGACGAAGCGTGGCGGCGCAGCATCCTGGAACGGCTCAACCGTCTGGAGCAGCGCGAACCACCGGGGCAGACCGCAACTGAAACTGAAGAAGAGCAGAGCGACGGCCCTGTGCTATAATAGGGCAGGTCGTATTTTTCACTGTTCACCCTTCTGCCGGATATCTGGAAAGGGACATCGTCGTTCCATACCCATGGCTGACCTGACTTACGATACAACGTTGCGTCTTCGTCTTCATCCGTCGCAATCACTCGCCGGAGGCTGAACCATGCGCTATCTCCTCGATCAACAATCCTACCAAGAAATGCTGTCTATCCCTGAGCACCCCCGCGACTGCTATGTCCGAAAGCAGGACTATTGCCACCACCTGTACGTAGACGGGGTGAAATACGTCGTGGCCCGGGCCCTCTACGAATGCATCAAGCAGGCCACAGCGGCTCAAGATGAGGATGCCTTGCTGCACCTGAGCTTCCACAAAGAAGACCTGGAGCGCCTGATAGCCGAAGCCCGCACCAACGGGGTGGATATCCGGACCGTCCGCAACCTGGGCGACCCGCCCCCCTCGGACGAAGAGGCCATGCCGGTGGCTCGCAACGCCTACTTCCCCCCCGACCCCACCTGCCTGGCAGAAACCGGCCTGAACCGAACGTTCATCACCGAACATCTGTTGCGTATCCTCTATAACAAAGGGCGGGCCACCGGGGTTGAACTCCGCGATATCATCTGTCTGGGGTATGGGGTGATTGAGCCTATCCTCATTGAGATGCGCCAGACCGAACTGGTGGATATCGGGGGGCAACGCGGCTACGGCGATATCAACTATGAATATATCCTGACCCCGCGGGGGAATGCGTTTGCTGCCGATGCCATCGTGAAAACCGCGTATGCGGATGCAGCCCCGGTGCCGCTGGAGGACTGGATCAAGTCGGTGAAGGCCCAGTCCATCAAAACCATCAATGTGACCCGCCGCAGCATCAAGATTGCCTTCAGTGACCTGGTGATCGAAGAATCCATCTTCAACATGGTCGGCCCTGCCGTGAACTCCGGCACCTCAATGATGCTCTTCGGGTATCCGGGCAACGGCAAAACGAGCATTGCCGAACGCATTGCCAACCTGCTTGGTGACCCCATCTTCATCCCCAAAACCATCGAAGCCGACGGTGCTATGATCAAGATGTACGACTCCATCGTGCATAGCCTGCCGAAAGAGCCGATACCCGAAGGGACTGAATACGACCGGCGCTGGATACGCATTCAGCGCCCGGTGGTCATCGTGGGCGGCGAATTAACCCTGGAGGGGCTGGACCTCATCTACAACGATAAATCGAAGATGTATGAGGCTCCCTTCCAGATGAAGGCCAACTGCGGCATCTTCCTGGTGGACGACTTTGGCCGCCAGCGGGTCAACCCCTTCTATCTGCTCAACCGCTGGATTGTTCCGCTCGAAAAGGGCTACGACTTCATCACCACCATCACCGGCCAGAAGATGCAAATCCCCTTCGACCAGTTGACGATGTTTTCGACCAACCTGGACCCCCACCAGATCGGGGATGATGCGCTCCTGCGGCGTATCAAGTATAAGTTCGAGGTGGTGGACCCAACAGAGCGCCAGTGGCGGCAAATCTGGAAAATTATGTGCCGGGTGCGCAAGGTCCCCTACGACGACCGGGGGTTGGACTATCTGGTGGCGCGGTGGTTCAAGCCCGAAAACCGGCCTTTCCGGATGTGCCAGCCGCGTGACATCATTGACCAGATGATAGCCATTGCGAGTTACAATATGGAAAGCGTGACCCTGAATCCGGATTTGCTCGATGCCGCATGCCTGACCTACTTCCCGGACAAGGAGCAGAAGCAGTTCGGCGCAAAGGTCAAGCTGGATATGTAGGGGGTTCGGAGGAGGGAAGTGACTCGATGATTGATGATGATGCGAAAGGAAAGATGATCTTATGACAGGAATACTGTCGCTCTACCGTTCGACCATTGGCAAAAAGGTCGTGATGGCGCTGACCGGTTTTATCCTCACGGCCTACGTCTTCGTGCATATGATCGGCAACCTCAAGGTCTTTGCCGGAGCCGAAAAGCTCAACCACTATGCGGAATGGCTCCGGCTGGATATGGGCTACCCCATCCTGGCATCCTTCCAGGGGTTGTGGATAACGCGGATCGTCCTGCTGGTTGCGGTGGGCCTCCATGTCATCTCGGCGTTGCAGCTTTGGGCTATGGCGAACGCCGGGCGGGCCGTGGGCTACGCCCAGAAGAAGCCGTCCTATACCGTCTACCTTGGGCAGATGATGCGCCTGGGTGGAATCGCCATTGCATTCTTCATCGGGTACCACCTGCTCCACCTGACCACCGGCTCCATCCATCCTGAATTCGTCCATGGCGAGGTCTATCACAACGTGATCAGCGGTTTCCAGAATACGCTAGTTTCGGTTTTCTATATCGCAGCGCTCGTCGCCCTGGGGGTGCATATTCTCCACGGCACCTGGAGCATGTTCCAGACGCTTGGACTGAACAACCGCCGGTATGACGCGATGTGGCGAACGGTTGCCCTGCTGGTCACGCTGGCAATTCTGGTGGGGGACCTCTCCATTCCCGTGGCGGTGCTGGCGGGATGGTTGTATTAGGATAGTCTGGGAGATTTTGACCTATGGCTGCAACGCTCAATTCAAAGGTTCCGTCGGCTCCGATTGAGGAAATGTGGGACCGCCACCGCTTCGAAATGAAGCTGGTGAACCCGTCCAATAAGCGGAAATTTACGATTATCGTGGTGGGGACCGGGCTGGCCGGGGCTTCGGCGGCGGCATCGCTGGCGGAGCTTGGCTACCAGGTGCTCAACTTTTGCTACCAGGACAGCCCCCGCCGGGCGCACAGTATCGCGGCACAGGGGGGGATTAACGCCGCCAAGAATTACCGCAACGACGGTGATAGTGCCTACCGGCTCTTTTATGATACGGTGAAGGGCGGCGACTACCGTGCCCGCGAAGCCAATGTCTACCGCCTGGCGCAGGTCAGCGGCAACATCATTGACCAGTGCGTGGCGCAGGGGGTGCCCTTCGCCCGCGAATATGGCGGTCTGCTCGACAACCGCTCGTTTGGCGGGGCGCAGGTGTCGCGAACGTTCTACGCCAGAGGGCAGACCGGGCAGCAGTTGTTGCTTGGGGCCTATCAAGCGCTCTCGCGCCAGATCGGGCTGGGCAAGGTGGCGATGTACCCGCGCACCGAGATGCTGGACCTGGTCATCATTGACGGCAAGGCGCGGGGGATTGTGACGCGCAACCTGGTGAGCGGCAAGGTCGAGTCGTTCATTGGCGATGCGGTGGTGCTGGCGACCGGGGGCTATGGCAATGTATTCTTCCTCTCAACCAACGCGATGGGGTGCAATACTACGGCTATCTGGCGCTCCTACAAGCGCGGCGCGTTCTTTGCCAACCCCTGCTATACGCAGATACACCCGACGTGTATTCCCGTGACGGGCGACCACCAATCGAAGCTCACGCTGATGAGCGAGTCGCTGCGCAACGACGGGCGTATCTGGGTGCCGCGGCAGAAGGGAGATACGCGGTCTCCCAACCAGATTCCCGAAGCCGAGCGCTATTACTACCTGGAAGAGAAGTATCCGAGCTTTGGCAACCTGGTTCCCCGCGACGTTGCCTCGCGCAACGCCAAGATGGTGTGCGATGAGGGCTATGGGGTGGGCACAACTGGCTATGGGGTGTACCTCGATTTTAGCGAGGCCATCCAGCGATTGGGCAAACAGACGATTGTTGAGCGCTATGGCAACCTGTTCGATATGTATCAGCAGATTACCGCGGAAGACCCCTACCGCGTGCCCATGCGAATTTACCCGGCCATCCACTACACCATGGGAGGCTTGTGGGTGGACTACCACCTGATGAGCAACGTTCCGGGCCTGTTCGTGGTTGGGGAGGCCAATTTCTCCGACCACGGGGCCAACCGCCTGGGAGCCAGTGCCCTGATGCAGGGGTTGGCGGATGGGTATTTCGTACTGCCCTACACGATTGGGGATTATCTGGTGCAGGCGACCCTGGAGAAGCACGACACGACCCACCCGGCCTTCAAAGAGGCCGAAAACGAGATTTCGGCGCTGGTCAAGCGGTTGCTCAACATCCGAGGGGAGCGCACAGTGGACTCGTTTCACAAGGAACTGGGCCGCCTGCTGTGGGAATACTGCGGGATGTCGCGCAACGCCCAGGGCTTGCAGCGGGCCATCCAGGACATTCGCACCCTGCGCGAAGCGTTCTGGCAGGAGGTGCGGGTGCCTGGCGATGGGGGCGAATTGAATCAATCGCTGGAGCGGGCCGGTCGGGTGGCCGATTTTCTCGAACTGGCGGAATTGATCTGTGTGGATGCGTTGCATCGCAACGAGTCGTGCGGGGGGCATTTCCGCGAGGAAAGCCAGACTGCGGAGGGTGAGGCACTGCGCAATGACCAGGCGTTTGCCTATGTGGGAGCCTGGGAGTTTCGTGGGGTGGGCAGCAATCCGGCGCTGCACAAGGAACCGTTGGAGTTTAAGTATGTGACGCTGTCACAGCGGAGCTATAAGTGAGAGAAAAGCCTATGAGACTGACGTTACGAATCTGGCGGCAGAAGCACGCACAGGCCCGCGGGCACTTTGCGACCTATCGGATGGACGATGTCAGCCCGGATATGTCCTTTCTGGAAATGCTGGATGTGCTCAATGAGCAGCTTACGGAAGCGGGCGAGGAGCCGGTGGCCTTCGACCACGACTGCCGTGAGGGGATTTGCGGTATGTGCGGGGTGGTGATTAACGGCATCCCCCACGGGCAGCACAAGCACCGCACTACCACCTGCCAGTTGCACATGCGCAACTTCCGCAGCGGCGAGACGATTACCATCGAGCCGTGGCGGGCCAAGGCCTTCCCCGTGATTAAGGATCTCATCGTTGACCGTTCGGCGTTCGACCGGGTCATCCAGAATGGCGGCTTCATCACCGCGCCGACGAACACCATCCCGGAGGCCAACGCGGTGCTCGTCGCCAAAGACCGGTCCGACCTGGCGATGGACGCGGCGGCCTGTATCGGGTGCGGCGCGTGTGTGGCGGCGTGTCCGAATGCTTCGGCCATGCTGTTCACGGCAGCGAAGATTACGCACCTGGGGTTGCTGCCGCAGGGGCAGCCCGAACGCACCATGCGGGTGGTGGGGATGGTGCGGGTGATGGACCAGAGCGGGTTCGGCGGCTGCACCAACCTGGGCGAATGTTCTCTGGCCTGCCCGAAGGAAATTCACCTGGATAGCATTGCGCAGATGAACCTGGACCTCATCAAGGCCGGGTTTCGCAGGGGATAAGAGGATGATGGGATAAGGGCATGATGATGCACCGCCCCGTGACCGACCACAACTACACCGCGGGCATCCTTTTTCTGAAGCCAGATGCCAACCATGTACGGGCGTGGATGTCCCATACGACGATGCCTTTTTTTCTCCTGCCCTTGAACAAGCAGTGGTCGCTCTTGCTCATTCAGGACGACAAACTGGAGCAGCCAGAGACGATGGAAATGCTCATCGAGTGTTCCAAGTTCGTCTCGCTGCTCTATTTCTTCCACGACGAAGATTGGGGATGGGGCTATCGAATTTATGTGAATGGTTTCGAGGTGGCGTGCTTTTACGATGATTACCACTTCGACCACACGATGGCGGTTCGGTTGGCGCAGGAGCGCTACCCGGAGCACGAGGATATTTTCTCGTTCCTCTATTTCGACCAGGAGGGGCGGCAGTTGCTCGATGCGCTGGTGGAGGAGGTGAATGGCAACCCGGACTATCTGGCGCGGGAGTTTGAAGACCGCAATGTGGAGTTTTTCAAGGTCTTCCACCTTGACCTGGAGCGTATCGAGCAACTTAAACAGCTTATTTCGGTGGAGGGGTTGCGGGACCGTCGGCTCCACTGGCGTCAGGTGCAGCAGTTTAAGGAACTTGTCGGGATGGCCGAGCTGGACCGTCTCAATTTCAGGCAGCAGTCCCAGGCGAGCGCGGGAAGAGTGCCACCCATCCCTGCTGAATAGAGCAATGTGCTATTATATACCATAGGATCATCTTGTCCAGATGGAGGTAAGGAACTATGGAACCTGTGGAACACACAACCACGCTTCAGGTAACCCTTCCGTCCAGCGACGAACATCAACTCCAGGTGATGGCAACCCGGTTGGGTGTGTTGCCCGAAGACCTGGTTCGGTTGAGCATTCAGATGCTCATTGCCCGTCCCCCACAGGATGTCGCAGAAGCAGCAGCTTATGTTCTGAAGAAGAACGCAGAACTCTACCGGAGATTGGTGTAGTGCGCTACCTGGAAGTGGAGGATCTCCTGATGCTGCATCGCCAAATCATTGCTCAATCAGGGGGAAGCACGGGCCTGCGTGATATAGGGATGCTTGCATCAGCCACCGCCCAACCACGCCAGACCTTTGGCGGACAAGACCTGCATCCATCCATTGCGCAAAAGGCCGCAGCCCTGGGATTTTCGCTCATCTGCAACCATCCCTTCATTGATGGCAATAAACGCACCGGGCATGCGGCCATGGAAACCTTCCTGGTACTCAATGGTTACGAGATAGCTGCCCCTGTTGACGAACAGGAGCAGATGGTACTTGCTATTGCTGCGGGTGCCTGCGACCGGGAAACCCTGGCCGGCTGGGTTGAACGCCATCTGGTCAGGCGAGGCACCCCATAAAACAATACGATAGTTCCTTCGCCACCTGTCCCCTCCCTCACTCCCCTTTCGGGAAGGGCAGCAGGATACTTTCCGGGTCAAGGGAAACCGAAAGAATCCCCTGCCCCTCTGCCTCCTTGCGAAACTCCTCATACCAGGGAACAAAGCTGCTATCTATCAGCACACCAGGGTTCCTGGTGTTGCGCAGTTCGTCCACGCTCTCAAACGGTTGGTCGGCCTGCCGGTCTTCCACCACCACGATGTGGTAGCCATAGGGCGTCTCCACGAGCACCGGCTCATGGAGTTCGGCGCTCATCGCCGCTTCCTCGAACTGCGGCACCAAATCGCCCTCACGGACCCATCCGAGGTCGCCGCCGTCGGCTGCCGACCCCTGGTCTTCCGAGTGTTCGCGGGCAAGTGCAGCGAAGTCGGCCCCCCCACGCACCTGTTCGAGGATTTTCTCCGCCTCCGGCTTGACTGCGGCAAAGGCTGCTTGCTGCTGCGCCTGGGTGGCCGTCATCGGGGTGCTGACGCTCAACATGATGTGGCGTGCTCGGTAGGCATCGGCGGTGGTGTGGCGGGCTATCATGGTCAGGATGACCTGCTGCTGCACCTGTTCGCGCCGCATCGTCGCCTGACCGTCGCCCGTCAGCGCTTCTTCTTCCCCACCCCCCGTTGCCGTCCCTTCCGGGGTCGGAAGTTCCTGCTGACGGGCCACCGCTTCAGAAACCTCGCCGGAGTCAATCACCACCCCCTCCTGGCGGGCCTGCCACAACAGCAACTCTTCCTGGATCATCTGGTCGAGAATCAGTTGCCGAACATTGTGTTCGTTGGCTTCCTGAGCAATCGCCTCGCGGGTTTCTCCGCTTTCCAGCTTTTGTTGAATGATGGGTCCAACCTGCTCCTGCAAGCGCTGTTCATAGGCGCTGACGGGGATGACTTCTGCGCCAACTTGAAATGCCACCGGCTCGTCTGGTTGCTGATACTGCGTAACGAGCCGTTCGCCGCTGCTGGTGCTCTGACACGCGGCCAGCAGCAGCACCAGCGCCAGCAGCAGCACGACCATTCGTGGTCGTGGTCGAGATGCATAGTTCACTGACTGATTCCTCCTTACAGTTCCTCACTTCTTCTCTTTCTCCTTCGCTTCACCAAGCGAGAGAATCGCCATAAACGCTTCCTGGGGAATTTCTACATTCCCCACCATCTTCATCCGTTTTTTCCCTTCGCGCTGCTTTTCCAGCAGCTTGCGTTTGCGGGTGACATCGCCGCCATAGCACTTGCTCAGCACGTCCTTGCGCATCGCCCGGATAGTCTCCCGCGCAATGATTTTGCTGCCGACGGCGGCCTGCAAGGGCACTTCAAACATCTGGCGGGGGATGAGCTTGCGCAGTTTTTCCACCAGTTCGCGCCCCTGCGCATAGGCCGACTGGCGGTGGACAATCAGCGAGAGCGCGTCCACCGGCTGCCCGGCCACGAGAATATCAAGTTTCACCAGGTCGGATTCTTGCGTACCTGTCAGCGCATAGTCGAGCGAGGCGTAGCCCTGGGTGCGGCTCTTGAGCTGGTCATAGAAATCTATGACCATTTCGGCCAGGGGGATTTTGTATTTGAGCAGCACCCGCTGTGGGTCCAGGTATTCCATCGTCTCGAAAGCTCCCCGCTTGCCCGTGACGAGGTCCATAATCTGCCCGATGTAGCGGGAGGGGACAATGATGCTGATTTGCATGACCGGCTCCTCAATGCTGGCAATGACACCGGGATCGGGCATATCAGCGGGGTTGTCCACCGTGACGATTTCGCCGTCCGTTCGCAACACCTGGTATTCCACGCTCGGAGCGGTGATGAGCAGGTCCAGGCCATATTCTCGCTCCAACCGTTCGCGGACAATCTCCATATGCAGCAGACCCAGGAAGCCACAGCGAAAGCCAAACCCAAGCGCCGAACTGCTCTCGGCCTGGTAGGAAAGGGCGGCATCGTTGAGCTTGAGCCGGTCCAGCGCCTCGCGCAGTTCGCCATAGGCATTGCTATCTATGGGGTAGAGACCGGCAAAGACCATCGGCTTGGCGGGGCGGTAGCCCGGCAGTGGGGAACTGGCCGGCTGTGCCGCCAGCGTCACTGTGTCGCCCACCTGACATTCGTCCACCGACTTCAGCCCCGTGGCAATGTAGCCAACTTCGCCCGTAGCAAGCTGGTTGAGCGGCATCATGGCCGGGCGGAAGACCCCCAGGTCGAGCGTCTCAACTTCGACGCCGGTGCCCATCATCCGCACGCGGGACCCACTGGGGAAGAGTCCGTCCACCACGCGCACATAGGCAATGACCCCGCGGTAGGCGTCGTAGTGCGAGTCGAAGATGAGCGCCCGCGCCGGCTGGTGGACCTGCCCCCGCGGGGGAGGGATGAGACGCACGATGGCTTCGAGGATGGCGGGAACACCGGTGCCCTCCTTGGCCGAAGCGAGGATGATATGCTCGCGCTCGATGCCGATGATATCTTCAATTTCCTGGGCCACCTGTTCGGGGTGAGCGCCGGGCAGGTCTATCTTGTTCACCACGGGGATAATGGTCAGGTCGTGTTCCATCGCCATGTAGACGTTCGCCAGAGTTTGCGCCTCGATGCCCTGCGCGGCATCCACAACGAGCAGCGCCCCTTCGCAAGCGGCCAGTGCCCGCGACACCTCGTAGGTGAAGTCCACATGGCCGGGGCAGTCAATCAGGTTCAGGATACAGGGGGTCCCGTCCTGCGCGGTATAGTTCATTCGTACCGCTTTGGCCTTGATGGTGATGCCCTTCTCACGCTCCAGGTCCATGGCGTCGAGAAGCTGTTCGCGCCGCTCCCGCTCGCTGATGGTGTCGGTCAGTTCGAGCAGGCGGTCCGAGAGGGTGGTTTTGCCGTGGTCTATGTGGGCAATAATTGAGAAATTGCGTATCCGGTTCTGGTCTTGCTCGTGCATGGTCGCGTCATCCGCTGAACAACTGGTTTCAGGAGAGAAGTATACCAGAGGCAGGGGTTCCCGGCAATGGGAGTGGCCGGAGGGCCGGCCGGTCAGGTGGGTTCTCTGGCGAGACAGGTGAGAAGAAGATCACCACAACACACCCGCTGTTTGTGCCCCTACCCGCACCTGCTCCCGCGCCATCTCGCAATACTCCGGCAGGATATCTATCCCGACCGAATGTCGCCCCATATTCCGGGCCACCACACACACCGTCCCCGAACCAACAAACGGGTCGAGCACCCGGTCGCCCGGCTGGGTAAACAGCTTGATGAACCATTCGGGGAGTTCCCTGGGGAAGGCCGCGCTATGGTTTCGGTTCGAACATTCGGTTGCCAGATGCAGCACATTGGTCGGGTAGACCTTATCCCGCCCGACCCACCGCGAGACGTTCTTGCCAAAACCGCTCCCGACCTTTGAGTTATCGCGGATTCTATCGGTCTGGCTCAGGTTTTCCAACCGCTTCTTCGACCAGTCCCCCACGGGCACCATCACGGCTTCCTGATACATGTGGAATCGCCTGGTTTTGTTGAACTGGAGCAACCGTTCCCAGGAATCGCGGAACCGGTTGGGCCATTTTCCGGGGTAGCAGTTCTTCTTGTGCCAGATAAATTCCTCGGTCCAGAGCCACCCTTGCTGCCGCAGCGCGAGAATCAGCTCAATCACGTAGGTGTGGCGTTCGCCACTAACGGCTTGCTCCTTGATGTTCAGGATAAAAGTGCCCGTCGGCTTCAACACGCGCAGAAACGCAGCGGCGCGGGGCAAGAACCAGCCCACGTATTCATCCGGGTGGATACCGCCATAGGTCCCGGCGCGTCGGTCGGCATAGGGCGGGGAGGTTACAATGAGATCGAAGGTGTTGTCTAGGAAAGTTGCAAGCACCTCCAGACAATCACCCTGAAGAATGTTCGTCTCAATTCCCATCGTATCTCAATCTATGCTATCGTAGCTCCCCCTGTTCACCTGCGCTCAGGGGCACGTCTTCTCCATCGCATACGTATCCATCACCTGCCCGTTGCGGCTGAAGAACCGGAAGGTTATCTGACCCGCGGTAGCATCCACCAGCATCGCCCCGTGGTCAGCGTTGTAGCGGGCCTCGCTCCCCTCTGGGATTTCGCCAAAGGCGTAGCGGGCCCCCCCACCAAGCCCGTTGACAAAGTGCGGCATCCCATCCACCATAATGCGCTCGTAGACATGGTGGTGGCCGGCGAGCGTTGCATCCGCTCCCCACTCCTGAAACGGCCAGCGCATCCAATCGTAGGGGCCGCGCCGGTCCGACGAATAGGGTGGGTGGTGGAAGACCACCAGTTTCCAGCAGGCGTCCGAGGCTGCCAACTCCTGGCGCAGCCATTCGGCCTGCACCGAGTCGCTGGTAACGCCATCTGGCTCGCTGCCGGGCATGCTGTTGAGCGCAAAGATTGCCACCGGGTCGTGCGTCACGCGGTAGTAGCGCTCGTTGCCCGGCAGGGTGAAATAGTCGAAGTAGGGCTGCCCCTGCTCGGTCATCACGTCGTGGTTGCCAATCACCGGGTAGAAGCGATTGACCGTTGCGCCCTCACCGTATGTTCCCTGGTAGGGAAAGATATAGTTGTGGTAATACTGCCCGACATTTTCGTCCATCGTCTCAGCCGCGCCACTGGGATAGTTGTTATCGCCCGTCGTCACAATGAAATCGGGGTTCCAGCTTTTTACCATCGTCGCTACTTCCTCTTCTGGCGGTCCCGCCAACCCAAAATCTCCGATGACGGCAAAACGCACGACCGCCGAGGTGGGCGAAGGGGTGGGCGAGGGGAGCGGGGACGGGGTTTGGGAAGGAGTGGCAGAAGGTGCCAGAGACTCTGGGAGGCGCTCCGCGTCGGGCGCGGCAGCCGGGCGCGGCGGAGCGACAAGGTCGCTGGCAGGCGGGGAAGACGGAATGGGACTTGCTACGGCCAGGCCGGTGGGTTGCTGGCTCCCGCAGGCCGTCAGCAGCGCGGCAAGCAGGCCGAGCCATCCCAGAAACAACGCGATGGTGCGCGATAGATATTTGTCTCCCATCATAGTGGGCAGGTCACCTTTCTTGCTCGACTATCCAAATCAATCAATTATCATCATCATCATTGTATCCGATGGGCCATCGGGCCGCTTCCAGTATAGCACAGATTGGCGCAAGATGACCATTCGGAACCCCAGAGGCGTGGGGCGTGGCTTTTCATGCCCCACGCCCCACGCCCCATGCCCCACCTACCGGCGGAAAATCTGCCCCCGATAGCGATGCACCAGGCTCACGACCAGCGTGAAGAGCGCCGAGCCGATGATAGCCCAGATGAGCGGGAAGGTCTGCCCGTCAATGTTGATGGTCAGCAAGAGGGCAACCCCAACGCCCCGGCCAGCCAGTAGCCTATCAACGCGCCAACAAACCCGACCCCGGTCGTGACCAGCCACCCCCCAAGCGAATACTTGACGATGGCCTGCCCCAGGGCCCCGCTGATAGCGGCAATCACGATCATGAGGATGATACCGAGAATAGACATATGAATACGCCTCCTGAAAACCTGTCTTGACTGGTATGGGTCATCCGACTATGAAATGAATGCCCCCGCCATGATACACCCATGACCCGCATCCAGTGATCGGCGGACCGGCGGACCGGCGGACCGGCGCAGTGGTATAATCATCATGCTATGAAATACCTCATCATCGGGCTGCTGCTCATCTGGGCTTCGGACAAACTGATACGGTATGAGCTGATTCAGGTGGCCGACCAGACCTACCTCCGCGAGTGGCTCCTGGTCCTGGTAGACGCCTTTCTGGTGATGGCCGGGGTCGGGTTTGTGCTGGTTGGCAGCGCCATCATCGAATAGGGACCTGGCGGTCAGCGGCTCGTTCAGCAGTTCGTTTCGTGGCTCGTTGCGGCTTTTTGCCACAGTTGACAGCGTGCTGTAATCTTCCTCCCCAGAAACCATCTCCAAACCATGGTTAGATACAGTGAGATACCGGAAAGCGCCATGATGCATCGGACGATGACCGGGTGAGCACGCATCGTCCTCAACGAAACGATACTGCAACCTCGCGCATGCTGGACGGTGAGCCGCCAGTGTGTATCCGAGGCAGGAGGTCCAACCAATGAATACTACCAATCTGATACCGGAGGCTATCACCACGCTCAAAGCAGGCCAGAGAGACCGGGCAAACGCGCTTCTGATGCAGGCAACCCGGCTCGAACCTGACAACCAGGCCGCCTGGATGTGGTTGGGGGCTGCCGCCAGCGACCGCCACGAACGACGCCGCTGCCTGGAGCAGGTTCTTGCGATTGATGCGACCAGTGAGATGGGGAGGAAGGCCCGGCAGATGTTGAACCGAATGGATACCCCCTGACGCCGCTCGAACAGCAGGAAGCCATCGTGAAGCGGGCCCACCGCCTGCTCGACCAGGGATTGGCCG
>JAAUSY010000260.1 GCA_012032475.1 Chloroflexaceae bacterium
GCATCGCCAATCTGCGAGCGGATGCAACGCACAAGCTGACCACCCGACTGGCACAGAAAGCCTGCACCATAGCCCTGGAAACGCTCAACGTGGTAGGAATGCTGAAAAATCGGAGGCTGGCGCGGGCGATAGCGGATGCGGCGTTCAGCGAGATTATTCGTCAGCTCAGCTACAAAGCGGGGCAGGTGGTGCGAGTTGACCCGTTCTACCCATCCAGCAAGACCTGCCACGTGTGTGGGGCCGTCAACCACGACCTCACGCTGGCAGAGCGGGTGTGGGCGTGTCCTGCCTGTGGTACCCGGCTGGATCGAGACCTGAACGCGGCCCGGAACATTCGAGACGAAGGATTGCGGCTCGTCGGTGCCGCCTGAACCGACCGTCCCCGGTCGTGGCTACGTCGGGACGTAAAATACGCCTGTGGACTGCGTGTAAGACGTTCGCTTGAGAGCGCAGTGCAGGTCGAAGCAGGAATTTCGAAAATGGACAAGACGTACTTTCGAGTACTTTTGAACACCTAGAAAGTAGCAGTAGCAACGATGGTGATGACCGGTGAGTCCCTGCCGTTGTCTCTTCCGTCGGCACTGCCCTTGCTCCGCGCCCGCGTGACCTTGCGTCTCCTGGAGGATGCCACGTTGCCCCGCTACCAGGGGGCGATGCTCCGCGGTGGCTTTGGCTATGCCTTCCAGCGAGCCACCTGTCCGCCGTCGTGCTGGAACCACGTGGATGCCTGCACGATGACGCCGCTCTGCCCCTACCGATGGGTGTTTGAGACCCCCCATCCCCCCGATATCCCTCATCTGCACGACCTCAGAGATGTTCCCCGCCCCTTTGTCATCGAGCCACCACCGGATAGTCGCACAACGTATGGGGCCGGCGCGGTGCTGGAATTCGGGTTGGTGCTCATCGGGCGCGGCGTAGACCATTTGCCGGCCTTCCTGTGCGCCTTTGAGCAGTTGGGGCAGATGGGGCTTGGCAAACGGCACGCCCGTGCCCGACTGGAGCGGGTTGAGGTGCTCCGACCGTGGCAGCCCACCGGTCCCGTGATCTACCAGGAGGGGCGCGTGCCGCCCGGCGTGGGCGCTCTGCCGCTGCTGGATGGGGCAGCCATCGCGGCGCGGGCGCGGGCCCTGCCCGCAGACCTGCGCCTGCACCTGGTCTTGCCGCTGCGGGTCAGGACGCAGGGCGAATGGCTGCAAACCATTGACTCTGGTGCACTGGTGCAGGCGATTTGCTGGCGGCTCCATGCGCTCTCGGTATTTCACGGCGCGGGGCCGTGGGAGGTGGATTATCGCGCCCTGGTGGCGCAGGCATCGGCTATCACCGTGGAGCGGGAGCAGGTGCGTTGGGTGGAGTGGGGGCGCACATCGGGGCGCGGCGGCAGGCAGCAGCACATGCAGCTTGGCGGGTTGGTGGGGAGTGCAGTGCTCCGCGGGGTGCCACCAGCGGTGCGGGTGGTGCTGCTGGCAGGGAGCCTGGTGCATGTCGGCAAGGCGTGCGTGTTCGGGCATGGGAAGATGAAGGTCGAAAGCTGGAGGGACGGGGGTTGAAAGATGGAGGCGACCTGAAGCGACCCATGGCTATGACGATGACCATCCAGCCCTCTCCCCTCACCCTGGTGCTGCAAAGTGACCCGCAGCTTTGCTACGTCCTGGTGGAGATTGGTCTCGACGGAAAAACGCCCCCCGGTCAGGCGGTGAACTGGGCTATCGTTGCCGATGCCAGCCGCTCCATGCGCATTCCTATCATCAACGAAGCACAATTTCGGCAGATGGTTCGTACCCATGGAGCAGAGGAGGTGCTGGTGGATGGCATGGCCGTCTGGCAATTCACCGGCCCCATCCCAGAAGAAATGCGGGCCCAGTCCCCCGGTGCGCTCGACTACGTCGTGCGGGCCCTGCACAGCGTCGTCGAGCAGATGGGCATGGCCGACCGGTTCTCGCTCGTTGCCTGTGCCGAAGAAGCCATCGTCCTCGTCCCGACCATGAGCGGCGCAGAACGGGCCGAACTGATTCGAGGCATTGAGATGCTCAAACAGCTCAACCTGGGAGAAAAAACCGACCTGGCAAGCGGATTGCAGCTCGGACGGTCGGAACTCCGCAAGGGCCGCTCCACTACCCACCATCCCGGCCTCATTGAGCGATTGCTCCTGCTCACCGATGGGTTTACGCAGAACCCCGATGGATGCCTTGCCATGGCTCGGTTGGCCGCCGCCGAAGGCATAACCATCACGACCATCGGGCTTGGAGGGGACTTCCAGGAAGAGGTGCTCACCAGGCTGGCGGACCTGAGCCATGGGACGGCCATGTTTCTTCGCAACGCCGACGAGATACCCCAGGCGGTGGCGCAGGAACTGGCCGCGGCCCGCTCGGTCGTGGCCCGCTCCGTTGCCCTGACCATCCGCCCGGGACAGCAGGTGACCCTGTATCGCGCCACGCGCATCAGCCCATTTCTGGGGCCAACCGAACCCGTCCACTCCCACCCCGAAACCTGGGCTATCCCCCTGGGCAACCTGGAGCGCGGAACGACCATACGGGTCCTGCTGGAGATGCTGGTTTCTGCCCTCCCGTCCCCGTCCCGTTTTACCCTGGCGGAGAACCAACCCCGGACCCTGGCGCAACTTGCGCTCACCACCAACCGCCGCTCTCCCTCCACCGAACCTGCCGCCGCTTCCGACACCATCAACCTCGTGGCGGTTTCCACGCCTCACCCGCTGCCCCTCGCGCCAGCGGTGCTGAACGCCGCCAAGCGGGCAAACACCGCTCGTCTGCACGAGCAAGCGGCAGCCGCAGCCTCCAGTGGAGACAACACACGGGCCAGCAGGCTGCTCCGCACCGTAGCAACCCGCCTGGTCGAACTGGGAGAAACCGGCCTGGCCGAGACTGCCCACCGCGAAGCCGAAGCCCTGGAGCAAACCGGGCAGATCAGCAAATTCGGAGCCAAAGAACTGACCTACCGCACCCGTCGCCTGGGGATGTGAACACGCTGGCTCCCGTCCATCCATCCCTCCCTCCCTACCGTCGGCTCCCCTCCACCTCCTCAGCCGCAGGCGGCTTCACCCCTCGTTCCACCTCCTCGATAGCTTCCAACGGCGAATGGTCGCCAAAGACCACCTTCATCAAACCAGGCAGATAATAATCCATCGTGTAGACTGCGGGATAGGCGATGTTCTTCACCAAGCTCGGCGTCAGAGCGACCCCCTCAAAATCCAGGCTGCACCGATAGCGGACCTCGCCATCGGAATAATCCATCTCGAAATTGCCTATCGGCAGGCCATAATTCGCCCGCGTGATATACTCCGCGACGGCTGGTCGCTTCTCCTCAGCCACATTGAACGGCGCAATCGCATAGAAAAGAAACTTCTGCCAATCCACCCGAATCAGCGCATAGCAGAGCATCCCCCCATGCTCCCCATGGTAATAGGTCCGATAGGCAAACTTGTCCTCAACCCGCTGCGGAAACCAGCCATCTTCCTCAAGAAACTGCCCCAGAACCGCGAAGGCCTGCAACCCGCTCGCTTCGCCTGCCGGAGCGTGGGACTTCTCCCCACCCTCGACCTTGCCAGAAGGTCCATCATACCCCATGACCCTACCTCCTCTTCTTCCCCGGACAACGGGAAACGACACAGATAACACTGGATATAGTAGCGCAAAATGGTCGTGGGCGCAACGTGCGAGAGAGACATAAAAAAAGCCATTTGCGTTTGCCGCCCTTTTCTGATACCATATGACCAGACGACCGACCGACTAACTATCCATACAATCATAGCCCATGAGCAGTAAGGATACCTGCAATGGGATCAACCAGGGTCTATGAGGTTCAACAACCCGGTGTCAATGGTGACGCACCACTATCCGTCTCAGCAGGTCCGCCAACTGACCTTCCGCAGAATGGTTTCGCCACGTGCCAGAATGGGGCGGGAGCCGCGGCTCGTGCCCTGACCCTCAGCCCACCCCCTACTTCTGCCGCCATTTCCACTTCGGATGTCCTCGCTTGTCACCCTCCCTGCTCGCCCGCCGTCGAAAAGCTCATGTTCCGCCTGCGCACCTACCTGCCCGATCTGGACTGTCCCATGATTTGCCGGGCCTACACCCTGGCGGAGCAATCCCACATCGGGCAATATCGGCAGAGCGGAGAACCGTTCATCACCCACCCCCTCGAAGTCGCCAGTATCCTCCTGGACCTCCACATGGATGACAAAACGATAGCTGCGGCTATCTTGCATGATGTGGTCGAGGACACCAATGTCTCCCTGCAGCATATCCAGGACGCCTTTGGGGAAGAAGTCGCCACCCTGGTCAATGGCGTGACCAAACTTTCGGTTCTGGAGGCTCGCAGCAAAGAAGAAGCCCAGGCCCACACCTACCGCAAAATGTTCATGCCATGGCGGATGACCCACGGGTCGTGCTCATCAAACTGGCCGACCGGGTACATAACATGCGCACGCTCGGAGCCA
>JAAUSY010000261.1 GCA_012032475.1 Chloroflexaceae bacterium
GAGAGCGCGGTCACGCTCTTGCCGCAGCCACTTTCGCCCACCATGCCAAGGGTCTCCCCCCGCCGTACCGCGAGGTCCACCCCGTCACGGCGTGGATGGCTCCCTGCTCGGTCAGGAAATGGGTCGTTAGTCCTTCAATCTGGAGCAGCGGCTCTTGCTGATGCGTTGTTGATTCTTGCTTCATTTTCATTGGCTACTTCCTCAGCCGCGGGTCCAGCGCGTCGCGCATTCCATCGCCCACATAGTTGATTGCCAGCGACGCCAGCAGGATGGGCAGGCCAGGAATGAGCGGCATCCACGGGTGCGCCAGCATGTTCGCCTCTGCGGCCTTCAGCATATTCCCCCAGGTGGGCGTGTCCTGGATGCCAAACCCCAGATAGCTCAGCGAGGCTTCGTAAATCAGGACGGTATTCATCAGCAGGGTGTAGTCTACAATCAGCGGCGGAAAAGCGTTCGGAAAGGCATGCTTGAGGATGATACGCAGGCTCGACGCCCCAAGCGCCCGCGCCGACTCGATGTACAGGTGTTCGCGTACCGAGAGCACCATCCCGCGCATCAGGCGGGCCGTCGAAGGCCACAGCAACCCGGCCATGCCGAGAATCACCAGGGCGATTTTTTCGGCCTCGTGGTCGGGGGTCGCGGTGATGACGGCCACCACCTCAATGAGCGGCCCCGGCAGCGAGAGCGGCTTTTCGGTCTCAAGCAGCGCCGCCAGCAGAATGAGCAGAATGACAAAGAGCGGGAAGGTCGCGACGAATTCGAGGAAGCGCGTGATGATGCTATCCGTCCACCCGCCGAAATATCCCGCCAGGAGACCAAGGGTGAGGCCAATCAGGGTTGCTACGGTGGAAACCGTGACCGAAACCGTGAGCGATACCCGCGCCGCGTAGATGAGCTGAATCAGGTAGTCCCGACCGAGGTTGTCAGTGCCCAGGAGGTGGAATATGCCCGCCGGGTCCGTGACCAGAGGGGGGAGGTAGCGATAGGCGCGGTCTACTTCGGCTCTGGGGCGGGCAACGAAGAAGGGGAGCAAGAGAGATGCCGCAAGCATCACCACCAGAACTGCCAGGCAAATCATTGCCATACGGTGGTGGCGGAACCGCCGAAGCACCATCTGCCACTGGCTCTCGGAGCGGGCCGCACCCGACTGGTCGAGGGAAAGGTCCAGGTCAGCCGGTGTCACAGGTCCAGGTTCCATCTATACATATCCGCTATCCCTACGTTCTTGTTCCTCACGCGTATCACTCATTTCATTCATTTCATTCATTGCTGGTGGGTCCCGCTACGACAGCCGAATACGTGGGTCAGCCGCCGTATACAACATATCTGAAACCAGGTATCCCACCAGTTGCAGCACAATCGTCAGGTAGAGCAACGACATGGCAACCGGGTAGTCGTGCTGCTCAAGCGATTGCACCAGCAGGCTCCCCAGGCCGGGCCAGTTGAAAACGGCCTCGGTCACGGCCGCCCCGGCAATCAACGTGGGCAGAATGTTCGCCAGCAGCGTGATAAAGGGAATCATCGCGTTGCGAAAGGCGTGTTTGAGAATGACCACCCGCTCGCGCACCCCCTTGGCGCGGGCCGTGCGGACGTAGTCCTGGCGGAGCACTTCCAGCATACTGGAACGGATGAAGCGGCTCCACTGGGCAATGTTGACAAACACGAGCACGGCGCACGGCAGGATGAAGTGCAACCCGTAATCTATGGGCGAACCGGCCTCGATAGTGACCCCGAAGGGCAGCAGCACATAGTCTTTGTTGGCCTTTTCGCTGCCCGGCGGGAGAATATAGTGGGGCGTGAAGGTATCTTCGGGGATGAGGCCGATATCCTTGCCGATTTCTGCGGGCATCACCGCGAAGGCGAGGATGAGCATAATGCCGAAAAAGAAGGTGGGCAGCGACGAGCCAATGAAGGCCAGGGTCGTCATCACGTAGTCGAAGCGGGAATATTGCCGCACCGCAGAGTAGACGCCCATCGGGATGGCAATCAGCAGCGTGATGAGCGTCGAAACGCCCATCAGGACCACGGTATACCACACCCGCCCCCCAATGACATCAACCACCGGCTGGTCTTTCAGCATCACCTGCGAGAGGCCAAAGTCCCAGAAGAGCATTCCACGACTGGTCGGGCGTCCCTCCAGGTCGGCCAGGGTGACCGGCTGCTGGCACCCGCGCTCAACGACATCAACCCGGCCATCGGCGTAGCGCAGACGAACGAGGTTCGGCACCGAACACCCCACCGTGACTTCGCCAAAGAACGTGGTTCCGCCAACGGTCAGGGGGCCGCGGGGGAAGCCCACAAACCAGCGCGTGAAGCGAACGGGGATGGAAAGGTCCAACTCGAAGCGTTCGCGCATCCGGAGGATGGCATCCTGAGAGAGTTTGCGGCAGCGGGGGTCCGAGCCGGGGCACTTCACCGGTCCGCCAGGAGCCAGGTAGAGCAGCGCATACGACACCACCGAGGCGAAGAAGATCACTACCGCCATCTGGATGAGCCGCCGTATGAGAAATGCCGCCATCGGGACCCCCGCCACTCGTCACTCGTCACTCGTCACTCGTCACCAGTTGCCAACGACCCACCTTACCTGACGAACAGATTCATATCCATATGCTCCCAGGTTGCGCTGGTGAGTGGGAAGAACTGGATTTTCCCCTCGGCTCCCGCGTCAATGACCGACTGAAGCTCTTCGCCCGCACCGAGCGTCTCGTGCCCCACCACGTCCACCTCGCCAGAAAGCAACTGCGCCACCACCGCGTTCGTGTTGTCGAAGAACTGCACAATCACGTTCTTGATAGCGGGTTCGCCCAGGTAGTAGTGCGGGTTCGCCTCAAAGACCATTCGCTGCTCATCCCAACTGACCAGCCGGTAGGGGCCGTAGCTGAGTGGCCTGGTGGCTATTTCGGGCAGCTTTGACCACTCTTCGGCGGGGACATCGGCCAGTTTGCGCCCGTCGGACAGGGTGAGGTGGGAGGGGTAGGCTCCCACGGTGAACGATGTGCCGGCAAAGGTGCCTGGTGTAAAGACCTGGTAGGTGGGCGGCTTCGCGCCGGGCAGGTAGGTCACCGTGAAGGTGGTGTCGCTGGTGACTTCAACCCCCTGCTGAGAATCGCAGATGAGCAGGTTGATGGGGCCGGTGTTCGTGTCACAGTTTATCTTGTGGGCCAGTTCGATATCGGCCTTCTTGACTGGTTCGCCATCCTCCCAGGTCAGCCCCTCGACCAGTTCGAAGTTCGCAATGAGTTGATGCATCTGGAGGGGGCCGCCTTCATAGACCACCCGCGCATTGTTCGCGTCCACCACCTCGACACCGGGGGCCAGGTCTACCGATTCGCCGCTGGTGCTCCACACGCGGTCGCCGGCGTTCACCTCGACCGTCTCCAGCCGGGCCATGCCGTTCTCCAGGGAGGGCAGTTGTTTCAGCGCCACGGGCTGGAAGTCGTACCCCTTGCCGGTGGCGGCCCGCACGGAAATCAGGTCGTAGGCAAGCTGCGTGACGGAGGAGGGTTCGATGGCGGCGAGGAAGGTGGACGGCTTCTGGGTCAGGCCAATGATAACGGTGTCACTGCCATCTTGCATTTGCCATTCGTGGATGTTCGTTACATACGATGCCTCGCTCACATCGGGTTCGAAGTTGAGCAGGTTATTTGTTGTTGCGTTGGCCTCGAAGCGGTTGAACAGTGGCAGGCTGACCATGTCTTTGCTGAATTCCTGCTGCGCAATCTTGTACTGTTCTATGCGCTCCTGGCGGTCCAGGGTGTTGTTGGCCGCAAGGATGGCCTGGCTTGCCTGTTCATTGCACCACCCCATGTAGTTCTGCCCGTTCCAGTTATTTTCTGGCAGGGGGATCTGGTTGCAGGCATAGAGCGTGTCGCCGGAGGGGTCGGCCTGCCCCACCCAGGCGAACACCCCCAGTTCGAAGTCACGCCGCTGCAAACCTGTGGCGGTGCCAAACCACCATGAACCGGGCGCGTGGGTGCGGATAATCTGGATGCCGCAGTTTTCCATCAATTGCTGCTGCAACACAGTCGAGAAGGTCATCCGGAACTGGGCGTCGGTGGTGGTATATTTGAGCGCCAGCGATTCGCCAGCAGCATTGACCCGCGGCTCGTCGCCCCACTCACTGGGGAGCCACCCGGCCTCTTCCAGCAGTTGCTTCCCTCGCTCAGGGTCAAACGGGTAGGTCGTAATCCCCTCGGTGGTATGCGCCCAGTGTCCCTGGGGGATGAACGTATCCATCAGCATGGTTTCCTTCTGGGCATCGTCCAGGAAGGGATAGACGGAGTCCATGAGCGCTTTCCGGTCGGTGCAATAGGCTATTGCTGGCGCACGCGATATCGCTCAAATCGGGTGGGGGTGGTGAAGGGGCCTGCCCGTTCAGGAACACCATCCGCGGGTTCTGTCGGGGCCGGGGTTTCTGCGGCGTTG
>JAAUSY010000079.1 GCA_012032475.1 Chloroflexaceae bacterium
GAGAAGATGGTCACCATCAATGAGCCATTTTTCAGGGCACTTTCCGGAGCAACCGATTATGCCGGGGGTGCTGATTATCGAGGCGATGGCTCAGGCCGGAGCCGTGGCGGTGTTGAGCTTGCCGCAGTATCAAGGAAAACTGGCCTTCTTTGCGGGGGTGGACAAGGTCCGCTTCCGTCGTCCGGTGCTTCCCGGAGACACGCTTCGCCTGGAGGTAACCTTGGAGAAGATTCGTCGCAACGTTGGACGGGGGAGCGGTCGGGCCCTGGTGGATGGTCAGGTGGCCTGCGAGGGAGGATTGCTCTTTGCGATGGGAGATATTGTCTGAGTAACTGGCAGGTTTCTGGTTCCTCCCGCAGAGCAGGCCCGTTGGCAGGGAGCTTTGCCGGGGTGCGCTGCCTCTGCGGGAGAAGGGGCCGTTCGCTCATCTTTCGATCTTACGGTTTGATTCGTTTCCAACTGGTCGTTCCTGGCCTGGTTTCGGGCTGAAATGAAGCTCGCTCCTCGCCCCTACCCATTTCAATTTCAACCCCGGTGCCTGCCGTGGGGTTCCAGAGGTGGTCGAGGAAGCGCAGATGCTCGTACCCATTTCCGCTCCCATGAGCGGTAGTTGGTGGGGGGGGGCATCGGAGCAAGCCGGCGACTGTTCCAGATGGTGGTAGCAGGCTGCGGCCGCAACGACATCTGCCACCGTATAGTCCCGGCTCAGGCCGGTCGCCTGGCTGAGGTGTTCCAGGACCATTTCCATGGGCCGGTTCAGGTCGGGAGATTTCAGAAACCGCTTGGCCGTAGATCGGACCGCCTCCAGGGCGGTGTTCTGGTGGCGAAGGCGCTCTTCGGTTTGCTTTGTGGTGGTGGTGTCCATCTGGCGAATGAGCGCCCCGCGGGACCCGTTGACCATATAGGTCGGGATGATTGTCGTGGTAAACCATCGCTTCTCCCCCGCCTGGTCATAGGGATATTCGCAGACCCACTGGTCGCGCCGACCATCCAGCACGGCATAAAGACCCTCTTCCATGGTCTGAACATCGGCTCCGCCCCGCCCGAACGTGGCCTGAAAACTGGTGAGATAGTGGCCCCCAACCGTGAATCCGATATCACCGACAGAGCGCTCCAGAATAAGCTGGTACCAGGCTGCATTGAGATATTGGATGGTCCCTCCCATATCTACCACGGCGATATATTCCGGCAGGGTATCGAGTATTGCCCATGGGTTGATACCCGGCGAGTCAACATAGCGATCATCTGCTCCACCAGGAGAAGTTTGAACCGAATACATGGATACCTCCGTACAGGGGCTTCAGAACGAGCGGGGCAGAGGGCTACCGACCTGAACCGGTAGGGAACGCACCGTTGCTGGCTTTCAACAGGTTGCCAGGAAACGCCCCGATGCGTTTTGGGAAAGCGACCATTGCTTTCTCATCTTCCCTTCTGGCAACCCGTCGTCAGTTTCCACTTATTACTTGTGCTTATTGTACAGCATCAGAATCTTTTGTGGGTGGAGTTTTGGAGGATGAACAGGAGAGAACCGCTGCATGGGCAGCGGTTCTCTCCCCTTGACAGCCCGGCTGGATTTCGCTACAATATACCCGTACCGGGTATCTGTATCAAAGCAGAGACCCCATCTGGTTCCATTACATGTCATCGCAGGTGACGAGGTAATAAATTTTCATTCTTGAGAGGGAGGTTCTCTATGGCAAAAACAACGACCATTACCGATGCCGATTTCGAGGCGGTTGTGTTGAAGTCCGATACACCGGTGGTGGTGGACTTCTGGGCCCCGTGGTGTGCGCCGTGCCGGGTCGTCGGGCCAATTCTGGATAAGCTCGCCGGTGAATATGAAGGCAAACTGACGATTGGCAAGGTCAACACCGATGAGGAAGTCCAGTGGGCCACCAAGTTTGGGATACAGGGTATTCCGACGGTCATTATGTTTAAGCAGGGGCAGGAAGTGGACCGCCTGGTGGGGTCGCGGCCTGAGAGCGCCTATAAGAGCGCCTTCGAAAAGCTCCTGGCCTGAGCACCGTCGTTCCGTTCCGCTCAGGGAGCGCGTCATCACCCATCGTCCGGGGTGACCAGGGGCATTGACCTGGTTGAACCCTGACCGCTTGATCCAACGTGATCCATCCATACCATGACCATGGCAGAAATGGCAGAAACTGTTCGTCCAATCTCGCCTGACATTCGTGATGATCTCCTGCTGCGACTCCGACGCATTGAGGGGCAAATCCGCGGTATTCAGCGCATGGTTGAAGAGGGACACGATTGCCGGAAGATTTTTCACCAGATAACGGCGATCAAAGCGGCGCTGACCAGCGCGAGTTCGGTCATCCTGGAATGCTACACCCGGAACTGCCTGGATGATTCGTCCCACACGCACGATGAGATTGTGAGTGAACTTATCGAGACGATTCACAAAGCAACCCGGTAGGCAAGAACGGGGGCGAGCATCACCCTTCGTCGTCCGTGTGTCACCTGTTCTTCCGTCTGCGATATCCAACTCCGGTTGCCGACCCCGATACCTACCCAGGCGCGTTCAGGCGGTGCGGTTTTTGCGTCCCTGGCGTCCCTGGTGGGGCATCCAGGGGTCATCTTTTTTCCGCCGGGCTGCGACGGGGTGGCATCGGGGACCATGATTCGAGAGGCAACGTTTTGTGATATAATACAAACCATAGACGATATTGAGTCACATGTTCGGGGACACCTACTTCTGGTGACCGTTTTCAGTAGTTGGGAGCTATAGCGAGATAGGCAAAATATCCCTGAAAGTGAACAGGAGTACCCAGGATGCGCACAAAGAAAGGAGTGGAATGCAAAGAACATGCTTCCCGGAGGCCCCAATAGAGCGAGAACCAAGCCGGTTGGAGCGCCGATGATGGGCTATGAGAGCAGTCCGGTTGCGCTGACCCACGATTAAAAAGGCCCCCTGGGGCGGGTGGACGCGAGATGGCTTCCTCCATAGTATCGGACTGGCGAGAGCAACCAGATCGCCGATCCAGGCTACCAGTCCTGAACTGGTCGTCCCCGGCCGTGGCTACGTCGGGACGTAAAGTACGCCTGTGGACTGCGGGTAAGACCCGCGCCTGAGCGGGCGGTGCAGAATGAAGCAGGAATTTCGGAAATGGACCAAGCGTACCTTCGGGTACATTTGAACACCTAGAAAGTAGCAGGTAGTATCATGGAACCAATTGGAGGATTGTACGAGCCGTGGGCGAGCATCACGAATCCGGCGCTGTGGTTTATGGTGGGGATGATCGTTCTGCCAATGGTGTTTGGGTGGATGGTTGCCAAGGGGCAGCTTGAGGCTCCGATTGTGACCTACGAAGCCAAGACCGGCAAGAAGTCCACGCAGAGCGGCAAGAAGAAGAAAAAATAACCTGCCTATCCGCGCATAGCACCTGGATCATCAATTTATGGCAGGCGGGTTTTTGCGAGCCAGGATAGCACAGGTTGGGATCCCCGGAAGAGGAGGCGGCATGATTTCTCGACCGGGGCTTCTCTCTCTTCCCTCTGCCTCCTGGCCCTTCTCCGTTTCTCCGTTCGGGGTGGTGTATGGTTATGAATGGTGAAGCTCCCTATCTGGTGGTTCAGGTTTCTGCCGGCGATTCGGAAGCGGCATGGGCCATTGCCCAGACCAGCGTTGCCCGGAAACTGGCCGCCTGTGCTCAGGTTTTTCCCATCCGCTCTTGCTACGAATGGGAAGGAAAGGTGGTGCAGGATGATGAGTATCTCGTGCTGCTCAAGACCCGCGCCGAAGCCTATGACCGTCTGGCGGCGTGTATTCGAGAACTCCACCGCTACGAGGTGCCGGAGGTGATTGCCCTGCCCATCGTCCGAGGGTCCGATTCCTATTTGCGATGGGTTGACGAGGTGGTCGGGGGCGGGGAACCCCAGAGCCAGCCCTGAATATGACCGCTTACCTCAGTTCGTCAACGCCGTTCATGTTCTAGTTCTAGGGGGCAACCGGCACCGGGGTTGGCGGTATGAGAAACGTGGGCAGCACCAGCGCAAGAATAACCAGCACCGCAATCAGAAACAATATCCCCCGATACAACCGCCGATGTTTTCGCTTTATCTTCAATCAGACACCTCCTTCATTCATTCATTTCCACCCGTTTTCCCAGATACCAGCATCATAGAAGTGATGCCGAGGTTTGTCAAATGGGGGAGGGCACGGGACGGGAAGAGGAAAGATGAGGATGGTGAAGGACCGGGTAACTCGATGACCAAAGATGGAAATGACCAGGTATCTCAGCGTTTGACCAGGCTCCGCAGCCTCTTGCAGGAACGGGCTATCGAAGCCTTTCTGGTGACATCCGCGCCGAACCGGCGCTACCTCAGCGGGTTTCGCGGGTCGTCCGGGGTGCTGTTGATAACCCAGGACACCGCGACGATATTCACTGACTTTCGCTATCGGGTGCAGGTTACCCGCGAAGCTCCCCGCTTTACGCTGCGGGAGATAAGTGGCGAGCATCCGTTTCCGAAGGTTCTGGCGGCCACCGTGCGAGAGATGCAACTCCGGGCGGTTGCGTTCGAGGCACACGCCGTGGCGGTGGCGCAGCACCAGGCGATGGTCGAGGCATGCCACGAGGCGGCTTCGCCCGACCCGGCCCCATCGCTGCATCCGGTTGAGGACCTGGTGGCTCCCCTGCGGGAGGTGAAGGATTCCAACGAACTGGCCCTGCTGCGCCGGGCGATTGCGATAACCGATGCGGCGGTTGAGGCTGTTTTGCCATCGCTCAGGCCAGACCAGACCGAGCGTCAGGCAGCGTGGATGCTGGAGGTGGCGATGCGAGAACGGGGCGCTGAGGGGGTGGCGTTTCCGCTCATTGTTGCCGCTGGCCCTAACGCGGCTCAACCCCATGCGGAAGCAGGTGACGACCTTCTGGGGACAGGTCGCCCGATTGTGATTGATATGGGGTCCCGCTTTCAGGGCTACCACGCCGATATGACGCGGACGGTGGTGCTGGGCGAACCAGACGACCGCTTCTGGACTATCTATGACCTGGTTCTGGGGGCGCAGAGCTGCGCGGTAGCAGGTATCCGTCCGGGCATGAGCGGAGTGGAGGCCGATGCCCTGGCGCGGGAGCGGATTGAAGCCGCCGGGTTCGGCAAGGAGTTCGGGCACGGGTTGGGGCACGGGGTCGGCCTGGATATCCACGAGGGGCCGCGGCTCCGGCGGGGTGAGCCGCAACAGACGCTGCGGGTTGGCAACGTCTTCAGTGTTGAACCGGGTATCTATCTGGAGGGGTGGGGAGGCGTTCGTATCGAGGATCTGGTGCTGCTGCACGTGCATGGCTGCGAGGTCCTGACCCATGCCAGCAAGCAGCCGGTGGTTTCCCCCAGCGGATAGGGGCGATTCTTCCCTGTCCGGCGGTGGTTGGTCTGTGGTATAATGACAGGAGGAGAGGGTTATTACACCATAGTACCATTCTGCCATAGCACCTGTGGCAGATAGCGACCGATATTCGACAGAAGAAAGGAGGGACTCATGATGGATGATGATATGATCGGTAGTCCGTTTCTGGAGCCGGACGACGAACTGGCTCAGATGGCGCAGGAAACGATTGAGTCCCAGGTCGGGGGGTCGGATATCGAGAGTGTGCGCCGCCGCTGCGAACGGGTGCTGGCGCTCTATGAACAGGGAGCTATCAAGGATTCTCGCGATAATTTTCATGCGGCTCTGGTGCTCCTGTATGGAGAACGTCCGCGCCACTATGAGTTGTCGCGTCTTCTGTCGCACCGGGCCGCAAAGATGGGCGAGATGCGGGCCTGGACGCTTGAGGCCATGGCCTGGGACCGCTGGTTGCTATCGGTGGGCAAACCGCAGCACTTTGGGACCCAGATTATCCGCGAAGGCGGGCGCTGGTCGCTTGGCAACATCGAGGAGCGCACGACCGACACCGAGCGGGCGATGTATGGGGTGCCCCCCCTCTATGTGCAGCGGCAGCGAGCGCAGCAACTCCAGCGCCAGGAGGAACGCGACGGGTAGAGGAAGAGACGTCTGACCATGCCATCTTTCACGCCTCGCTATGATCGAATTGCCTCCCTGGTGCTGGTTGTCGTGCTGGGGTTGGCGGTTGTGCTGGTGGTTGATATCAATCCCAACATTCTCCAGGCCCAGTTAGGCGGCGATATCCCGGCCATTACGGTGTCCTGGGTGCTGATTGCTGCGCTGGTGGTGATTACCAGCACGGGGGCCGACCTCCTGGTGCGAGGGCACCCCTCGATGCAGACGCGTACCCTGCCGACCCTGAACCTGGGAGTGGCAAAGGTTGACCTGGCCCCAGGGTTCTGGATACTCCCCTCCTTCAGCGTCATCGGCTCGTTCGCGCTGTTTCGGCTCTTCCACGAGCGGATGCAGGCGACGGCATTTGTGACGTCGCTGGTGGTGGCAGGGGGGGCGCTGCTCGTGGTGCTGGTGAGCCAGCTCTACGCCCTGGACCGTGAACCAGCCACCCACCAGCGGGCGCGACTGGTGTTGCACATTGTGACCTACCTGGTTGCCTATAGCTGCTTCAGTGCCATCTACAGTGCGCGGTTTCGGACCCTCTATGCCGCAGCGCTGATCGGCGCAACCGGGATGCTGCTGGCCTTCGAGGTGCTCCAGTGGACTCAGCGCAAGGGCAACCTGCTCCTGGCGGCGATGGTGGGGTTGCTGCTGGGCGAAGCAACCTGGGCGCTGAATTACTGGCCCACGCACTACCTCTCTGGCGGTGCCCTCCTGGTCGTTATCTTCTACCTTGCGGTGAGCCTGCTGTGGCACCACTCGACCCGCACCCTCCGGCGGGCGCTGCTGGCGGAATATGGCCTGCTAGGGGGGGCGCTGCTGGCCGTCATCATCTACACTACCCTCAAGGGCGCATCGTGAGCGCATCCGTTCTTTCGATACTCTCGATTGAGGCTCCGGAAGCAATTAGCCTGGCCCTTGAGCGGTTGCAGGAAGGTCTGCCGATTGGGTTTCCCACGGATACGGTCTATGGCATCGGAGCGTTGGCGCTGAATGCCAGCGCAGTGGAGCAGTTGTATGTGCTCAAGGAGCGTCCGCGCCAGATGGCGCTGCCAGTGTTGCTGGCCGATATGACCGACCTGTACCAGGTGGTGCGGGATATGCCGCCGGTGGCCGCAGACCTGGCCCGGCGCTTCTGGCCGGGGGCGCTGACGCTGGTGGTCCCTGCGGCTCACCACCTGCCGCCGGTGCTGTTGGCCGGGGGCGAGACCGTGGCGGTGCGTATTCCCGACCATCCCTGGTTGCGCCAGCTTATCCGCAGGTTGGGGCAACCGCTGGCCGCGACGAGCGCCAACCGCCACGGGGCGCGTGATGCGACCACCAGCGACGAGGTGGCCGCGCAGTTTGGAAACCGGTTGTCTTTGATTCTGGATGGCGGGGTTGCGCCCGGCGGGGTTCCCTCGACGGTGGTCCGTTGCATCGGGCCGCACCCCCAGGTTTTGCGGCCAGGGGGGGTGGTGCTTGGAGAATCCCTCGCTCGTTCCGGGTGCTGAGCCAGCGCGGCGAATTCAGGCGGCTTCCTGAAGGTCCTGGCTGTTCATCAGCTCGCCAATGAGCTGGTTCAGGGTGTCTTCAGCCTCCTGACCGGTGCGGGCAAAACCCACCAGTTCACCATCCAGGTACATGGCGAATTCTTGAATCTCGCGGTCGTAGACAATCCTGGTTCGATACATGGCAGAATCCCTTTCTCTGGGGGTGTGTGGCTGCGCCATTGCGGTGGCTGCTGCGTTGCCGGGCAAAGGTGTTGGTGATGCCAACCGAACGCCCGTTTGCTGTAGTATAGCATATTTGTTCGTTTCTGGCAAGGGGGAATCCGGAGTGACGGGCAACGACGCCATCTTCAACCTCACAGGTTCACGCAGAGGAGGAACGGGTGCGTAGCTGGAAATTCTGGGTCGGGGTGCTGGTCAGCGTCGTGTTTCTCCGGGTTGCTCTGCGCGGGCTAGACCTGGAACGCTTCTGGCAGACACTCCAGGAAGCAAACTACTGGTGGATTGTGCCGGGCGTGCTGGTCTACTTCGGGGCGGTTCTGGTTCGCACCTGGCGCTGGCACTACATGCTGCGCCATATCAAGCCCATCCCGACCATGCGCCTCTTCCCGGTCGTGGTCATCGGCTATATGGGCAACAACGTCTACCCGGTGCGGGCGGGCGAAGTGCTGCGCAGCTACGTTCTGCGGCGCAAGGAGGGGGTAGCGATGAGCGCCTCACTGACTACGGCCATCCTGGAGCGCGTCTTTGATGGGCTGGTCATGCTGCTGTTTGTGTTTGTCACGCTCCCGTTTGCCCCTTTGCCCCCGGCCTACCAGCAGATGGTCATGGTCTTCAGCGGCCTGTTCGGGCTGGCGCTGCTGGTGTTCTTCGTCATCGCTGCCCGTCCCGAACGTATCCGCCGGCTCTATTCCTGGGGGGTCAATCGGGTGCTGCCCGAAGCACTGCGCCCGCAGGTTCACCACCTGTTCGACCACATCATCGAGGGGCTTCAATCGCTGCGCAGCCCACGGGAGATGGCGCTCATCTTCCTCACCTCCACCTTGATATGGCTGACCGAGACGACCAAATACTGGTTCGTGATGCATGCGTTCCCCATGGACGTGCCGTTTTCGGTGCTGATGCTGATGACGGCGGTCGTCAATCTGTTCACCACCATTCCTTCGTCGCCAGGATACGTGGGAACCTTCGACGCCCCAGGTATCGCCGTGCTCAAGCAGTTCAACGTGGGGCACGCCGTGGCAACCGGCTACACCCTGGTGCTGCATGTCGCGCTGTGGCTGCCGATTACCCTGCTCGGAGCCTGGTACATGCTCCGCGAGAGCATCAGTTGGAAGGACATTGAACGGGCGACTCAAGCCGGCGAATCGCTGGAAAACCAGTCGCTTGAACATCAATTGCCTGAGTGTCCGCCGCCCGAAATTCAGTTGCCCGAAGGCGAAGTGGGTGAAGCTGAGAGGAAACCAGGAGTATCTTCTTGAACATCGGAATCATTGGCGCGGGGATTGCCGGCATGAGCGCGGCCTACGACCTGGCCCGAACCGGTCACCGCGTGACTATCTACGAGCGAGCAGAACAGGTGGGGGGGTTGGCGTCGGGGTTTCGGGACCCACGGTGGGAATGGCCGCTGGAGCGCTTCTATCACCATGTGTTCGAGGGAGACACGGCAATCCGCACCCTGACGCACGAAATCGGCTATGGGGAGAAGCTGTTCTTCCGCAAAGGGGTGACAGCGCATTTCTGGAATGGGACGTTCTCCCCGATTGACGGCCCGGTCGCGGTGCTGCGATTTCCGGGGGTCTCCTTTCTGGATCGGGTGCGGTTTGGCGCGGCGTGCTTCTATCTCAAATATGTGACAAAGAACTGGCACAGGCTCGAAACAACCACCGCGACGGCCTGGTCTGAGCGCTGGATGGGCAAACCGGCCTACCAGACGATTATGGCCCCCCTGCTCAAGAACAAATTCGGCCCCTACGCCGATGAGGTGAATATGGCGTGGCTGTGGGCGCGGCTCAGGGCGCGTTCGTTCAAACTGGGCTACTACGCCGGGGGGTTTCAGGGGTTTGCCGAAGCGCTGCTGGCCGCCATCCAGCAACTCGGCGTGGCGGTGCATCTTGCCACGCCGGTCCACCGCCTGTCCCCGCCCGACGAGGGGGAAGCAGCGCCGGACGGCCGCAGGGAGGGATGGACAGTGCTTACGGAGCATGGGGCACACCACGCCGACCGCGTGATTGTGACGGGTTCGCCTGGCCTGCTTGCCCGGCTGGCTCCCCACCTGCCCCCCGACTACCTGGGGAACCTGGCAGCATTGAAGTCCCTGGGAGCCATTGCCCTGACTATTGCGCTGAAACACCGCCTGACCGAGGGGTTCTACTGGATGCAGGGGATGCGGCGGGAAGAATTCCCCTTCCTTGCGCTGGTCGAGCATACCAACTTCATCGAGCCAGAGCACTACGGGGGGGACCACCTGGTTTACTGCGGCGATTACCTGCCCCCCGACCACGAGTACTTCCGCCTGAGCCAGGAAGCCTTGCTGGAGCGGTTTGTTCCATCGCTGGCGCGAGTGAACCCGAACTTCCGCCCCGACTGGATACGGGATGCGTGGCTGCACCGCGAACCGTATGCCCAACCGATTGTGGGGTTGAACCACAGCCAGTCTATCCCCTCGCTGGTTACCCCCCTCCCCCACCTCTATTTCGCCAGTATGAGCCAGGTCTACCCGTGGGACCGCGGCACGAACTACGCCGTCGAACTGGGGCAGCGGGTCGCCGCGGCAGTATTTCCGGAACACTTGACATCCTCCCCGAAAGGTGGTATCCTTAGCCTTTAAGGCGTTTGAAATAACGGGGGACAAACGACCAGAACCCGGTGCGCAAGATGGCGCGTGGTTTCGAGAGGGTGCAAGGCTGCTCACGCCAGTTTCAGAGGTTGCCGCCCCAGGACGGGCAAGGACCGTGGAACGGGCGATTTTTGTTTTTCTCAGGGAGTTCGGGAAAACGATTCTCCGCATCGAACGCAGAACGTGTGAGCGTGGATACCAGGTCTGGACTGGAGGGGAGCAGTCGGGTTGGTGGTGGCCTGTCTGCCTGGGACCCGGCCATGGCCGGGCTGCGGCATGGTCCGAGAACCCCCCAGGAGCGCCGATTCCCTTTTTTCCTCGCTTCCACCCGCATCCGGTATGAGTGAAGGTCCCAATTTTTATCCGCGCAAGCGGAGTCGGGTTGGCAGTTTCCCGGTCGCAAGACCAAAAACTGCCGCTGTGCTCCAACGAACGATACGAAGGGTAAGGAGTGGGCGGCGTTTCCTCTCCTGGGGGCCGGTCTTCCAGTCCCCATCGCTTCTACGCCGCTTTTTCTGTGATAGTCCAGCGCACGCGGTCCGCATTCGGAACAAAGCCCGCCATCGGTCTGGGAGGGAACGGGTGGGGGGCAAGCAGGTGTTGACCGCGAACGGACTTATGGAACAGTGAGGTGAGAAGAATGCCACCGTTAGTTGAATCCGTTGTCCTTCAACCATTGATCGTGCCGGTTGACCGCGGAGCAGATGGGTTGCACCGCCAGGGCATTGAGCGGCGTTCGTTTGCCAGTATTCACGATGCCATTACCGTTCCACGCCTGATTGAAACCCAGACCGAAAGTTTCTACTGGTTTAAGAACGAAGGTCTCCGCGAACTGTTCGATGAGATATCACCCATCACTGACTTTACGGGCAAGAACCTGGAACTGCGCTTCCTGGACTACACCTTTGGCGAGCCGCGCCACACGGAGTTTGAGTGTCGGGAACGCGACCTGACCTATGCCGCTCCGTTGCGCGTGGATGTGTGGCTGGATATTATTATCGAGCACTACCTCGGAACGGCAAAGGTTGCCCGCTCGGATTTCTATCTCGAACCAGACGAGAAATCTACCGTGATGGTGAAGGCTCCGCGGGATTGCTATCTGACGGTCAATCTTGGTTTTGCCCGCTCTGGCGAAGGGTCGGTGCTGCTCGAAATCTACGACGAGCAGGACGAACCGTGCCAGAACGTCGAAATTCGCCCCTCCAGGGTGGCGGACCTGTCCTACCTCGATATGTCCTGGCAGGCCGTTGCGGGTCAGACCTACCGTATCGAACTGGTGGCGGTCAACCGGGTGGTGGGCACGCTGACGGTTGTCGAGCGCAAGACGAGCGAATTGTTTCTGGGCGATTTTCCGATGATGACCGAAAACGGCACGTTCATCTACAACGGGGCCGAACGGGTCGTCGTGTCGCAGCTCATCCGTTCGCCGGGGGTCTACTTCAAGGATGAGAAAGACCCGGCCAGCGGGCGTTCGCTCTTTGCCGCCAAGCTCATCCCCAACCGCGGGGCCTGGCTCGAATTCGAAACCAACAAGCGAGACGTTATCTCGGTCAAGGTGGACCGCAAGCGCAAGCTGCCGGTGTCTATTCTGCTGCGGGCCATTATGGCCTGGGTTCGGGATGAGACGACCGGGGAGTGGCGGTGGGTGCCCGACGATAAGCTCGACCAGACCGGGCACGACGAGGAAATTATCGAACTGTTCCGCCATGTTGACACGGTGCCTGAGCATCCCTACATTCGGGCAACGCTCGACAAGGATTCGGCGCACCACGCTCGCGATGCCCTGATCGAACTCTACAAGCGGCTCCGCCCCGGCGACCCACCAACCCTGGAGAACGCACGGTCCTTGATTGAATCGCTCCTGTTTAACCCGCGCCGTTACGACCTGGCCCGTGTCGGGCGCTATAAGCTGAACAAGAATCTCTGGGAGCGGCACGACCCGCAGGTTCCCAAAATCGAGACCCCGTCTCTCTCGCCGGAGAACGCCCCCACCGACCGGGTGCTCCTGCCCAGGGACATCTTCAAGATTGTCGAGTGGATTATCCGCCTGAACAATGCCCAGGGACGGGCCGATGATATTGACCACCTGGGCAACCGGCGCGTACGAACAGTCGGTGAGCTGATTCAGCAGCAATTTCGGGTCGGCCTCTTGCGGATGGAGCGGGTGGTCAAAGAGCGCATGAGTTTGCAAGACCCCGAAGGAGCCACCCCGAATGGCCTCATCAACATTCGCCCGGTGGTTGCGGCGATGCGGGAATTCTTCGGGGGGAGCCAGCTTTCGCAGTTTATGGACCAGACCAACCCGCTGGCAGAATTGACCAACAAGCGGCGGCTTTCGGCGCTTGGCCCCGGCGGCCTCAGCCGCGACCGGGCCGGGTTCGAGGTGCGTGACGTTCACAACAGCCACTATGGGCGGATTTGCCCGGTGGAAACGCCAGAAGGCCCCAACATCGGCCTGATAGGGACGATGAGTACCTTTGCCCGCGTCAATGAGATGGGCTTTCTGGAAACTCCCTACCGTAAGGTCTACAACACCATCGAGAATACCCCGACCTGGCTTGAGCGCGGGCGGATTATCCGCGAGGTGCGCGACCTGCGCACGGGCCAGGTCATTGCGCCACAGGGCGCAACGGTGGACCGGGAGACGGCCACCCACCTTGCCGTGACCCTGCTGCGGGGACAGATGCTCGCCGAAGAGCTTCGGGACCCGTCCAGCGGAGAGGTCATCATTGAGAAGGGGGTGGAAATAGACCAGGAGTTGGCCGAGCGGATTGCCAGGTTGCCCGTGAAGAAAATCCGGGTCTGGCCGGTCGTTTCGCAGGAGGTGGACTACCTGAGCGCCGACGAAGAAGACAAGTTTACCATTGTGCAGGCCAACGCGCCCATTGACGAGCGCGGGCGGTTTCAGGCCGAGATGGTGTCGTGCCGGTTTGGCGAAATCTTTCTGAAAGAGCACATTGACCGCGTGCATTATATGGACGTTTCGCCCAAGCAGGTCGTCAGCGTGAGCACCGCCCTGATACCCTTCCTGGAGCACGACGACGCGAACCGCGCCCTGATGGGGTCGAACATGCAGCGCCAGGCCGTGCCGCTCCTGCGCCCCGATGCGCCCATTGTCGGCACGGGGATGGAAAACATGGCGGCCCGCGATAGTGGGCAGGTTGTGGTATCCAAAAAAGATGGCATCGTCTTCAGTGCGACCAGCGAAAAGATTGTCTGCTGCGAAGAACACCCGCTGGAAGATGTCCGGCGCATGGTCGAGCAAAATCTCCGCCCAGACCTTGACGAGACGGTGGTTTCTCCGCGCACCCGCGAACCCATCGCCACGGTGGGCATGGAGATGACCCAGGAAGTACTGGACCGCCTGGAAAAACAGGGCATTATGAGGCTGCGCATCCGCCATCCCTACCGCCTGCGCAAGTTTATGCGCAGCAACCAGGATACCTGTATCAATCAGCGCCCCAGTGTGGTGCGCGGGCAGTTTGTGAAGAAGGGCGAGGTCATTGCCGACAGCAGCAGCACCGACAATGGCGAACTGGCGCTTGGGCAGAATGTCCTGGTCGCATATATGCCCTGGGAAGGCGGGAACTTCGAAGACGCGATCCTGGTGAGCGAGCGACTGGTGCGCGAAGATATCTTCACCAGTATTCACATCGAGAAGTATGAAGTGGAGGCCCGCGACACCAAGCTCGGCCCCGAAGAGATTACCCGCGATATTCCCAATGTGGGGCAGGACAGCCTGCGCAACCTGGACGACCGGGGCATTATCTATGTCGGTGCGGAGGTGCAGCCCAATGATATTCTGGTCGGGAAGATAACCCCCAAGGGCGAAACGGACCTGACGGCAGAGGAACGATTGCTGCGGGCCATCTTTGGTGAAAAAGCCCGCGAAGTCAAAGACAGCAGTTTGCGCGTTCCCAATGGAGTCCGCGGCAAAGTCATTGATGTCAAGGTTTTCAGCCGGGCCGAAGGGGCCGAACTGCCCGTCGGGGTCAACCAGACCGTGCGCGTGCTCCTCTGCCAGAAGCGCAAAATTAGCGCCGGCGACAAGATGGCCGGTCGCCACGGGAACAAGGGGGTCGTCAGCCGGGTGCTGCCCATCGAAGACATGCCGTTCTTGCCCGACGGACGGCCTGTGGATATCGTGCTGAACCCCATCGGGGTTCCAAGCCGCATGAACATCGGGCAAATTCTGGAAGCCCACCTGGGGTGGGCCGCGGCGGCGCTCGGCTTCCGCGTAGCAACGCCCGTCTTCGACGGAGCCAGCGAAGGCCAGATTAAGAATTTGCTGGAAGAGGCCGGGTTCCCAACCGATGGCAAGGTGACGCTCTACGATGGGCGCACCGGCCTGCCCTTCGACCGCCCGGTCACGGTGGGCTATGTCTATATGCTGAAACTGGCGCACCTGGTGGAGGACAAAATCCACGCTCGCAGCACCGGCCCCTACAGCCTGGTGACGCAACAGCCACTCGGCGGGAAGGCGCAGTTTGGCGGGCAGCGCTTTGGCGAAATGGAGGTGTGGGCCCTGGAAGCCTACGGCGCGTCGTACACCCTGCAAGAGATGCTGACGGTGAAGTCCGACGATGTCATCGGACGCGTCAAAACGTACGAAGCCATCGTCAAGGGCGAACCCATCCAGGAAGCGGGCGTCCCGGAGAGCTTCAAGGTGCTCATCAAGGAGCTTCAGTCTCTGGGGTTGAGCGTCGAAGTGCTCACAGAGGACGAAAAGCCCCTCGAACTGTCTGATGACGTTGATGGCGATATGGCGGCCCTCGAAGGTATCAACCTGAGCGGGATGGAGCGGGGCGAGTTCTAGGTATTGCAGGAAGCTCCCCCCACCCGCAGACCAGAACGGGAGCCTGCGGGTGGGGAAAGCACCGGAACGAGGAACCATCACGGATGAGATGCGACAGGTCTTCCCGGAGTATCTTTTGTCATAGGAGAGAGCAATGCTTGAGATTAATGACTTTAACGCGATTCGCATCAGCCTGGCTTCGCCAGAGGATATCTATTCCTGGACCCACGGAGAAGTAACCAAGCCGGAGACGATTAACTATCGTACCCTCAAGCCGGAGCGTGATGGGTTGTTCTGTGAGCGCATCTTTGGTCCCACCAAGGATTGGGAGTGCTTTTGTGGAAAATACAAACGGGTGCGCTACAAAGGGGTCGTCTGCGATAAATGCGGGGTTGAAGTCACCCGGTCAAAGGTGCGGCGCGACCGCATGGGCCACATCACCCTGTCCTCTCCGGTCAGTCACATCTGGTTTGTCAAGGGGACGCCCTCGCGTCTGGGGTTGCTGCTCGATATCAGCCCGCGCAACCTGGAGCGGGTCATCTACTTCGCGGCCTACGTCATTGTTGAGATGAACGAGGAGAAACGCCAGGCGCTCCGCGAGGCGCTTCAGCAAGAGTATGCGCAGAAGCGCGAACAGATCATGTCCCAGGACGAGAACAAGCGCATCGAAATCACCACGCAGCACTCGCAGGACATGGAGCAGATGGAGACGGCCCGCGCCAGTGTGCGGCTCCAGATAGAAGAAGAATACCGAACATCGCTCAAGGACCTGGAAGACCAGGCCCAGCAACTGCGTGACGAACTTGAAGAGGCGCTTGGCAAAAGCGCCAAGGAAGATACCTTCTTCCGGAACGAACTGCTGCTCGAAGAAGGTGAGCCGATTACTGAGGCGGTGCTCGACCTCCTGGACGATGCGCTGGAACGGGAGAAAGAGGCACTGGAAGTGGCCCAGAGCCGGGACCTGAGCAATGCGGAGCAACTGGCCGAGGAAGACCGCCAGCGCATCGAGGACGAGGTGGCCGAGGCGCAGGAGCAGTTTGACGAGCGCCAGCAGCGCGAGATAGACGTGCTGGTGGGCGAAGAAAAGGAAAAACTGGACCAGATTGACGCGTTGCGGGTGCGCCGGGTGCTGAGCGAAAATGAATACCGCGTGTTGCGCGAACTTGCGCCGGGCGTCTTCCGGGCCGATATGGGCGCGGGAGCCGTGCGCGATATCGTCTCGCAGATTGACCTGGACGAACTGAGCAACCAGCTTCAGGAGGAGATACAGACCAGTGTCGGGCAGCGGCGCAAGCGGGCCACCAAGCGCATGCGGGTCGTGGAGAAGTTTCGCAAGAGCGGCAACCGCCCCGAATGGATGATTCTCACGGTGCTGCCGGTCATTCCTCCGGACCTCCGCCCGATGGTGCAGCTTGACGGCGGGCGCTTTGCCACCAGTGACCTGAACGACCTGTACCGGAGGGTCATCAACCGCAACAACCGCCTCAAGCGCCTGATGGAACTCAATGCCCCGGAAATTATCGTCCGGAACGAGAAACGCATGTTGCAGGAAGCGGTGGACGCGCTGATAGACAACGGTCGGCGGGGCCGCGCCGTCAGCGGCAAGGGCAAGCACCGCCTCAAGAGCCTCAGCGATATGCTCAAGGGCAAGCAAGGCCGCTTCCGCCAGAACTTGCTTGGCAAGCGTGTGGACTATAGCGGGCGCTCGGTGATTGTGGTAGGGCCAAATCTTCAACTGCACCAGTGCGGTCTGCCCAAGAAGATGGCCCTGGAGTTGTTCAAGCCCTTCGTCATGCGCCGCCTGGTCGAAAAAGGGTTTGCCCACAATATCAAAAGCGCCAAGCGCATTGTGGAGCGGGTGCGCCCGGAAGTCTGGGACGTGCTGGAAGAAGTCATCAAGGACTACCTGGTGCTGCTCAACCGCGCCCCGTCGCTGCACCGCCTCTCAATCCAGGCATTCGAGGCCAAGCTCATCGAAGGAAGCGCCATCCAACTACACCCCCTGGTGTGTGCCGCCTTCAACGCCGACTTCGACGGCGACCAGATGGCCGTCCATGTGCCACTCTCGCGGCGGGCCCAGGAAGAAGCCCGCACGCGGATGCTGAGCACCTACAACCTGCTCAGCCCGGCCCACGGCGAACCGATTATCACACCCTCGCAGGATATCGTGCTTGGGTGCTACTACCTGACCATGGTCATGGATAGTGCGGAGGACCCGACCGAGTGGCGCGGCAAGAAGTTTCAGAACCCGGACGAAGCCATGCTTGCCTATGACAAAGGCGCAGTCTCCATCCAGGAGATTATCACGGTGAAGCTCCGTGAGGCTGAATTCAAGCGACTGGACTATGCCGAATTTAGCCGCTACAACAACCAGGTTGATATCAGGGCCCTGGAAACCACGGGGGAGCATTTCCTACCGGACGGAGATGGGAACGGTAGCCAACCGGAAGCATCAGGGAGCAGCGAGGTTGTTTCTCTGGTGGTCCATGGGGGCGAGTCCAGCAATCTCAAGGTGAAAATCCTTCCGGAAGAACGGGCGGTGCTGATTGAGACCACCATCGGTCGCTTGATTTTCAATAGTGCGCTGCTGCCGCCCCTGCGCTACCACAACCAGCTCGTGGCGAAAAAGGGCCTCAAGGAGATTATTGCCGCCTGCTATAAGTATTACACCGACCCGCGGAACATCGCCCCGGACTATCTGGACGCGCTCCGCCTCCGCCACGGCAACAAGTCGGACCACGAACTGGCCCGGCTCTTCGGGTCGGAGATGACCGCGATGCAAGCCGATATGCTCAAACGGCTTGGGTTCAAACACGCTACCCTGGGGGGGATGACCATTGGGATTGACGACATCGAGGTTCCACCGTCCAAATATGAGATTATTGACGAGGCCGAGCGGCAGGTCATCGAGGTTGAGAAGCAGTTCCGTCGCGGTCTCATCACCAAAGACGAGCAGTATCGGAACGTAGTGGATATCTGGCAGCATGTGACGAAGCAGGTGCGCAAGGCCGTGGAGAAGAATCTCAACCCATCCAGCCCGGTAGCAATGATGGCCGTCAGTGGGGCGCGTGGGAATCTCAACCAGATTAGCCAGATGGCCGGGATGCGTGGCCTGATGTCTGACCCGACCGGGCGCATCATCGAGCTGCCCATCAAGGCCAACTTCCGAGAAGGTCTTTCCGTGCTCGAATATTTCGTCTCGACCCACGGCGGACGCAAAGGTCTGGCGGATACGGCGTTGCGCACGGCGGATGCGGGGTACCTCACCCGGCGGCTGGTAGACGTAGCGCAGGATGTGATTGTAACGATTGAGGATTGTGGCACCGAAGAGGGGATGTGGCTGCACGCGACCGACGATGACGAGGTCATGGAGGTGCTGGAGCGGCGTATGATTGGCCGCATTCTGTCATCGCCGGTGCTCCACCCGGAGACCGGCGAGGTGCTGGCAGGAGCGGGGGTAGAAATAGACGAGGACCTCGCCCGGCACCTGGCGCAGGCCGGGATAACCTCGGTACACGTTCGCTCAACGCTGTCGTGTCAGGCCGAACATGGGATTTGCCGCCAGTGCTATGGCCGGAACCTGGCAACGGGCAAACTGGTTGAGGTGGGCGAAGCGGTGGGTATCATTGCGGCCCAGTCCATCGGAGAACCGGGCACGCAGCTCACGCTGCGAACGTTCCACACCGGCGGGGTGGCGAGTGCCGATGACATTACCCAGGGTTTGCCGCGGGTCCAGGAAATCTTCGAGGCGCGCAGCCCCAAAGGAAAGGCGCTCCTGGCCGAAATTGATGGCGTGGTGTCTATCCTCAAGGAGGAAGAGGGGGTGCGCAAAGTGCGCATTGTCTCGATGGAGGTCTATACCGAAACCTACGCTATCCCCTCCCACTACCGCCTGCTCGTTGAAGAGGGAGCCGAAGTCAAAGAAGGGGACACGCTGGCGGAGAACAATTCCAGCGAGCACGAGGGTTCGCCCATCGTGGCTCGCCTGGGAGGGGGCGTGCATATCGAAGATAGGCGGGTGGTCGTGACCCTCAAAGAACCGGAGGAATCCGAACTGGTGTTGCCCCACACGTCGCGCCTGAGCGTCGAGGCGAGTCAGGAAGTGGCGCCGGCCAGAAGCTCACCGAGTGGCAGCGCAGACCCGACAAGAATTGCTGACCCTCC
>JAAUSY010000080.1 GCA_012032475.1 Chloroflexaceae bacterium
TGGTGGCGGTTGTGCGCTTCGCAGCGCGATAGCACCGCCACCCAGAATCTACCAGGTGCTCGCCGGGCCGCCGGAGCGCTCCGGCGCTGTGGCCCGAAGGTTGCTCCCGGTGGTAGTGTACCAGCAGCCGCCCTTTGTACCCCAGGGTCACGCGATCCCATCCGCTCGGTTCACCGATGATGCAGTCGTCGGGGGCGTAGGTGTCGAGGATGAAGTGGGCCCCCTTCGAACTGGCGGTTTCTTCTTCGACCGCGCCGACCAGCACCACACGACCGCGCAGGGTGCGGCTCCGGAGCGCTCGCGCAGTCGCACAGACGAACGTGGCAAACGGCCCCTTGGCATCAACCGAGCCACGCCCATAGAGGCTCCCATCTTCGATACGGACGGGGATATTCCCCGGCACCGTGTCAATGTGCCCGACCAGCATCGTGAGCGGCCCCCCTCTGCGCCTCCGGCAGTGCCGATGGCGTTTCCAGCCCCGTCAAGGTGGGCATCGAAGCCCAGAAGACGCATCTGGCTGACCAGGAAGGCAGCCACCTCGGCTTCGTGGCCGGAGGGCGAAGGAATGGCGACCAGTTGTTTGAGAAAGGTGATTTCATCAAAAGTCATCGGGTTCCCTCAAAGTATACCAGAAACTCCAGAGAGAAGAAAGGCCGGACGAGGGAAATAGCGCAGCTACCGTAGCCATTCATCCACCCGTGCCCGCACGCCGGCCTCGTCCCAGAGCAGGTTCGACCCGATTTCCATGACCTCGACGGTTTCGGGATTGAGCGGGACCGAGCGAATGGCCTCTGACCCCAGGCCACGCGCCAGCAGCACCCCCCCAAGCAGCATATCCAGGCGGTCTATGGGCAGCGTGGTGAGCACCGGCGGTGGTTGCCCGTCGCGGCCTTCCAGCGATTTTGCCACCGCCGGGAGGAGGCGCACCCGCTCGACCCACCCTTTGCGCTGGATTTCGGCGGCGATGGCCTGCATAACCTGCTGCTGCCGTTGGGAGCGACCAAAATCGCTGTCGGCGTGGCGCGTCCGCGCATAGATGAGCGCGGTGGCCCCGTCCATGCGCTGAACGCCCGGCTGAAACTCGACCCGCATGATACCATAGTCGGGGGTGGGGTAGGCATCATCAACTAGCGGCGCGGGCACCTCAATGGTAACCCCTCCGAGCGCGTCAATCAGGCCAACAAACCCATCGAAGTTGACCTGAGCGGTGTAGTCAACACGAGTGCCGCGGTAGTATCCAAGAAACCGCTCGACGGTCTGGGACGCGAGGGACATGCCCCCCTGCTGCGGGGTTGCTTCCGGGCCATACCATTCGGTGGCCCGCTCATAGCCCAGGCCATAGGCCACATTGATTTTGGTCGTTCCAACCTCTTGCAACTCGACCTGGGTATCGCGAGGGATGGAAAGCAGGCTGATGGAAGGGCGAAAGACCTTGACATGCGCCAGAATGAGCGTATCGCTGCGCACCCCTTCTTCCGGGTGGTCGGGGCGTTCATCCACGCCGATGATGAGCACATTGATGCTCCCGAAGAGGGGCGAGGCCGCCGGTGGGTTGGGGCGCACCTCTGGTACGACGATGGCATCCGCCACGGCGCTGGCCTGCCGCTGCACGAGGAAGACCCCCACGATGAGCAGAACGAAGACGGCCCCGAAGGCCAGCTTCAAAACCTGACGGATTTTTCTCCAGGTTTGGCCGGTTCCGGCCCGTTCAGCGGCAGCGGCGCGGGCCGGTTTCGGTCGCCCTGGCGGCCTGGGTGGTGTGACAGGCGGGAGATTGGGCAGGGTTGGCTGGCGAGAGGATGGATGATAGGACTGGTGCTGGGACTGATAACGGGATTGATAACGGTCATTCATGGGTTCTTATCGCTGCTGGACTGGACCCTACTGGTCGCTGAGAGTATAGTATAAGGTAGGCGCTTGCACACTCCATCCATGGTGCTATTATACTCCCATTCCTGGTATAATCTTGCGGTGGCTTGCCGTGGTGAATTCGCACCGGGCCGTGGCAATCTCCATCGGTTCTCCACAAACGTCCGATAATTTCTTCATACAGACTTGTTACACTGAAGCCAGATACAACAACAAGGCTGTTTCGAGACGCGAAACACACTGAACACAAACACAAGGAGTACCGTTCGATGAACAAGCGAGTATTGATGGCGGTAGGGGTTCTAATAGTTCTGTTGGTTTCAGTAGTGCTGGTGGCCCCTCTGGCAATGGCCCAGGGACCGGGGGGCGGGGGGCATCCTGGTAGGAGTGGACAAAACGGCGAGTTTGCTGGTCCCCCCCCTGGCGAGGCAGGAGGCGCACCACACGGTCATCTGGAGACCATCGCGGAAACCCTGGGGATGACGACCGAAGACCTGATGAGCGCCTTGCAGGAGGGCAAGACTATTGCTGAAGTGGCTGAGGCGCAGGGCGTAGACCTGGACACGGTGGTAGACGCCGTGCTGGCTGAGATGAAAGCGCGGCTGGACACCCAGGTGGAAGCCGGGCGGCTCACGCAAGACGAGGCCGACGAGCGGTTGGCCGAGGCCCGCGAGCGCATCACCGAGCGGATGAATGAGACCAGGCCGTCTGGCGAACGCGAGGGGTCAGCCCCCCCGGACCGGATGTCCCCACCCCCGCACGGTGGTAACCTGGAAACCATCGCGGAAACCCTGGGGATGACGACCGAAGACCTGATGAGCGCCTTGCAGGAGGGCAAGACTATTGCTGAAGTGGCTGAGACGCAGGGCGTGGACCTGGACACGGTGGTGGACGCCGTGCTGACCGAGGTGGAAGCGCGACTGGATACCCAGGTGGAGGCCGGGCGGCTCACGCAGGACGAGGCCGATGAGCGGTTGGCCGAGGCCCGCGAGCGCATCACCGAGCAGATGAATGAGACCAGGCCGTCTGGCGAACGCGAAGGGTCGGCCCCCCCGGACCGGATGTCCCCACCCCCACACGGTGGTGGCAACCTGGAAACCATCGCGGAAACCCTGGGGATGACGACCGAAGACCTGCTGAGCGCCTTGCAGGAGGGCAAGACCATTGCTGAAGTGGCTGAGGCGCAGGGCGTGGACCTGGACACGGTGGTAGACGCCGTGCTGGCTGAGGTGGAAGCGCGACTGGACACCCAGGTAGAAGCCGGGCGGCTCACGCAGGACGAGGCCGATGAGCGGTTGACGGAGGCCCGCGAGCGCATCACCGAGCAGATGAGCGAAACCGGGTTGCCAATGGGGCCGATGCCCAGAATGCCCAGAACGCAGGGAGAAGGGATGTTCAGGCCGTAGCACGGGAATGTTGGAACGTTGGAACGCGGCAATACCGTATCGTGAATCGTAATCGTCGTCAGCGCGGTTCTGGGTAGTTCCCCGAACCGGAAGCCCCCCGCGGTCTCCCAGACGTGCGGGGGGCACGTCCATATCGTTATCATTATCATTGTGGCTCCTGACCCCCAAACCGGGTTGAGTTGAAAGGCAAGGCACCCGTATGCGCATTCTTGTGGTTGACGATGACAAGCAGTTGGTCCGGCTGATCCAGTCCTACCTTCAGCAGGCCGGCTACCAGGTTCTCACGGCGTATGATGGCGAAACGGCCCTCCGGGCCATTCGGATGGAGCGCCCCGACCTGGTGATCCTGGACCTGATGCTCCCCGACCGGGATGGGTGGGATATCACCCGCGAAGTGCGGAAGCAAGAAGAGGCCGCCAGGATGCCGATTATTATGCTCACGGCCCGTGTTGAAGACACGGATAAGATTATCGGATTGGAACTGGGAGCCGACGACTACGTGACCAAACCCTTCAACCCGCGGGAAGTCGTTGCACGGGTACGGGCCGTGCTGCGGCGGGCGGCGGGCGGCGTGGTCCAGCCACGGTTGTTGCAGGCCGGCCAGATTGCTATGGACCTGGACCGCCACGAGGTCCGCGTCAGCGACCACCTGATAGACATAACCCCTACGGAGTATGAGGTGCTCCGGCTGCTGATGGAACATCCGGGGCATGCCTTCACCCGCCTGGAACTGATCGAAAAGGGACTGGGCTATTCGTATGGTGGGATGGAACGAGCGATTGACAGCCATATTAAGAACCTGCGCAAGAAGGTTGAGCCGGACCCATCCAACCCGACCTACATTCAGACGGTCTACGGGGTGGGCTACCGCCTGCGCGGCGGAGGGGCGGGCAACGAGGGGACACCATGAACCGGCTCTGGGTACAGATTGCGCTGGCCTTCGGGTTGGTGATTGTGGTGGAGGTGGTGTTTGTCGCGGTGGTTGCCAACCTCCAGGTGCGGACCCAGTTTGGTCGCTTTGCGATACAGTTTCCCCAGTCCCGCGTTGCGCTCTATCTTGCCGACTACTACGAGCAGCACGGGTCGTGGGAAGGGGTCGAGGCACTCTTCCAGGCGCTCCCCAATCCCAACCCGTGGGATGAGCCGCCCCCTCCTGCCGAAACTGACGATGATGTCTTGATGCCACCTCCGCCCCCTCCGCGCCACGAAACGCTCCGGTTCATCCTGGCAGATGCCAGGGGGATCATTGTGTATCATAGTGCGGGGCGACACCTCGGTGAGTTGCTCAGTCGCCGGGAGCAAGCGGTAGCAAAGCCCATCCAGGTGACGGACCGGACCGTCGGCTACCTCATTATGACCAACCCCGGACGCATGGACCTGCCCTCAATTGCGCTGCCGTTCCTGGCAAATATCAACCAGACCCTCTTCCAGGCCGGTCTGGTCGCCGGGGGGTTGGGGGTGCTGCTCGGTCTGGTCATTGCCCGCGGGGTTTCTTCTCCGCTGAGCCATCTCGAAGTTGCGGCGCAGCATATTTCGCAAGGCAGGCTCGACCGGCGGGTCCCCGTGAGAGGCACGAGGGAGGTTGCCAGCCTGGCCCAGGCGTTCAATGAAATGGCAGCGAACCTTCAGCAGGTCCGACAGAACCAGCGCAACATGATTGCCGATATCGCCCATGAACTGCGCACCCCGCTCAGCGTGCTCCAGGGCAACCTTCAGGCGATTCTGGAAGATGTGTATCCGCTGGAGAAGTCGGAGATTGCGACGCTTTATGATGAGACACTGGTGCTTGGTCGCCTGGTCAATGATTTGCACGAGCTTTCCAGGGCCGAGGCAGGGCAGTTGAGCCTGAATATTCAGCCATGTGACCTGACTGCGGTGATTGAGCGGAGCACGGCAGTGTTTGGCGACCTGGCTGCGGAGAAGGCCATAGACCTGCGGGCCACGCTTCCGGAACGGGTGCCCCACGTTCTGGCCGACCCGGACCGCCTCCAGCAGGTCGTGCATAACTTCCTTTCCAACGCCCTGCGGTTCACCCCGTCGGGAGGGACGGTTGACCTGCTGGTGGAGCCGCAAGAAGGGGCGCGGGAGCATCCCATGCTCCGCGTGTCGGTGATGGACAACGGAGCCGGGATAGCCCCGCAACACCTGCCCTATGTCTTCGACCGGTTCTGGCGGGCCGATACCTCCCGCTCCCGCGACCTGGGAGGGTCGGGGTTGGGTCTCGCCATCGCCCGGCAGTTAGTAGAGGCGATGGGCGGAACTATCGGGGTTGAGAGCGAAGTCGGGAAGGGCAGCCACTTCTGGTTCCTGCTCCCTACGACCAGTCGGTCTTAATCTGCTTGCGCCCGTGGATGTATCGGTCTGCGGCAATGGCAGCAATCACCCCATCGGAAGCGGCAATCACCGCTTGCTTGATATGGGAACAAAGCAGGTCTCCGACGGCAAAGATACCGGGGACGGAGGTTTGCATCTGGCGGTCAACCTTCAGGCACCCGTCATCGGTCGTTTCGAGCTGCCCCATCAGGTAATCGGTAATGGGCCTGGCTCCCTGGAGAAAGACAAAAACCCCCTCCACGGGAATCACCTCGTCTTCTTTGCTCTCGCGGGACTGCACCCGAACCCCGGTGACCTGCTTGTCCCCTTCAACTGCCTTGAGCCGTGTCCCCGTCCGAACGTCAATGGCCGGGTGGGCGATGACTTCGTCTCTCACGTGAGGCTGCGCCTTCATCTCCGGGGTAGGGACAATCAGGGTGATGTGGCTGGCAAACTTGCTCAGGAAGAGGGTTTCCTCCAGGGCTTCATCGTTCCCACCGACGACCGCCACCGGGCGATTGCGGAAGAACGCCCCATCGCACGTCGCGCAGTAGCTCACCCCGCGTCCGAGCAGCTTTTCTTCGCCCGGAACCGTGCTGGTTCGGCCCATTGAGCCGGTTGCCAGGATGATGGCGCGGGTCTGAAAGGTGCGGGTTCCGCCCATCACCACTCTGGGGTTGGCATTGATGTCCACCCCGACCACCCGTTCAGTGGTGAAGGTGGCCCCGAATGATTCGGCCTGCTGGCGCATGATTCCCACCAGTTCTGCCCCGCTCACCGTGCCCGGAACGCCCGGGTAATTGCTGATTTTGCTGGTTATTCCAAGGGCCCCCGCAGTCAACCCTTTGTCTATCACCAGCGTGCGCAGGTCGGCGCGGGCCGTGTAGATAGCCGCCGAGGCTCCGGCCGGCCCGCCACCAATGATAACCACGTCATAAATTTCGGCATCCGCTTCGTTCATGTAGTCACCCCCATTGCTTCTCTTCAACGTGTTTCTATTGTACCTCAAAATGGTGGAACGCCAGACACTCATCTCTGCGGCATGGGTGGGAGATGTGGTACACTACGGGTATTCAGCAGGCATCTGGAGTGGCGGAAAGCTGGAAGGGGTTGGTATGCGTCGTTCCTCTCGACCAATGGTTCCTCTGATGGGTATGTTCCTGGTTCTTGGATGGTGGTTCCTGAGCTACCACCGGGTTGCCCCTCTGGCCGAGGCCGGGGCCGATTTTGCCCCGACCCTCTCGCGGCAAGAGGCGGCCCGACGGGTTGCCGCCGCTCAGGCAGAGGACCAGGCCCGGCGGCTGTCGCATGTGCTCAGCACGGTTGCGCCCGAAAGCCTGCCCCAGACCACGACGGTCTATTTTCCGCAAACTGGTCACCACTTGAGCAACCGGGCCGGGTTTCTGGATTTCTGGAGGGCCAATGGTCAGGTCATTACCTTCGGGTATCCTCTCACGGAGGAGATGTTTGAGGACGGGCGGGTGGTGCAGTATTTCGAGCGCACGCGCCTGGAATATCACCCGGACCTGGCTGGGACGGAGTGGGAGATTCACCCTGGCCTGCTCGGAAACGATGTGGACGGAGCGAGCGCGGGGGTGCCCGACCCGCAGAATGGGGTGCGCTACTTCCCCGAAACGCAACACACGCTCTATGGGGAGTTTCTGGATTACTGGGAACAGCGCGGCGGGGTAAAAATCTTTGGCTTTCCTATCAGCGAGGAGTTTGAGGAGAACGGACGGGTGGTGCAGTATTTCGAGCGCACACGCCTGGAATATTACCCGGAGCACATGGAGCCGTTCTATCGCAACCAGGAGCAGTATAGTGCGCTTGACCTGGACACGCTCTATGAGGTGCTGCCCGGTGACCTGGGGCGACAGGTGGTGCAGCGGGCTGGCCTTGACACCGCCCCGAAGCCCCGGTTGAAAGGCGCACCGGCGTGGGAACCGGCCCTGTGGAGCCGCCACCTTGAGGTCAACCTTTCGGAACAATGGCTGACCGCCTACGAAGATGACCTGGTGGTCTACCGTGCTCCGGTGACGACCGGGCGCGATGGCTTTAACACGCCGGTGGGGCAGTTTGCCATCTACGATAAGCTCCCGATGCAGACCATGACTGGCTCGGCAGGGGGCGAAAGTTGGTATGTGCCCAATGTGCCCTGGGTCATGTATGTGGCGGGGGGGGTTGCGCTGCACGGAACTTACTGGCATAATTGGTTTGGGAGCGGTATTCGGTTGTCCCACGGGTGTGTCAATTTGCCCATAGATGATGCCCAGTGGCTCTACCAGTGGGCCGATGTTGGTACTCCCGTGGATATTCATTACTGAACGAAATGCCAGGGCCGTGATATCAGCGATGAGTGACGAGTAAGGAGGGGCAGTGTTGTTGAGGATGTTGAGAATGGTGAGGATGGTGAAGGTAGGACGGTCCCCGGTCGGGGTGGTTGGTTCGCTGGTGGTCTTGCTGCTGCTGGTGGGTGCGTGCGGGGATGAAGTGATGAACCCCGCTGACCCTGCTGGCTCCAACTCTATGGCGGGGCCTGCGCCGGTCTGGCCGGCCACTGCGGTGCCCTCTGGGGTGGCGGAGGCGAACGGAGGAGCAGGAACCGCGGGGGAGGGCGAGCAGTTGGTTGCCCTCGAAAGCGCCTTGATTGACCGTGAACCGGGACAACTGACCAGGGGCGGCCTGGCTCCGGACTTTTCCTACACGCTGGCCGATGGGACTACGCACACGCTGAGCGAGCACCGGGGCCGCCGGGTGATGATTAACTTCTGGGCGACCTGGTGCCCCCCGTGCAAGGCGGAGATGCCCGATATCCAGAAGGCGTTTGAGCAGTTCAGGGACGATGGGTTTGTGGTGCTGGCAGTGAGCCAGGACCCCGAAACGCGGGTGATTGAGCCGTTTGTTCTGAACCATAGTCTCACGTTTCCCGTGATTGCTGACCCATCCAGTGAAATCGCCCAGCGCTATGGGGCCCGTGCCCTTCCGTCGTCCTACTTCATCAATACGGATGGGACCCTCTTTGCCAAGGTGCTGGGATGGTGAGTGTAGACCTGATTGGGAAGCGTCTTGCTGAGATGCCATAGGGGCAAGGCTCGTGAAATGGGGGGAGGTGTCTGGTGCTGGTCGTGCGGCGTGTCGGAATCATCTATAATCCGCTGTCGGAGGCTGCCGAACAGCTTTCCCACGACCTGATGGACTACCTGCAATCCCTGGGGGTGGTGGTCTGGCGCGAAACATCGCAGGAATCGCCGGGCGAGATGGAGCAGGAGCCGATGGACGGGGCAGACCTGCTGATTGCCCTGGGAGGCGACGGAACGATGCTCCGGGCGGCGCGGTTTGCCATCCCCTCCAACATTCCGGTGCTCACGGTGGCGTTGGGGCGGCTGAACTTTATGGCGGAGCTAACCCCCGACGACCTGTACAGCGGTCTGCAAACGCTGCTCAATGGCGGGGGGTGGAAGGACCGCCGCACGCTCTTGCATGCCACGCTCCAGCGCTGTATGAAGAGCCAGGCGGTCTTCACCGCGCTGAACGAGGTAGTGGTCTCGCGGGGGGATATCAGCCACATTCTGGAAGTGGATGTGCAGATTGATGATACCCCACTGACGACCTATCGCGCCGATGGGGTGCTGGTTTCTACGGCAACGGGTTCGACCGCCTATGCGCTCTCGGCGGGGGGACCCATCGTGGACCCGCGTTCGCGGGCGCTGGTGCTGGTGCCCGTGGCGGCGCACCTGACGGCGGTGCCTGCGATGGTTTTGCACGAGGATTCGGTGGTGGCACTGGCGGTCCGAAGCTGCCGCCACGCCACGCTGGCCGTTGACGGGCGCGAGAACCTGCTCCTGCGGGAGGGCGACCGGGTGCGCATTTGCCGCAGCAACAAGGTCTGTACCTTTGCCCGCGTGCATCCGCACAGCCAGTTTTTTGCCAGCCTGGTCCGAAGGCTGCGGCGCGAGTGAAGCGAGGTGGAAGCCCGGCAGGTCCCCTTCCTTCCCCCCCAAAAAAACGTGTGACCCTCGTTCGTTCATGCATGAGAGAAGCCGCGGTAGCCGATAGCATCTGATAGCGTGCTGCCGGGGGATGGCAACAAGGCAAGGAGAGAGAGATGGTGGAAACAACGATGGCCGTCAAACAACCGTCTGGATATCGGAATTATTGGGAGAAACTGGGGGGAGAGCGGCTCTATGCCCTTGGCCGCTGGCTCGTGCTGATCCCACTTCTGGTGCTCATCGAGCAGGTCAGTGGCCCGGTCTGGCCGGTTGCTCCGACCAGCAGCCAGGTCGTGCGGGTGTTCTTGATTTATGCCGGGTTCAGCCTGAGTATGAATATCCTGCTCCTGATTCCTCCGCTGAGCTTGGTGCCACGCTATGCCGCCATCGGCGATATCATCTTTCTGGCGCTGATCATGCTGGTTGGCGCTCCCGAAGCGCCCATCTTTTCGACGCTTTTTTTTGTCTTTTTCCTCGTGCCGCTGCTGAACTTTGCGTCCCATCAACAACCGCTCGTCGTGATACTGGAAAGTTTCCTGACCGCAATCCTCTACGGAGCGGTGTTTGTGGCTGTCCGTGGAACGCTGCTGGATTCCTACCTGCTGCCGGGCTTGCAAATCATTATCCTGCTCTTCGTTCCCTGGCTCACTGCCAGTATCGTTGAGCGGTGGGGGGTGAGCAATCGCCTTCAGGCCGCCGACGCGGAACGCCGGCGCGAGCAGGCTCAGCGCGACCGGCAGTTCTACCGAGAGCGGATGCATTCGTTTCTCAATGTGACGGAACAGCTCGCCAGAACGCTGGATTATAAGCAAGTCCTGGATGTGACGCTCCAGGAAATTCGCAAACTGGCTCCCTACCACGTCGGGTTGGTGCTCTTTCCGGCAAGCCGAATGAAGGAAGTCAAGGTGGAAACGGTGGTCCCCGCCAATCCAAACGACCTGGGGTTGACCTTCAGCGTATCGGAAGGGACCATCGCGGCGATGCTCCGTCCCAACGCTTCTTCCATCCTGGTAGATGACATCAGCAAGGACCCGGAGGCTACGCCTATCGCCTCGCTGCGGTCATGCAAGGCGGCGTGCCTGGTTCCGCTGCGGATGAAGGTCAGCACCAAGCTGAAGACGTTCGGCATCCTGTTAATTGCCAGCGACCAGCCGGGCGTGTTTACCGACGAGCACCTGGAGATGATTACGGGCATTGCCAACTATATGATTGTTACGCTGTATAATGCCCAGTTGGAATTCGACCTGCGCAAGGGTCAGGCGCAGTTGATCGCCAAGGAAAAAGAAGTCCGCGACCGCATTGCCAGCAAACTGCACGACGGACCAACCCAGAAGGTCGCCCAGATTGCGATGAACACGGATTTCCTCAAGAAGGCGGCGGAACATGACCAGGCGGTGCTGCTGGCAGAACTGGATAAGTTTGGCGACCTGGCCCGGCTCGCCAACAGCGAAATGCGGATGACGCTCTTTGAGCTTCGCCCACTCATCCTCGAAACCGAGGGACTGCGAGCCGCCATGGAAGAATATGTCGAGAAAATGAAAATCCGCACCGGTGAAACTAAACTGAGCTTCCAGGCCCGCGGGTCGGTTGATACAGCGCTTGAGGTCGGGGCGGCGGGGGTCGTATTTGACATTATCCAGGAATCGGTCAATAATGCGCTCAAGCACGCGGAGTCCAAACATATCCTGGTGCGGACGGTGCGTCACGAAACGACCCTGGAAGTGATTATTCAGGACGATGGGAAGGGGTTTGACCCGTCCAAAGCCAGGCAGGCTGCTGCCAAACGAGCGTCGTTCGGGTTGCAAAACTTTGGTGAACGCGCTGAGATGATTGGCGGCACGCTGGAAATTGATTCGGCTCCCGGCAAGGCACCAAAATCACCATGACGGTCCCCATCTCACCACCCGCATGAATCCCTATCTTTCGGCTCCCTCTGTTCGGGCGGCGCTGCGAGCGCTGCACCTTCACCCCACCCGCGGGATGGGGCAGCATTTTCTGGTGGACCCCCACGCCCTCCAGCAGATTGTCGCGGCTGCCGAGCTGGCTCCCAACGACGTGGTCGTTGAGGTTGGGCCGGGCCTGGGGGTGCTCACCTGGGAACTCATCCACCGCGCCGGGCAGGTGGTCGCCATCGAACTGGACAAGCGCCTGGCGTCCCGCTTGCGCGAAGAACTGGTGGGACGGACGGTGGTTCCATTCGATGTCATCCAGGGGGATGTGCTCCGCTGTCCGCCAGCGGTCATCCTGGAGCAGGCCGGGGTCCTGGAAGGCCGCTGGTCAGATATCCAGGATGTTTCCTACCTGGTCGTCGCCAACCTGCCCTATGCCATCACCTCGCCGGTCCTGCGCCACTTTCTGGAGCATTCCCCACAACCACGGCGTATCGTGGTGCTGGTGCAGTGGGAGGTCGCGCAGCGTATCACCGCAGCGCCGGGCAAGCTGAGTGTGCTCACCCACGCCATCCAGATGTATGCCCGTCCAGAAGTGGTCGGGCGGGTGCGGGCGACTAGCTTTCTGCCCCAACCGGCGGTTGACTCGGCTATCCTGCGGCTGGAGGTGCGCCCGGCCCCGGCGGTGGAGGTTGACGACACCAGGGCGTTCTTCCAGGTGATCAAGGCCGGGTTTTTGCATCCCCGCAAGAAGTTGTCCAACGCACTGCCTGGAGGGTTGGCCGCCTTGCAGAACCGGGTTGAACGAGCGGGGGTTGTGGCGGCCCTGCATACGGCGGGGGTTTCGCCAGACCGACGCGCCGAGACGGTGACCCTGGAGGAGTGGGCCGCGGTGTATGCGGCGCTTGCACGGGACGTTTTTCAGTGCTATCATGCTCATTCATGAGCAAGAGCAAGGGACTATTCACTCATCCTCTACCCTCAGACGGTTCTGGTGGTTTTGCTGGAGGGAGCAGCATGAGGCGTTGCGGATTGCTGGCGGGATTCAGCGCGAGCGTGGTGGTTCTGCTGCTGCTCAGCGCCTGCGACCTGCCCGACCCACCACCGTCGTACCACCCCACCTCGCCGGCGTGATGCTGATTACCCCGGCCCCGACACTGGATATTGATGCGACGGCGACTGCCTATGCCCTGCAACTTCGGCCAACTCCCACCCCCGCTGGTCTCTACATCGTGCGCGACGGCGACACGCTCAGCGACCTTGCCGACCGCTACCATACGACCGTCGAAGAGATCATGGTATTGAACGAACTATCGGACCCGGACGAACTGGTGGTTGGTCAGAACTTGCTGATTCCTTCGCTCATGCAGACCCCCACGATTGAAACGCCAGTTTCGGTGGTGAGCATCACCCCGGTCAGCGTGCTCAGCGCCACCGGGACATCGGAGTTGACGGGGACGACCGGCTTGACGGTGCCGCTCGAAACACTGCCAGAAGCCACGGATGCGCTGACGCCTGCGGTCAGAGAAATGGTAAATGGAAGGGAGAATAACCAACCATGACGGATATCATACGAATGCTGGGAATTTCTGGCAGCCTGCGTGCCGGTTCATACAACACGGCCCTGTTGCGGGCTGCTACCGAGCTTCTGCCCGAAGGGATGACCCTGGATATCTACAATCTGGCTCCTATCCCGCTCTACAATGAAGACATCCGTGCTCAGGGAGACCCGGCCTCCGTGCAGGAATTCCGGACCCGCATTGCCGACGCTGACGCCCTCGTGATAGCCACGCCGGAATATAACTACTCTATCCCTGGGGTATTGAAAAACGCGATTGACTGGGCATCGCGCCCGCCTACGCCCCCCCTCCCCGGAAAACCCGTTGCCATCATGGGGGCTTCACCAGGAGGCTTCGGAACGGTGCGCTCCCAGATGCACCTCAAATACCTCTGCGCCGACCTGAACATGTACCCGCTGAACCGTCCCAACGTACTGGTGAGCCACTGCCAGGAGAAATTCGACCCCGCTGGTCGCCTGGTGGATGAGGAGACCAGCGAGATGATTCGGAAGATGCTGGTTGCGCTGGCCGGATGGGTTCGACGGCTGCAAACCACTCCCGACGAGTGACCCCGGTCGAGCGACCCGCTGAGATTACTCGTGCTGCCCGTGCAGTATCTTCCGCTGAATCCACCACGCCCGGTTGGGCTTGATAACCAGCACATCTATGGGACCCCCGACGGTTTTGGGGCGGGTCTGAAAGCGGAGCGCATCTATCGTGGTGCGAACGGCAAAGATACAAAAATCTATGGCATCCTGGAGGGTGAAGAACTGCCATGGGATGGGAAAGTGTGGGAGCACCTGCTTGATGGCACCTTTTGAACCCGGAATAGCAACCGGCTGAATCAGGCGGGCCAGGATATCGGCCTCGCCGCCCCACGACACCCCCGGCTGCTGCGAGGCATTCAGGCGGCTGATGCCATTCTGAGCCACGTCAATGTGCCAGATGTGCTGGTTTTTGGGGCCACTTTCTGCCCGGTGCCCGGCCACATCAAAATGGGTATCGGGTGGCAACTCAATCTGCCGAAAAACTTTGGGGATATCGTCCTCTTCCTCGTCCCCACTGCTGGGAGCATCTTCCAGACCGTCTGCTTCTTTCTTGTAGCCAGCAACGTGAAATTGCGTGGCCGGGGGCGGGTCAAACTGGCGAAAATACTCCAGCACTCTCACCGCAACCTGGTCTACCCCGGTGTCGGTGCCCGAAAGGTGCTCGGTGATAAAGGATTCGATGTAGACCCCGATAGGAACCCCCTGGATGTCTGCTGCACCGTAGGTTGACAGGCCGATGTGGTTCGGCAGGAGAAAGATACGGTCGTTCGAATCGGACACGCCCACCGCGAACTGGACCACCTGCTTTTCCCCCTTTTGCTGCTCCGTATTCAGTGTCAGGCGGCTGTCGCTCGCCATCACAATACCTTCCCGCGCATAGAGCGTAATGACGAAAGCCATCGTATCTCCCTCCCTGGCTCTTCGGCCAACTCCCACAGATGGGAGCTATTGTACCATCCGGTGTCAAATCCCCTGACGGCCTGAGCCGAATTGTCACCCCCCCGACCCTGTGCTACAATAGATTGCTGTGAACAAACCTGGGATGATTTCACAACGGTTCGTGGTCGGGGTCCTCATCGGGGTGCTTCTGGGTGGCGGGACCGGCTGGTTTATCAACCAGCGGGTGGCTCGTTGTGCCTATGTACCGCTCATCGCTGACAACCTGCTGCCCAATGCCAGCCTTGCCCAGAACCACAGCGGGGCTTCTCTGCCCGATGGGTGGGTGGCTGGAGCACCAGGGGTCCAGACCGGCACCTTCGCGCTCGATGGCGACCAGCGTTCCATCCAGCTCATGGGCATCGCCAACTACGTTCAGACGCCCCCTATCTCTGTGCAGCCGGGCCGCGCCTACTGCTTCAACGGTCACGCCATCACCGACTCCGACCGGGGTTCGCCAACCCGCGTTCGGGTGACGTTCCGCTGGCTCGACCAGCAGGGGCAGGAGCTAGTCACCCGGACCACCCCGTGGCAGCCGGTGGTGCTCTGGCAAGCCGCCGCACCCCCCGATAGCTGGTCGCCCATCGCCGCAACGTTCAGTGCCCCGACGGAGGCCAGAACCCTGCTCGTCCGCGTTGCGCCGGCCTCCGACGACCGGGTCTACCTGGATGGGTTCCAGGTTCGGCGCACGGTGAAGCGCCACCAGCCGTCACCTGCCCTGAGCCGCGAGCCACCGGCCCCCCCGGAATCTCCGGACCCGGAAGCATCCCCCATATCGCTGGCTCCCTGGCCGGATGGCAGGCAGGCGGCCATCTCGTTCTCATTCGACTGGGAAACTGCGATGGCCGGGCTGATTCATTCCCGCTCCGTGGGTGACCCTATGCCGATACCGACCCGGTCGAACGGGGCCAGCGCATGCGCGAGGGCATCACCACCACGCTCAGCTTCTTCCGCCCCTATGGGATACGCGCCACCTACTACGCCGCCGGGTATACCCTCCTTCTGAGCAATACCACCAGGACCCGGTGGATGGGCGACCCGACCTATGCCTGGGCCACGACCCGCAATCGCTGGACCAGCAACCACTGGCAGACGACCCCGTGGTTTGCTCCCGACCCCTACGGCACGGCGCAGAGCCACCCGGCCTGGTACGCGGGCGACCTGGTCCCCCTCATCCTGCGAGAAGGCCACGATATCCAGAGCCACACCTTCAGCCACTTCTATGGCGGCTTTGTTCGGGCGCAGGACTGGCACGACGACCTGGCAACGTGGGACCAGGTTGCCGCGGCGCGAGGAGTGCCCCCGCCGCGCTCGCTGGCCTTTCCCTGGAGCAGCAGCGGTGGGATGAGCGATGCCAGTTGGGATGCCCTGGAGGCGGCTGGCATCCGTTCGGTGACACGGCTCAGCGACCAGTCGCAGTACAACCTCTTCCCGATCAACGAGCGCGGGGTGGTGGCTGCTCCTCGCTGCCAGCCGCTGCCGGGGCACGAACGCATCCTGGCCTGCCCGGATGTCTATCTGACGCCGGCCAGCGTGGACCAGGTCCTTGCAACCATTGACCACACGCGGGAGGTGGGAGGTGCCATGGACGTATGGTCGCACACGGAGGAAGTCACGACGGAAGAGCAGCAAGCCGCGTGGGAGCGGGTGGTTCGCTATGCCGCAACTCAAGCGGATATCTGGATTGCTCCCCTCCGCGAAATAGCCGACTGGCAACAAGCATTGGAGGAGGTACATATCCGTACTGATATCAATCCACATCCTTCCCCAGATTCGGAGGAAGATGCATTCACCGTTACCGTCACGGTCACCAACCACAGCGACCACGACCTGGAAGGGTTGACGCTGCGGAGTAATGTTCCTGTTGGACCATGCATGCGAGAGACGCCAGATGGACTACCTCTTAAGATGAGCACGCCACATGAGCTTCTCATTACGGTGCGGGCCGGGCAAACACGGGAGGTGCAGCTATGTTCCACATCGTGAAGGATACGAGCAACATTGCCACGCATTTCCGCGCAACCTGGCAGCGCTGGAAGAGCGTGCTGACCCGACAGCACGCCGGTCTCCTGTTCTACCAGTGGTTGTGGATAGCGTGGTGCATCGTGCTGAGCCTGGTGGTTGGAGCACCGCGCATCCTCTCTCGTCCGGTCATCTACCAGGCACGGGCCGAAACCCACTTTGATACGAGCCGCTACCACGGCCTGTACCAATCCGACGGCAGCCCCGGACTCCATTTTCAGATTGCCTTCAAAGATGCCAGAGAGGCCTTGAACCAGCGGGCGCTGGCCCACCGCGAACTGCGCTTTGGTCGTCCCGACTACCATATTGAATACGTCTCGCAGGAGCCGGGTGTGGTCTCCGTCTACGGTATCAGCTCAACCGCGCAAGAAGCCCGCCAGCTTGCCAACGCCGGAGCCGTCGAGTTGGTCCGCCAGATTCAGGCCTCCGGCGGGCGCGAAATCTTGCGCAACCTGCTAGGATGGGAACTGGTTGGTGCTTTGCATGGGGAACCACCTCAATTGCCCGATAGCCCTCACCTGCGGGCTATCATTGAGTACGATGCCTTCCCCATGAGCCTGCCTATCGGGATCGTATCGGACCGGGTGTCCATTGGCGATCTTTCCCCCGAAGAGCAAAGTGACCTGACGCGTGCCCTCGAAGCCCGCGACGATTTGTGGACCTTCGAGATCAACACGCACAACGCCACCCTGGACGTGCTCTGCGGAACGGCATGGCTCACCACGACCCCCAGGCGCGAGGCGGTGTTGCGGCTCTGTGCTGACGCCAACGCCGATGCCCGCAACGCACTGGACCAGCGCAATAGTGCCATCACCCGCCGCCAGGTGATACGCGAGGCGCTGATTGCCCTGCTGCGAGAACACCAGGTGACCTTCACTCCGTGGAAGCCGGGGGTGGTTTTCAGCAAAGCCGCTGCACTTCCTACTGAGCCAGAACCCCGCTATATCGGGCACCTGCTGGCGCTGACGGTCCTGACCGGACTGGGTGTCGGGGTCGTCAGCGTGGCAATTGACCGCAGTGCCGGGCTGGTTCCGAAACTGGGCGAACTGTGGCGCTACCAGGAACTTATCCGCGATCTGGTGGTGCGAGAACTGCGGGTGCGCTACAAGGGCAGCGTGCTCGGCTACCTCTGGACGCAGCTTGCCCCCCTCCTGATGATGAGCATCTTCACCTTTGTGTTCACCATCCTGCTGCCAAGCAACATCGCCATCTTTCCCGTATTCCTGATAGTCGCGCTGCTGCCGTGGAATTATTGCAACGAGGCTGTGGCTGCGGGGACACGCAGCATCTTAGATAATGCCAACCTGGTGAAGAAAGTCTTCTTCCCGCGGGAAATTCTCCCTCTGGCAAGCATCCTTTCCAGCCTGCTCAACTATGTGCTCTCGCTGCCGATGATGTTCCTGGTGATGGGAGTGACCCAATGGCTCCTGCTCGGACGGCTCAATTTCTCGTGGACGTTCCTGTACCTGCCGGTGATGCTAGTGGTCCAGACGCTCTTTCTCATCGGGGTGGTGCTGTTCTTGAGCGCGCTGGCGGTCTTCTTCCGCGATGTCGTCCATCTGATAGGTATTCTGCTGATGTTCTGGTTCTTCCTGACCCCGGTGTTCTATTCGCTCAATGCGGTGAGCACACCCATGGTGGCACGGGTGATCCGCTGGCTCAACCCGATGGCCTCGATCATTGACTTCTACCGCGACATCCTGTATGGCAATACGGTGCCTATCGGGAAGGTTCCCACACCCGCCATCCCGGCGCTCGACAGCATGCTGCGGGTGGTCGTGACCACGCTGCTGGTGCTGGCGGTGGGCTATTGGTTCTTCCAGCGCCACAGCGGGAAGTTTGGTGAGGTGCTGTGATGCCCGTGGCGAGCCGTTTCGATATCCGATATTTGCTATTCGATATTCGCTATAACAATAAGTCGAAACTCTCCCCAAACCCTTCAGGGTGTGGTATAGTGACCCTATGAAAACCGATAATCCCCTCAAGTATCTGACCATTGTGCGCGGCTTCGACCTGCTGCCCCTGTTCGGCCTGCCCTACCACACGCTCATCCGCGTGCAGAGCGAGGAACTGCCGGCCCGCAACACCCGCCTGGACAACGTGCTGCTGGTGCGCAGTCCCCAGGGGCAGGAGTACCTGCACGTGGTGGAGTGGCAAGGCTACCCCGACCTGGCGACGCTCTGGAAACTGGCCGGCTACCTGACCTGGTTGGGGCAGCGCTACCCCACCATGACCATCGTCGGCACGGTGGTCTACCTGTCCCCGGCCTGCGATATGGGCGACACCCTGACCCAGGCGATTGACGGGCAGGTGGTGCAGCAGTGGTCGTTGCACTGTGTGCGGCTGTGGGAACTGGACGCCCAGGCCGCGGTGCAATCCGGCAATGTGGGGTTGGCGATGCTCGCCCCCCTGATGCGGAACGCGAACGCGGAGGTGGTGGAGCAGGCGGTGCAGGTGGTGCTGCACCAGGCTACGCTCCCGCAGCAAGAGGAGCTTATTTCGGTGCTGGGAGCCTTTGTGGCTCCGTTGATGACGACCCAGCGGTTTCTCCAGTTGGTGGGAAAGGAGCGATTGATGCTATCCTTCCGAGAATCAGAGATTGTGCGCTATGTGGTGGATGAACTCGTGGCCGAACGGATGGAGGCGCTGGAAGCCGAACGCGCCAGGCAGGAAGCCGAACGCGCCAGACAGGAAGCCGAACGGATGGAGGCGCTGGAGGCGGAGCGTGCCAGGCTGGAAGCTGAATGGGCC
>JAAUSY010000262.1 GCA_012032475.1 Chloroflexaceae bacterium
GCAGGCGTGGCTGCATCGATGACCCTGCCGCGGTTCTTCGACCGCGACCTGCTGCTGCACCGCATCTTCGAGGAGCTTGGCAAGGGGAGCAACCTCTCGCTGATTGGCGACGCGAGATTGGCAAGTCGTCGCTGCTGTGGCAGGTGACACACCAGGGGCCGCAGCGCCTCGGCTTGCCCACCGAGGCCTTCATCAAACTGAATATGCAGGCTATCGCTGATGAGGACGACTTCTTTGAGACGCTGTGCGACGAGCTTGGCATCGCGGCGTGCCGGGGCGGGCGGCTGCAGCGCAGCCTGGGGCGTGGACCAGGGCACGTTCTTCGTCGGTGAGGGTGAAGTGGGCGATCACGTCTGCATGATCCCAGTGACGCTGCATGCGGTCATCCTTTCGATGGTTATTGACAATTCCTCAATAATGCATCTTATGAAGCAAAGGACGAGGTGCTGGTCGCAGCGGAGTGAGCCAGAAGGGCATGGGAAGATAGCGGAAATCGCGGCATTATGGGGCAATTTGATACAGCTACATAAGAAATGGAGATGACGTATGCAACGGAATATGCTCTCTGATCCACATTGGATTGCTCGTTTGCTCCTTGTTGTTGTGCTCCTCTTCATCGTGAGTACTCTGGCAGGGTGTGCCTATACGCATCTCCAGGCCCAACAAGCCCCGACAGCAACGCCACGTTCGGCCCTGCCACCAACAGAAATTGTGCCTACCGTAACTCCGGCTGCAACAGACATTCCATGGCCTACCCCATCACCACCTGACACCGCTCTCTCCCTGTGTACGTTCACTGATCCAGCATCGCCAGCATCTTCGGCAACACCCGTCCCGTATCGCTTTTCTGAACCAACCGTCATCCTCACGAATACTGGTGGAACGATCACCATCGCATCCTGGCTTCCTGACAATCAACGATTACTGCTCACACGCTCGATTGCTGGTAGCGCACGCGAGACGATTGAAACGGTGGATATGCGTACCGGGCTTGTGCAACGCCGTGCCGAACGTCACGCACTCCCCGGCAAACCGGTTTGGGTAGAACCACAGCAAGCGATTGCGTTTGTTGATGCAATACCCAATGAAGGCTGGATGCTAAAAATGGGCACTGCTCCCCCGTATGAGGTAGCGCAGACGAATCTGGCATCACCGTCATCTTGTGGTTGACCCAACGGGCCAGACCATTGGGGTGCTGCTCCGTGCCAAGAGAGCCGCCCCAGCATTGGTGAGTACGATGACTCAGACGGTTCAACCAGGCTACCTGTGTCCTTACCCGTCTCACCCTGGCAGCACGATTCCACATTGCCCCTAGGAGGAGAAGAGCAATATCGCCTGACGTGGTCTCCACAAGGGAATTGGATTGTATACACCAGCATTGACGGGTTGTATCTTCACAACATCAGAACAGATGCTATCTGTCGGATTGACCTGGAAGGAACGTTGTGGGCACTTGAAACCGTATGGAGTCCCGATGAGCGCTGGCTGGCCCTCAGCGTTGCGGATCAAGGCTTGCCTGTTCCCTTTGTGGGACTGCGTCTTCTGAACATGACCACTGGTGCCATACAGGAAATCCCGCCTCCTGCTTTTGATGAGGATCGTGGGAGTTTTTTTGTCACCGGTCTTGCCTGGACACCAGATAGCAGATCGCTACTGTCCCTGGTGCGCATTCAGCGCGATGAACGAGGAGTGGGTCACGATGGATTATTTCTCATTGACGTTGCACGGAATACCGCAACGCGCGTTTTGCCTGACTTCACCTTTGCGCGGAATCTGCGCTGGTCAGCAGATGGTCAGTACTTGGCAGTAGATTGCACGATCTGGCAAGAAGGCCGTCTCTGTCTGGTGAATGTCACACCGCTTCGCTAGCACCAAGGAGGTTCTCGATTGCGTCGTTATACCCTCCCCCTCTGGCTCGGAAGTTTATATCTTTGGGGTATCTATCTGGGTGTTGTTCAGGCTCAAAACGAGTTTACCATCCCTGAAGAAATGACGGTAGCAATGTTCCGTCTTGATGAAGAAGATGCCAGTCCACACCCCTCAGGGGAATTGTGTGCCCTGGGAAGTACCGTCTTTGGGTGCAGTGACTATATCGGAAATCCAGATCGCGCATATCCTTACGATACAAATCCAGTAACTATCCCCATTGAGACGGATTACCTGCTCGATGTCGTCACCGTCGAGATGAATCCTAATCTGTTTGATCCAACAGCCGTTGAGGCGCAATTCATTGCAGCCCGAACATTTGGCTACTTTCAGATTGAACAACGACGGCGCGATGCGACGCTCAATCTTATCAACAACTCCACCGAATTTCAAGCATTTATCCCCTATCGGTTTGAGCGACGCACGGTATATTTCCCACCGGATCCCGACGATCCTTGTGGTAGTGAGAATATCATTCCAGGCTCTCCCGCAGATATCCTCTGTCAGGCAGCAAGTAGGACGTTTGGCTCGTATATGACCTCTAATACCGCAGGATTCGGCGGTGACTTCCCCAGTTTTTGCCGCCTTCTCAGCTGATGTCATCGAGCGTACGACGGATTTTCCCGGATCTGGAGCTTCCCATCTGATCAGTGTCGCCAATCCGATTAGTCGGGCGGGGACTCGACCCTGCTGCATGTAGTGCAGTCAATCTCGGTAATCCTTACGGAATGATGCAGCAGGGAGCCGCACGTTGGGCACGGGGAGATCAATGTGCGGAAAGAGGGGAAGGAATGATTCCCTGGAGTGTCCGGTGGCGCGAGCCTGTCCGCATTCTCACGCACTACTACACAGGTATTCATGTGCGTGACTCTACAAAGACGATTGTGACACCAGACAACCGTTGGAATCCCCTTGCCATGACGTGGGAAACGAGCGGGAGAAACCCACCTACTATGACTGAGGGACGGTCCTATCCTCTGACGATTCAGATACAGAACACGGGGATTGATGACTGGACATGCTTCAGCGATCGTACATTCTCGCTGCGTTATAGTTGGCTGCGAAGCAGCGAAGAACAACGAAGCAACACGATTATCGAAACGTGTAATCTGTCCAAAGGAGCTGAGAGATCGTTCGACCTGACGATTGATACCAACGACATTCCTGGTGACTGGGGGCCAGGCATATACACACTCCGCTTCGATATGTATATTGATACTGATGGATCAATAGCGCGTTTTCGGGATGAGGACTGGCCAACCTATGATGTGCGTGTGCAAGTCGTTCCAGAGAATGGGGGGAATGGCAGGACAGGAACCATCTACTTGCCCTTGATACAACGCGGCACGGCTGTTCTTCAAAAGCATGTTCCCTGAATCAGTTGCAAACCATGATATCGCTGATAGACCATCTTGATGCGTTTTTGGCTGACCTGGAAGGCAGGCCCACCCGAACACGGTCAGTGCCTATCGGTCTGACCTGACCCTGGCCGCACAGCATTTAACCAGGCCCCTTGACCAGATCAGCCTGAACGATATCGTCACGTTCTTGTCCACTGGGGATGTGCCACCCTGCACCTGCGCCAGCAGCGTGCCGCCGCCAGCACGTAGCGCGTTGCCACTGCGCCGCTGCGGTCCAGGTCGAAGACCACATCCCCGAAGGCGGAGGCGTCGGCCCCCAGACCGTCGTGGTAGATTATAATATGCAGCGGATGGGCACGATGCGCGACGATGCCGACTTGCTCTACCAGCTTGCCATCACCATCTACGATGCCAGTGAGCAGCACGGCGTGGCGGGCCTTGTCGAGCCGACCGACGACGACTTCCCCACCGACCGCCCCTATCACGGCTTCAACCGCTTCCTCACCCGGCTCGACCGGGTGCGCGAGGGACGGCGCTTTATCATCACCGTTGACGAGTTCGAAAAGATTGAGCAGCAGATTGACGACGGGCGGCTGACGGGTGCACTGCTGCAGCACTGGCGCGGCGTGTATATGACCTACCCCTGGCTGATTATGGCCTTTGCCGGACTGTACACGCTCGAAGAAAAGCGCCACGACTACTGGGGTCCGCTGTTTGGTAGCGTGACCGCCATCAAGGTTAGCTTCCTGACGGCAGGCGCGGCGCGGCGGCTCATCACCGAACCCTCGCCCGACTTCCCCATCGACTACGACGAAGACGCTATCGCGGCCATCATCGCGCTCACGAACGGGCAGCCCTTCCTGGTGCAACTGGTCGGGCACTCGCTGGTGACGCGCTTCAACCAGCAGACCTTCGAGGAGGGCCGCGAGCGTGAACGGCGCTTCCGGCTGGCGGATGTGGAGACGGTGATCAACGCGCCCGACTTCGACCGCGACGGGCACGCCTACTTCAGCGGAGTGTGGCGGCAGGCCGAGCAGAGCGATCCAAGCGGCAGCCAGCGGTGCTGGTGGCGCTGGCACCCATCG
>JAAUSY010000010.1 GCA_012032475.1 Chloroflexaceae bacterium
GTGCTGGTGGGAGGCAGCGCCGTCGGGGTGGGGGTCGGCGGAACCGGGGTGGGGGTTGGTAGTTCCTCCATGTCACACCCGACCGTCATCCCCATACTGATACTCAGGGCGAGAAGCACGATGAGCATAGGGGAAATGGTCACCCCAGGAACCAGGACGTTCCAGTATTGCTTCCATGGTCGTGTCATACGCCGATTCTTGATTTGATTTATTGATACCTATACACTATTTCATCTATACCCCGCCGAGACCACCACCGAGGGCATCCATAACTTGTAACGGATGGGCTTATTCCTTTCCGTGCGTATCCCGCAGTATCTTCAGGAGCACCTGCCGCGTACGCGGGCCATCGAATTCGGCCAGGTAGAGAGCCTGCCAGCGACCAAGCACCAGTTGCCGCTGTTCGATGAAGACGAAGTGAGAGAATCCCATCATACTGGCCTGGAGGTGCGAAGCTGAGTTGTCTTCGATGTGGCGGTAGTTCGGGTCGGTGCGAGGCACCATGCGCCGCAAAATCATCAGCATATCGTGCTGAACGCCCGGATCGGCGTTCTCCTGGATGGTGAGGCCGCAGGTGGTGTGGGGAACGTAGAGCAGGGCAACCCCGGACTCGACCCCACTCTCGCGGACCGTGAAAGCCACCTGATCGGTGATTTCAACCAGGCATTCGCGGCTACTGGTGCGGACTGAGAGTTCTTGCAGCATACCATTTACCTCCGTGATCCTGGAACCTATGGCTGCATTATAGCATGCTCTGCCTGGAGCATTTCCAGACGCACAACCTGGCATCCCAACAATCTGTGCTATACTCAAGCCAACCGAAACAACAGAGGAGGAAAGGTTGCTATGTGCTACCAGCGATTGGCAATGGCGCTCATGCTCATCATTATCATCGTCTTGATAGCTCTTGTTGGATGCAGCGGGGGGACTGCCTCGCCCACAGCCCAATCCCTGCCCCCGACCATTACCCCAACGGCAACCCCGGCAGACCCCAGAATCCTGACCCTGGAAGTGGAGCTTATCGAAGGCGGACCTGGACCGATGGTCGGGACCACAACCACGCGCAATGGGGGTGAACCGGTCAATCCCTGAGCTATCCGAGTGGTGCGTGATGAGTGGGGCGTGGGGCATGGCAGGTGACCAGCGACCAGGTATCCGGTGAGCAGCCACGCCCCACCTGGATGAGCCGGAGCAACGGAGCCGGGGTGTTTTGCGAGAGCAAAAGCGTGGTATAGTAGGGGGGACAAAGATTCTCAGGATATTCCCCTGCGCCAGACTACTGACGGAGGGGGAAGGGAGCGGTCATTTCCATGAAAAAGGTTGCCCTGTTCACGAACGAATACCCCCCCAACGTCTACGGAGGGGCCGGAGTCCATATTGAGTACCTGAGCCAAGCCCTGTCCCGCCTGGTTCCTGTGGAAGTCCGCTGCTTTGGAAAGCAGGATATTCAGGAAGGGCATCTCCGGGTGCGGGGCTACCAGATGTGGGATGAAATGAAACACAACACCGACCCGCGCTTTGTGGGCGTGCTCGGCGCGTTTTCGCGCAGCCTGGCGATGGCAAAAGACTATCTGGACGCTGACGTGGTCCACTGCCACACCTGGTATACGCAGATGGCGGGCCTCCTGGCAAGCAAGCTCTGGCAAATCCCCTTTGTCCTGACGACCCACTCGTTAGAGCCGCTGCGCCCCTGGAAGGTTGAGCAGCTTGGTTCGGGCTACTACCTCAGCAGTTGGATGGAGCGAACCGCCATTGAGAGCGCTGACGCGGTGATTGCCGTCTCAAAAGAGACCCGCAACGATATCCTGAAGTTCTTCTCCATCTCACCCGACCACATTCATGTCATCCACAATGGCATTGACCTGGAAGAATATCAAAAGACGGACCAGACGGAGGTGCTGGAGCGCTATGGGATAGACCCGGAGCGCCCCTTTGTCCTGTTTGTCGGGCGCATCACCCGCCAGAAGGGCATTATCCACCTGGTCAATGCCATTCCCCATATCAAGCAGGACATCCAGGTCGTGCTTTGCGCGGGTGCACCAGATACGGAGGAAATCGGGCGGGAGATGACCGAACGCGTTGCCAAAGTGAGTACCAAACGCCCGGATGTCATCTGGATCGAGAAGATGCTCCCGCGGGAGGAAGTTATCCAACTCTACTCCCACGCGGCGGTTTTCTGCTGCCCCTCAGTCTATGAGCCATTCGGTATCATTAACCTGGAGGCGATGGCCTGCGAGACCGCGGTGGTCGCTTCGGCGGTCGGGGGCATTCCGGAAGTTGTCGTTCACGGTGAGACGGGTCTCCTCGTGGATCTCCAGTTCAAGGACGGAACGTTTGATCCATCCGATGGGGAGCAGTTTTCTCGCGATATGGCCGCGGCGATTAACCAGATTGCGCTGGACTCGGAACGACGCGAGACGTATGGAAAAAATGGGCGACGAAGAGCCGAAGAGTATTTTAGTTGGGATATGATTGCGCACAAAACGCTGGACCTCTACCGAGCACTCATCAGTCAATCGTATCTGCCTATGGACCAGTGAACTCGGTGATAAACCACTGACCATCTATGCGCCGCACCGGGATGATCTGGTCTTTCTGCCCCAGGATTTCCGAGAGCGGTCGGCCCTGGTCGCGCTGCACGACGCGCTTGCCGTTTTCCACCAGACGATATTGTCTGAGGCTCAACCAGCCATCTACAATCTGGACTCTGGCGGTGTGGCCCTGTTGCTCGATGAGCCGAACCCCCTCATAGCGAATTTCCACCGTCAAGGTCTGATCTTCTGCAAGGTTTGCCATCCCCGTGGCAAAATTCGCCAGCATCAGCGCGATGGCCTCCCGCTGGTCGAGGCGCTCACTGGGGGCAAAGTGGCCGGCGATCTGTCGCTCCCACAACTGGCGCGTTTCCCGCTCGGTAATGAACGGGTCCTTCAGGGCACTGTTGAGGTCGCGCAGAAAGTTGTCTACCACCGATTCGGGGGTGTTTCCACCCGTCAATATCGGGTCCTCTTCAACCTCAAGCGGCATCCCACAGCCGGCAGATCCTCCCACTCCCAGGAGCAGCAACAAGAGCCAGAGAACGCCTGCGCTCATCTTACCTCTCCTGCCGATGCTCAATCTGGTCCAGCACCATGTTCCAGGCTTTCATCCGCTCCTGGTCGCCGCCAACATCGGGGTGGTGCAGGCGGGCCATGGTCTTGCGAATCGCCCTGGCCTCGGCTGGCGTCATCGGCTCGATGCCCGGAAACACCCCACTCACCGCCGGGGCGTCATCGGAGATGCGGGGAGATTGCTCAGCGCGATGCTTCCAGATATCCCGTTCAATCGTCAAGGCCGTGTTTTGCCGCATGGTTTCGGTGAGCGTCGCGACCATTTTGGCATGCGCCCGTGATGCTTCGGCGGCGGCTTCCTGCGCCTTTTTGAGTTGTCGGAGCAACGCCCGGTTCAGGGCATGGGCTTCTTGCAGTTCATGCATGAGAAACGTTTGTTCCCTCTCAAAAGGGTCGGAACCGCCTGGTGGCAACCAGTCTGGCAATTTCATGGAAAAAAACCTCCTCCCTCGAACCGAAACCTCCTCGGTTCTTCCAGCTATTGTACCAGAAGTGACAACCCCCCCTCTCCACTGCTGCCCCATTCCCCCACCGCGCCACCGCGCCGGCGTACCGTTTCGGCCCCGCTGGCCCATCCCAATTTCTAACATTTTGCTTACGCCGGCAAGTTGCATCTCTCTGGCACATGCCGTACAATAGGGGGGAGACGTTCGGGTGCTCTGAACTAAGAACATTGATATTCAATGATATTCAGCCAACCATAATAGTCGTGATATGAAGGAGGCTTGAAGCCTATGCCAACCTACGTCTATACCTGTGATACCTGTGGAGTTCAGTTTGAACAGTTCCAGAGTTTCAAAGATGCCCCCCTTCAGGATTGCCCGCAATGTACCAGCAGCACGGTTCGGCGCGTATTCCAGCCAGTGGGGGTCGTTTTCAAGGGGTCGGGGTGGTATATTACGGACAGCCGCAAGAGCAGCGGAAAGAGCGAGAGCGGCAAAACCGCAGATGAAACGAAATCGAGTGATTCTTCTCAATCGTCATCGTCTGGATCATAATCGTCTGAATGTTTCTGGGGAAACCCGGTTGTTGCTATCGCAGCGGCGCGCCAGCACCCGTTGGAGCGCCTTTCTGGTCTTCTTCATCATCATATTCGTACGGGCCTTCCGGTTGCTCTGGCGTGCCGGGAACCACCGCGAGCGCGGTCTTGATGGGTTCTGTCGGTCGGGGTATTGTTGCTAGGCGGCAATACCCCGACCCCAACGCTCAAGGTGGTCTTCCTGCGCATCGAGAAGTACCATGGGAGGTCTTTTTATGTCTTTGTCCACGGCTCTCCGAACCCTGCGCGATGATATCCGCGCGATTTTTGCCAACGACCCGGCAGCCCGCACCCTTGCCGAAGTGTTGCTCTACCAGGGATTGCATGCTATCATTTTGCACCGGGTGGCGCATGCCCTGTGGGAACGGAAGGTTCCGTTCATTCCGCGCCTGGTCTCTCAAGTATCGCGCTTTTTGACGGGTATCGAAATCCATCCGGGCGCCCGGATTGGTTGCGGTTTCTGTATTGACCACGGGATGGGGGTCGTTATCGGGGAAACCACTGAGATTGGCGACCGGGTGACGCTGTATCAGGGGGTGACCCTGGGCGGCACCGGCAAGCAGGCGGGGAAGCGCCACCCGACCATTGAGGATGATGTGGTTATCGGGGTCGGCGCATCGGTCCTGGGGGCGATTACCATCGGGGCTGGTTCGCGGGTTGGGGGCGGAGCCGTGGTGGTGAAGGATGTCCCACCCCATTCCACCGCGGTTGGGGTGCCGGCCCGCATTGTTGCGACGCGAGACCCGGCCACCGGCGAAACACGCCGGATTGAGCATCTGCCCGACCCGGAAGGGGCGCTGTTCCGCAATCTCCGGGACAAGGTGCTCGAACAGGAGCAGCGGCTTCAGCAGTTGGAACAGACCACCAATCACCATTTTTTTGAACACCGCCTGACCCTGGCGGAAAGTTTGTGGAGCATCCTTGATGAAAACGGGGGGTTCCGGCCATGCTGCCCGGAAGAAGAATATACCCAGGGGGAGGGCATCTAGCTCTCGAACCGGTAACCTACCTGGCCTGGGGGTACCTGCTCCCCCAATGAGAACGAGATTGAGAAGCGCACTATGACCATACAACTCTACAATACCCTGACCCGCAGGGTCGAACCACTGGAAACGCTCGAACCCGGTGTGGTCCGCATGTATGTGTGCGGCGTGACGGTCTATGACCATGCCCACATCGGACACGCGATGTCGGCGCTCGTCTTCGATATTCTGCGGCGCTACCTCGAATGGCGCGGCTATCGGGTGATCCACGTGGTCAACTTTACCGATGTGGATGATAAAATCATCGAGCGAGCCAACGCCAGGGGGCAGAACTCTTTTGACCTGGCAGAGTCGCTGATTCAGGAATTTCTTGACCAGCTTGCGGCGTTCAATATCCTGCCGGCCACCTTCTACCCGCGGGCCACGCAGTCCATTCCCGATATGATCGAGCTTATCCAGGGACTCATTGACCGCGGACACGCCTACCCTGCCGATGGCGACGTGTACTACCGGGTCAGGAGTTTCCCGTCCTATGGCAAGCTCTCTGGCCGCAACCTGGAGGATACGCTCAGCGGGACCCGCTTTGAGCCGGACCCCCGCAAGGAATCGCCCGCGGATTTTGCGCTGTGGAAGAGCGCCAGAGCGGGGGAACCATCGTGGCCCAGCCCCTGGGGACCTGGCCGCCCCGGCTGGCACATCGAGTGCAGCGCGATGAACCTGAAATACCTGGGGGAGCAGATTGACATTCACGGTGGAGGGAACGACCTGATTTTCCCCCATCATGAAAACGAAATTGCCCAGAGCGAGGGACTGACGGGCAAGCCCTTTGCCCGCTATTGGGTCCACAACGGGATGCTGCAACTGGTCAGCCCACAGACAGGGACGGGGACGGGGACGGAGAAGATGTCCAAATCTCTGGGGAACCTCGTGACGATCAGCGACTTTCTGCGCCAGTATCCGGCAGATGTGTTCCGTTTGATGGTGCTCAACAGCCACTACCGCAGCCCGCTGACCTACCACGAGGAGATTGCCGCCGAGAATGTGCGCAAACTGGAGCGGTTGCAGCGGGCCCTGCTGCCTGCCACCGGCGAGATGGTGGTGGGGGATGCGGTGGTTGACCTGATTGAGGCTGCCAGTACCGCACGAGAGGCATTTGTTCAGGCGATGGACCACGATTTCAACACGGCCAGTGCGCTGGCGGCGCTGTTCGACCTGGTTCGGGCGATCAACACGGCGCGTGACGCGGAAGTGGGAGGGGTGCCCTTTCAGGAGGCCCAGGCGACCCTGCAAGAGCTTGCGGGGGTGGTTGGCCTCCGCCTCCAGGAGCCGCAGCGCAACCAGGAGGCGGCCCCCTTTGTTGACCTGCTCCTGGAGGTACGCACCGCTCTGCGGGGGGCCAGGCAGTTTGAACTGGCCGATACTATCCGCGAACGCCTGGATGCGCTCGGCGTGGTCCTTGAAGATACGCCCCAGGGTACCCGCTGGCGGTGGTCCTATCAGTCCAGTGACGAGTGACCGGAGACCTATGGAAGCCGGGTGCAGCGAAGCATCGAAGAAAAAAAGGAATATCCCATGACATGGCTGGAAATGTGTGTGGCTGTGGACCAGGAGACGGCTGAGCCGGTGGCGGAGATCCTGTCCCGCTATGGCTACAACGGCGGGGTTGCCTTCGAACTAGCCTGGACCCCGACTGAGGAAGGGGAGGTGGGACGGGACGAATCCGGTCTGGTGGATGTTCCCTGCCCGTGCAGCCACGACGCGGAGTTTCCGGTCATCCTCCACACCTATGTGCCTCTCGATGACCAGGCCGAAGAAGTTCGCCAGCAGGTGGAGGTGGCCCTCTGGCACCTGAGACAGATACGCCCGATGGGTCCGCTGCGGGTGCGGGTGCTGGAAGAAGAGGATTGGGCACAGAGCTGGAAGAAGCACTACACTATCCAGCACATCGGGGAGCGGACCGTTATTGTTCCTTCGTGGCTCGACTATGCCCCGCGCCCTGGGGATGTCGTTCTCCACCTCGATCCGGGGATGGCGTTTGGCACGGGACTGCACCCGACCACCCGGCTTTGCCTGCACCTGCTTGAGCGCTCGGTTCGCCCCGGTGCGCGGGTGCTCGATGTAGGGAGCGGAAGCGGTGTCCTGAGCATTGCGGCGGCCAAACTGGGGGCCGCCTCCGTGCTCGCGCTGGACCTTGACCACACGGCGGTGGCGGTGACCAGCGAGAACGTGACCCGCAACGGGGTGCATGACACGGTGCGGGTCCGCCAGGGGAGCATTGGCGATGGCTCAGCTCAGGAATCGGAGACCGCGCCGTCCGGTTTCGATGTGGTGGTTGCCAACCTGATTGCCAGTGTGCTCATAGACCTGAGCCACGACCTGGCGGCGGCGCTGAGCGCGGGAGGAGTCTTGATCAGTAGCGGTATCATCCTGTCACGCGAGGATGAGGTGGCGCTCGCGCTGGCGGCGGCGGGACTCGACCTGGAGCAGCATTGCCGCGAGGATGAGTGGGTGGCGCTGGTCCATCGAAGGCGCAGCCGGTAGTCTGCCACAAACTACGAACGACGGGACCAAGAGGGACAAAGAGCCGCGGTGACGGGGCCGCTCTGGATCACTGGGGCGGCTCTTTTCTACCCCCTGAAATTCCGGTTACGAAACGATTACAGCCCGCTCCGATGACCACCGGAACATGATTTTTTTGCTATAGTGAAAGGGGTGCCAGAGGCAGGAGGAGTGAACCAGCCGGGTGGCTCCCTGGGGGACCCGAAGGGACGGCTTGCGAGGAGACAGGCTTTGGCCGGTTCTGCACTGTGGCATTGGGAGGGCCTATGGTATAATATCAGCCGGGTAGACGAGCGGTAGTAATAGCAAAGATGTCGCCTTTCGGTGCATCCATAATCATCCATAATCATCCATATCATGTCACGTTCTTCCTTTCTCATCAGGCATCGTTCATCGTTCATCGTTCTTCAATCAACACAACGTCGCACATGACCGGTTAGATTATCTGGGCAAAAGAACCGATACCATCGTAGAAGTAGGGAGATTATGAGCAAATTCGGAGAGCGGTTGCGAGAAACCCGTGAGAGTCAGGGGATATCGTTGGCCCAGGCAGCCATAGAAACCCATATTCTCCAGCAATCTTTGATAGCACTTGAGGAAGGGACCTTTGATCGGCTACCCAATGATGTGGTGGTGAAGGGATTTATCCGTATCTATGCACAATTTCTAGGGTTGCCTCCCAATGAAATGATTGATTTGTATCGTCATGAGCGAAATAATGGGACCACCACCATCCGCGTCGTCCCGTCGACCAGCCTCGTACGCAAGCGCTCCTACGTTCTCCCCGGCTTCTTCGGGGTGTTCTTTGTGACCATTGCCCTGGTCGGGCTGACCTACGTGGTCTTGAGCGCGACCGGCGATATTGGAAATGCTTCCCACATCGCGAGTCAATGGCAAGCCCGGACGGAGACCATCCCAACGCCCACGCCCTTCCCTCGTCTTTCTCCCACAGCCCGCAGCAACCCGGAAACAGCGATAGCCGAAGCTGAACCCGAACCCATCAGCGCAGACCACGAGAACCACGCGCTGGACACCCCACCGGTTCCCTTCGGACCAGCAGACCCCTTCCCCATCCCCACTCCGACCATGCCCCTGGTGGCGGGGGTTGCGGTGGCTTCTCCCACCCCGACATCGTTGCCAATGGCTCCGAGCACGATGGTTCTTCCGGCGGCCCCCGCCTCCCCCACGCCCGATGTCCCGATGGTAGTAAATGTCAGTATTCAGCCCGAATCCGCCGATTCGTGGTTGCGGGTGACCGTTGATGGAACGATTGTCTACGAGCAAATTATGCAGGCCGGTGAGCGGGAAGTCTTCCGGGTGCAGCGCCATATTCACCTGCGGGCCGGCAATCCCCCCTCCGTCGAGGTGAGCGTGAATGGTTCGGCTCCAGAGCCTCTGGGGAGTGTTCCGGGCAATCCGGTCAACTGGTCCTGGCCGCCGGAGTGATGCCGTGATGACGGATGCCTGCTCCCGATGTTCTTGCGCGCTGCCCACGCCGGGGCACCAACGAACGAATAATGAATACGGTTCTGTCACTTCCCGCAGGTCTTCCGTGCCTTGCGGGAATTTTTTCGCAAGGCTGATGCAGGATAGACCATCATCGCGTATAATCCTGGATATGGCCCGGACGTTACGATTTCGACAACAAGTTGAACAAGAAGACGGAGGTACGAATTGAGTCAAGTGAAGTATACGCTGACGGAGGCACAGATGCCGGCCTCGTGGTATAACCTTCAGGCCGACCTGCCAACTCCTGCACCGCCCGTGCTGCACCCTGCCACCGGCCAGCCGGTTGGCCCGAACGACCTCGCCCCGCTGTTCCCGATGGCGTTGATTCAGCAGGAGGTTTCGCAGGAACGTTACATCGCCATCCCCGAAGAGATTCAGGATATCTACCGCCTGTGGCGACCATCGCCGCTCTACCGGGCCCGGCGGCTCGAAAAGGTGCTGGATACGCCGGCGAAGATTTACTATAAGTGGGAGGGGGTCAGCCCGGCCGGCAGCCACAAGCCCAATACGGCGGTGGCCCAGGCCTACTACAATAAGCAGGAGGGTATCAACCGCATATCCACCGAGACCGGCGCGGGACAGTGGGGGTCGGCACTGGCCTTTGCTGGCTCGCTCTTCGACATCGAGGTTGTGGTCTATATGGTCAAGGTGAGCTATCACCACAAACCCTACCGACGGGTGATGATGGAGACCTACGGCGCACGGGTGGTTGCCAGCCCCAGCACCGAAACCCAGGCCGGGCGGGATATTCTGGCGCGGGACCCCGACAGCCCCGGCAGTCTGGGCATTGCCATCAGCGAGGCGGTTGAGGTGGCTATCAAAGATGAACGCACCAAATATTCGCTTGGGAGCGTGCTCAACCACGTGATGCTGCACCAGACGGTCATCGGGCAGGAGGCGATGGCACAAATGGAGCAGGCCGGTGATTACCCGGATATCGTGATTGGCTGCACCGGCGGGGGGAGCAACTTTGCCGGGCTAGCTTTTCCCTTCATCGGGGAGAAGCTCCGCGGAGGGCGCGATGTGGCGGTCATTGCGGTTGAGCCAACCGCCTGCCCAACGCTCACGCGTGGGCCCTACGCCTATGACTTTGGTGATACGGCCCACCTCACGCCGCTGGTGAAGATGTATACCCTGGGGAGCACTTTTGTTCCGCCACCTATCCACGCCGGTGGGTTGCGCTACCACGGAATGGCCCCGCTGGTCAGCCACGTGGTGAACCTGGGGTTGGTCAAGCCACGAGCCGAGCCACAGCTTGCCTGCCTGGCAGCGGGGATACAGTTTGCCAGGGCAGAGGGCATTATCCCCGCTCCGGAAGCAAACCACGCGATCAAGGCTGCAATAGATGAGGCGCTGCGGTGCAAGGAAGAAGGCACGAGCAAGACCATCCTGTTCAACCTTTCCGGTCACGGCCACTTCGACCTCCAGGCCTATCTGAGCTATATGGAAGGGAATTTGCAAGATATGCAGTATAGCACGGAGGCTTTGCAGCAGTCGCTGGCAAGTCTGCCGGTCGTTGCTGAGTAACATCAACATCGTTCGTTTCCCCGATGCCCAACCTCCCGCAGGTCCTGGTCCTATCCGGTTCCTGAACCTGTGGGAGGTTCCTGTGCTATAATATCTCCGGTCAAGCGATGTATCGGAGGAACCGAGCGAAGCCCCCGAACCGCAGATCGTGTGCTCATTGGGATTGGTGGGCATCAATGAGAGGAAGGATTGAGGGGTGGACCATGCGTCCCTGTTGGAACGGATTTCGATAGACCCGAATGTTTGTTTTGGAAAGCCCTGCATTCGTGGGCATCGCATCTGGGTATCCCTGATACTGGATTTCCTTGCCAGTGGGATGAGCATTCAGGACCTCCTCAGTGACTATCCTGACCTGGAAGCCGAGGATGTGCTGGCGTGTATCGCCTATGGAGCCGAGATGAGTCGGGAACGATACGTTGATATCCCGGTGGGCACGCCATGAAGCTGAAACTGGATGAGAACCCGGGCCACCGGGGAGCCGAGCTGTTCCGTCAGGCGGGGCACGAGGTCACCACCGTAACGGAGCAGGGATTGAACGGGACCAGCGATGAGAGCCTGCTGAAGGTTTCCCAGGCGGAAGGACGCTGTCTGGTGGACATTGGACCTGGATTTCAGCAATCCGATACGGTTTCCCCCGGCGGACTATGCCGGAATTGCTGTGCTCCGGTTGCCCGGTCGCTCCACCCCCGCCGACTTGACTGACCTGATGACCACCCTGCTGTCGGCGCTGGCGCAGGCCGATATCACCGGCAAGTTGTGGACCGTGCAGCGTGGCCGTATCCGAGAGTATCAGCCAGGATAACCGTCGGAACCCGACCAAGCCATGGGGCTTTCGCCCCTGTGAGTATCAGGGTTTTGCAGCGCTCTCGCGTATCTCATATGAACCAGTTTGTCATTGGTCAACACCAGGCCGGTCCCATTCACCTTGACGCCCCTCATCGCCCCCAGGACGGCCTGCATCCGGCAGGCAACCACGAGGGTAACCCGTCTGTGGAGGCGGGTCACCCTCCGCCATCGTCCCCGATGGCGTGCCGCTCGTCGTTTGTGGTGGTGGATGGCTACCGCCTTTATACGCTGGAATGCGGCAGTGGCAGCGGAACGCCCGTCATTCTGCTCCAGGGGTTTCCTGTTTCGTCCGACTACTGGCGTCCCACGCTGGAACTCCTGGGACGCAGCGGCTACCGCGCCATCGCAGTGGATACGCCCGGCTTCGGGCGCTCCGACAAGCCCGCCCGTGCGCCCTATTCGCTCCATTTCTTTGCCCGTCTCTTCGCCGGCCTGCTCGATGTGCTCGGCCTGGAACAGGCGACCTTTGTGGGGCACTCGTTCGGTGGCAAGCTCGCCCTGGCAACGGCCATTCTGCACCCCCGACGGGTGCGCCGGCTCGTGCTGCTCAACAGCGACGGCTTCATTCCCATTCCCCTCTTCGTCCGCTTCCCTGGATCGCTGGCGCATGTTGGCGAACTCTTCCTGTGGCTGTTGTCGCACCCGGTGCTGGTGCGTTCGCAAATGCACATCGCCTTCCACGAACCGGAGCGTTATGTCACCCCGGAGATGGTTCAGCTTGGGCGCGATGTGCTGCGAGTGCCCGAAAACCGCCGGGTGCTCATGCTCATGAGCCTCCGCTTCAAGGACAATGACTTGCAGGGGACAGGCCTGCGGGCACGGCTGCGAGAACTGCGCTGCCCCACCCTGATTATCTGGGGCCAGCAGGACCGCGTCTTTCCCCCGCAACTCGGCGAGGTGGCCCGCCGGGAAATCCCCGGTGCCCGCCTGGTGATGATCTCCCGCTGCGGGCATTTCCCCCACATCGAAGCGGCCCGCCCCTTTCACGGGGCACTGATGGGTTTTCTGAGCCATTCCGGTGATGCGTGAAGGAGTGAAGGAGCAAAGGAGTACCGTTGTTATGGACACCAGAACGCGCTATCGCGGCGCTCTGTGCGGGTTGGCCGCCGGTGATGCCCTGGGCACCACCCTGGAATTCAAAGCGCCGGGGTCGTTTGAGCCGCTCACCGACCTGGTTGGCGGCGGCCCCTTTCGCTTGCGGCCCGGCGAATGGACCGACGATACCTCGATGGCGCTGTGCCTTGCTGAAAGCCTGGTTGAAAAGCGGGGCTTCGACGCCCGCGACCAGATGGAGCGCTACGTGCGATGGATGAACGAGGGTTACTACTCGGCCAGAGGGGTTTGCTTCGACATTGGCACCACGACCAGAGGCTCCTTGCGCCGCTTCATCCGGACCGGCGACCCCTACGCCGGACCGACCGACCCCGACACGGCTGGCAACGGGTCGCTCATGCGCCTGGCTCCGGTGCCGCTGTTCTCTGCCCGCTCGCCCGACCAGGCTATCGCTATGGCAGGCGAAAGCTCCCGCACGACCCACGGGGCCGCCACTGCCATTGATGCGTGCCGCTACTTCGGGGGCTTGCTGGTGGGCGCGGTGACGGGTGCAAGCAAGGAAGCGCTGCTTTCGGAGCGGTTCAGCCCGGTGCCCGGCTCCTGGGAGACTCACCCGCTGCACCCGGAGATTGACGAGATTGCGGCGGGTTCGTTCAGGCACCGCAACCCGCCGGATATTCAGGGTTCGGGCTATGTTGTCCGCACCCTGGAAGCCGCCCTGTGGGCGTTCTTCCACACCTCGACGTTCCGCGAGGGGGCCTTGCTGGTGGTCAACCTGGGGAACGACGCCGACACGACCGGGGCGGTCTATGGGCAACTGGCCGGAGCATTCTATGGCGAAACGGGTATCCCCCCCGAATGGCGGGGCAAGCTGGCCCTGCGCGAGACGATAGTCAGCCTGGCAGACCGCATCTTTGCACAGGCGTGGGGAGCAACCCCATGAGCACGGACCCGATCACGAGCCTGAGCACGAACGATGACCTGGCCCGTATTCAGACCTATCTGGCAAATCAGGGGGATATCGTGCTGGCGTATCTGTTTGGTTCGCGGGCCACCGGGCGGGCCACCCCGGCCAGCGACTACGACATTGCCGTGGTCACCGATGAAAACGTCCCCGTCCCGATCCATCCGGACCGGCGCTACCATCTGGCCGGTGAACTGGGCATGCTGGTCAGGACAGTTCCGGTGGACCTGGTCGTCCTGAACCGTGCGCCCATTGAACTTGCCTACGCGGTGGTGGTCGGGGGGCAGCGGCTCCTTGAACGGAGCCTGGCGGCGCGGGTCGAGTTTGAGGCCACGGTCCTGAGCCGCTACGCTGACATGCTCCCGGTGCTCCGGGCCCAGCGGGCGGAACTGATACGCGGAGGTGATTATGAGGCCGGAATTCGAAGGAATCGAGCGCGCTTGACCAGACTCGACGAATGCTTGCAAAAATTAGAGCCGCTACGCCACCTCCCGACGGATAGCTTGCTGGCCGATAGCTACCTGCGAGATGCTGCCGAACGTAATCTGGAAGTCGCGGCCCAATGTTGCATTGATATCAGTAACCGCCTGATTTTACTCGAAAACGCCCTCCGTCCTGCCACATCCTACGAAAGCCTGCTCCGCCTGGGCGAAATCGGCGTTCTGCCAATGGATTTTGCCCGCTCGCTGGCTCCTCTCAGCGGTTTTCGGAATATTCTGGTCCATGAATACCTGGACGTAGATTGGAATGAGATTATCCTTCATCTCCAACACCTTGGCGAACTTGCCACCTTTGCCAGCTTCATTCGCCAGTGGATGGGCCGATGGGGAGCAACTATCCCACCCGTCGGCGCTTGATGGAACAACCCGGCGCACGGCTCAGGTCGTCCCTGCCCGCGGCCCCAACCCGCACACCCGGCGGCCATAGTCCAGCGTCACGCTGGCAAAGCGCGACAGCAGACTGTTCCCCATATTCGCCCGCCCGTGCCGCGACAGGTCGCCGGTGCCCTCGCCCGGCGTATCAATCTCGACCCGATGCAGCGTAAACGGCCCCAGGAGCAGCGAATCAATTTCGCCCCGCAGCACCTCGCAGCACCCGCCAAAGCCTGCCCCCTCCGCCACGGTGACCCCCTCCGATGCGCGGTGCAATCCCAGGCGCTGCGCCAGGTCTGGCCCAAGCGACAACCCCCCATTCGACCCGGTGTCAATCGTCACCAGGGGAAGGTGCAGTTCCTGGCCGAGGGTGACATCCGTCAGGGCCGGGAAGTGCTCGAAAAACGCCAGTGGAAGCAGCCTATCGGGTGGGAGCGACACCGGCAAACCCAGGTCCGGGTGGCTCAGGCGTATCACCCGGCGCTCGTAGTCAATATGCACCACCACCTGCCACAGCACATTGTAGCCAAGCACCACATCCACCTGAAAGGGCACCGCCTGGAGATCCAGCGCCAGCACCGAGAGATTGCGCAGGGTCAGGGGGCCTATCCGCAACCACGGGAGCATTGTTTCTGTGAAGGGGATGGCATTGGTCGCCGCTCCATAGCCCATGGCAAACTCCCCAAGCGGCAGGCCAAGCCGCCGGGCCAACCCCAGGTCAATGGCCGAGGGGTCGGTGCCGGTGTCCAGCAGCACCATCATCGGGTCGCCCCCCGGCCCGGCCGCCTGGAAGCGCAGCACCTTCGGTTCGAAGATGAGCGGCACCTCGGCAACCCCGCTGGAAGGGAACACCACTCTGGTCGAGTCCGCGTGTATCATGGTTCAATTATACCGCATGATACTGGGAGGAAAGAAAAGAGAGAAGGCGCATTCTGCTCTGGCCGGTGAGGAAGATAAGGGGAGAAAGGGGAAGAAGTGAGGAAACAGTGCGGTAGAACTGATTTGCGGCCTGCAAGAATGTAAGGAATGCGCCTTTCTATACTCTCTTTACTCTATCTATGCTCTTATGATACAAGGGGCACTCCCCGGTTGCAATAGTCCTTTAGTCCCTATCTTCAGGGGCATTGAGACCAGGTATGGGTGATAACTTTCACTATTGCCGTACCTCGTCCGCTGGTGGGGGCGGAGTCGGAGGGTGTGGCGGCGAGCCGCGGACGACCCAGTTGCTCCAGCAGCAACGATAAAAAATGGACGGACCACCAGGGAAACGGGGAGAATCACCCATGACGACGAAAGAGAAAACGACAAAAGATTGGGTAAAAAGAGTAAGAAATACCAAAAAAGAGGTAGATATAAGGCGCAAAGGGGGAATGAACTTTGCGCCTTTCGTGGGAATGAAACTTTGCGCCTTTGCGTGAGACTATGTCCATGCGTACTCATACGTGGAGCGCATGTTTCCTATAGTATATCCAGGATAGTATTATTTGACAATGGGGAGAGACCCCCAATTGCCGAAAATATTCTCCCCATTTGGAGCAAGTAGCCATAAAAAGAGTATCCGCACTATCCGTGTTATCCACGTTATCCATTGAGGTAGGCCGCTCCGCGGGGCAGAGCGACCGGCATCAACCCGAACCCGGTGGCCCGGTCCTGAACGCTCAGCTTGAGCAGCAGCGCGGCCTGGTGCGTTTGCAACACTTTCAGGGGAAGCGTCAGATGCCTGGCAATGCTGATGAGCGAGTGCCCTTCTGCAAGCAGTTGGAGAATCTGCCGCTCACGCGGAGAAAGACGCTGGAAAGGGTCCATGTGGGTGACATAGGACCGCGCCACGGAGCGGGCCAGGGTTCCATGGTCGCCATGGGGCCGCCTGGCGGCAGTGGCGACCACAGCCTGGCGTTCCTCCTGGTCGCGGAGGGCCACCCGAATGGCAAGCAGAAGTTCTTCCGCGGCCATAGCGCGCACGATGCACGCCTGCGCCCCCGTTCGCAGCGCCCGGCGCACCAGTTCTGCGTCCTTTTTCTCTAGCAGCAAAACAACGGACGTGCGAGATTTCAGATGGCGGAGATTCCGGGCGACTTGAAGACCGTCGCCGGCTGGGAGGTCGAAGTCCGCCACCAGCACATCGGGACGATGGCGGAGCACCAGGCGCTGCGCTGCCGCGCCGGTGTCTGCCTCCCCAACAACTTCAAGGTCCCCATGGGCATCCAGCAGCGGGCGTATCTTCAGTCCGCTCCGATGCCGGGTCTCTGCCAGCACCACCCGTATCGCCATAACGAGAATATCGTGAAATCCGGAAGAACAAGAAGAACAAACCGCGCCAGAACCGCGCCAGAAATGATATAGGCCTGACAGGTCTACCTCCTGTCAGGCCCGCCAATGAAAGTGGAAGAAACTTTGATAGGCACCTTTATTATGCACGGACTCCGCGGTGTGGGCAATAGGGATTAGCCCTACTTCAAGCCAACGCGGCTCCCCCATCGCAGGGTGGGGATATTCACCCCTCATCTCCCGGCGGCTCCTGGGGTTCGAGCAACGGGGGTGGCTCATCCGGGAGAATCAGGCGATACTTCATCGCCAGACGGATAAGCCCGACCAGGTCCTGGGTTTGCAACTTGGACATCACATTGGCCCGGTGCTTCTCTACCGTCTTGACCGAAATGGTCAACTGGTTGGCAATGGCCGCATTGGTATATCCCTCAATGAGCAATTGAAACACCTGGCGCTCGCGGGGCGAAAGCCGGTCGAGCGGGTCCAGGTCGCTCCCCTTCCGCCGGCCCCTTCCTCGCCCGGTGGTCTCACCATCGCCATTCTCCAGCAAGTCCGTCAGCACGGCCTTCGACACCGCCGGACTCAGATAGCGCTGATTCTGCATCGCCGCCTGAATAGCCAGGGGCAGTTCCTCAGCGACCGAATACTTGAGCAGATAGCCGCTCGCGCCGTTCCGTAGGGCCCGGCGCACCAGCGTGTCATCATATACATCGAGAGGATGATGACCCTGGTGGGTAACTTGAGCGCCCGGACCTGTTCGATCACCATGATGCCATTGGGCATCGGCATGCGGATGTCAACAATTGCGACATCCGGCTGATGCCGGGCAATCAATTCAAGGGCTTCCTGACCATTGGGCGCTTCACCGACAATTTGAATGCGTTTATCCCGTTCCAACAATGCACGAATGCCCTGTCGGACCAGGTGGTGGTCATCGGCGAGGACAACTTTAATCATAATCCTTTACTCCATGGAATAGTCGCCACAAGAGACATTCCCCTTCCCTTCCCCGTATGGATATCCAGGGTTCCCCCCAGGCAGTCCAACCGTTCTCGCATCCCAATCAATCCCATTCCTCCAACCTGGGGACCGGACCGTTGCAGAACTTCCGGGTCAACCCCGCGTCCATTGTCTTCCACCTGGACAGTCACCGTCTCAGGGTCATAGTTCAGCGTGACCCAGACCCCCGATGCCCGCGAGTGGCGGGCCACGTTGGTCAGTGCCTCCTGCACAAACCGATACAGGCAGATGTTGATATCGTCGGAAAGCGGGGGGAGCGTCGGGGGCACGAAGGGGGTCACGGCAATGTTCGTCCGTCGAACAAACATTTCACACATTTCCTCAATGGCACCGTTCAACCCCAACGTGTCCAGGGCTGGCAGGCGCAAATCATAGGCCAGAGAACGCAGCCGATCCATCGTGGACCGGGTCATCCCCAGGGCATCAACCAGATGGTGACGCAGGTCGCTAGATGAGGCCGGCAACCGCTCATGCACCAGTTGCAGCGTAATGAGCAGCGCTGTCAGCGATTGGCTGGCCTCATCGTGCAATTCCCGTGACAGACGCGACCGCTCATCTTCCTGAATCTGCGTCATCTGCTGATTGAGCTGCTGGAGCCGATCATGGCTGAGCCGCAATTCTCGTTCTGCCTGCTTCTTTTCAGTAACGTCGCGGAAGACCGAACAGAGCATGAACCCTTTGTTCGTTTTAATGGCAAAGGCGCGTTGCTCAATATAGCGGTCGGCAACATCCTGCCCAGGGAATTGAAAGAGGCGCTCGGACATTTCGTTGATCCAGGGACTCTGGCCGGTCTTCAGCACTGCCTGGATACTGCCCTTGTAATACTCGTACATCTTCATATTTTTCGCATTCCTGGGAAGGAGGCCATAGAGCACATCCCACGCCGGCTGCCCAAGCACCTGTTCTCGTTTCAGACCGCTAATCTGCTCGGCGGCCCGGTTCCACTCAATGTAGAGGCCCTCCTCGTTCGTCAGATTGATTCCCTCGGACGACTGCTCGATCACATTGCGGAACTTCCGCTCGCTTTCGCGCAACAACTCTTCGGCGTTTTTGTGGTCGGTCAGGTCAACGCAGGCAATCTGCACCGCCGGCTTCCCGTGGTACGATATCCGCACCGCGTTGACTTCGAGCCAGAGCACCTGCTTGCCCGGTTTGCGCACCAGACGAAATTCATAGACCGGTGCCACCAGTGAGCCGGTCATACAGGCCAGGACCCGTTCCCGAACCATGTCACGCTGCTCCGGGTGGACCAGGTCAAAAAAACCTTCGAGCGACAGCGACAGCAACTCCCCTACCTCGTAGCCGGTGATGACCCCCATCATCGAGTTGGCAAACATCACCTGCTGGTCCTGAAGAATAACCAACCCCTGCAACGAGTAATCAACCAGCGAATGGTAGGCTTCCTCGGCCCGTTTGCGCTCGGTGATATCAATGAACGTTGCCAGTAGCGCTGTCTGCCCCCGATACTGCGAACGGACGGACATGAGTTCAATCCAACGTTCCTCCCCATCCTTACGAATAAGCGGATATTGGAAGGGCAGAGGGGGAGCGATACCCTGCAAGTGACCGTGAATATTGCCCCAGACCAGGGCTTGTTGGTCCGGGGGGGTCAGAGCATTGATAACATCGGGCGAAGACCCCATCAGTTCCTCGACCGAATATCCGGTAATTTCCGCCGCAGCGGTGTTGACAAAGGCAATCCCCTCCCCCTGGAAAATGACCAGCGCCTGGATGGAGTGCTCCACCAGCGTACGATACATTCCTTCGTCACGCGTGCCGACGGTCCACATCAACTCCAGTTTCGCCACCTGCTGTCGCAGCTCCTCGTTTTCTTGCTGGAGCGCAACCACTTTCATATCGTCACTTTCATCGGTCATGATAGCCGGTTTCCTCCATCTCAGTGGGCACCCGGAAGGGACCGCCCCCCGGATTGTCGCGGTTACGATGTTGTTCTCGTTCGTTCTGTCTCATGGCTCATCACGACCATGTTGGCGCTTCGGGGAGCATGGGCCAGATGGGTCTTGACGACGGTCCCCTGGGCATAGAGCGCCTCCGCATGGTTCAGCCTCCGTTCAAGAATACGTTGGTTTGGAACGTCGGGTTGCACCATCGTCACGGGGCAGTTGCCAAGCAGGGCAGAAAGCTCACGCTGTATCCGAAACAGGGCCAACCCTGGTACATAGCCTGGTTCAAACTCAATCAGCACATCAATGTCATGCTCCGGTCTGGAGACATCGTGCAAGACAGAATCCAGCACGGCTATGCGACGGATGGCATAGCGACGGCAAAAATCGGTCATCTGGGTCGTTGATACCTCAAAACTCCGGGAGGTCATCGTAAGCTCCTTCCTGGCTTCTCCCAGGGTGAGTGACGATTGACAGGCCATTGCAAAGCCACAGATAAATTTCCCGATGGATGCCTATACACCCATACCTGGTATTATATCCGAAATTCCGCCTCCCAGGGACGCCCATAGTTCACCTCGTTGCCGCACACCACCGTCAGGGTACGCCGTTCGGCGTCATAATGAGCACCGGGGTCATCTTCGGCGGCCTGCGCATCCACAGCATGCACGGTGAGGATGAGACGACGGTCCGGGGGGCAATAGTTCCCCACCCGCTCACCAGCCTCGAACTTGAGTTTGTGCCCGTTGCCACTCGACAGCCGGTAGCAGGTCGTGCAGCTTACGCCCCGTTCATAGGCAAAGCTCCGTCCATCATCTTCATAGAGCGTGAAGGTACCCTCGCCGGGGTAGAGGTGGAGCGTCAGCGGGTCCAGGGGCTTTTCGTCGGTAAAGCGCAGGTCCGGACCCATCGGCAGGATAGCCCCGGCCCGCACATAGAGCGGCATTCGTTCTAGCGGCGCGTGCGCCAGCACCCAGGCCGGCCCCGACTCCACCTCATCGGTCCACCAGTCATACCAATCACCTGCCGGCAGATACACCGCCCGATAGTCTCGCCCCGGACGGCAGACCGGAGCCAGCAGCACCAGCGGACCAAACATCGCCTGGTCGTGGAGGTGGGAGGTCGCCGGGTCGGTAGGAAAATCATAGAGCAGCGGACGCAGCACCGGCGTCCCGCGGACGATGCCTCCCAGAAGAGGGTGTAGAGGTAGGGCAGCAGCCGGTAGCGCAACTGGAGATAGGTTCGGCAAATCGCTTCGACCCGCGGGCCAAAGGCCCATGGCTCGTGGTCGGCGCTGAAGTGGGTGGTGTGCCCCCGACAGAAAGGGTAGAACGCCCCAAGCTGCATCCAGCGGGCAAACAGTTCTTCGTCGGCGTTGCCCGCAAACCCCCCGATATCCACCCCAACGAAGGGCACGCCCGAAAGCCCCATATTCATCAACTGGGGCAGCGACATTTCCAGGTGTTCCCACCAGGAGTTGTTGTCTCCCATCCAACAGGCGCTCCAGCGCTGCACCCCCGCAAAGCCCGACCGGGTCAGGACAAAGGGCCGCTCATCACCGAGGTGTCGCCGCAGCCCTTCGTAGGAGGCGCGGGCCATCCCCTGCCCAAACAGGTTATGCACCTCGGCATGGGTCGTCTCCTCCCCCGCGGGTCCCTGGCGGGCATCGCGGTCAATCGTTCCCCAGGTGCGCTTGCGGACCTTCTGGCTGAATGGCTGATGGAAGACCGGCGGCTCGTTCATATCGTTCCAGATACCGCGGACCCCCTGCGCCACCAGGGTGCGCTGTAAGTCGCCCCACCACTGCCGCACCTCCGGGCGGGTATAGTCACTAAAGACGGCATCGTCGGGCCACACATATCCATGGAACACCTCCCCGTTGGCGCGGCGAATGAAAACGTCGCGTTCCAGACCTTCCCGATAGACCGGATAGTTCGGGTCGGACTTGACGCCGGGGTCAATAATTGTTACGACGCGGAACCCATCCTGGCGCAGGTCGGCCAGCAGCGCCGGCGGGTCGGGGAAGGCCACCGGGTCCCAGGTGAAGACGCGGTACCCGTCCATATAGCCGATGTCCAGGTGAATCACATCGCACGGGATATTGCGCGAGCGAAAGCCTGCCGCAACGCTCCGCACCTGGGCTTCGGGGGCATAGCTCCAGCGGCTCTGGTGATAGCCCAGGGACCACCGCGGCGGGAGCGGCATGGTCCCAAGCACCTTGCCAAGGCCCTCGGTGACCTCCCGCGGGGTCGGGCCATAGCATACATAGTAGTCGAGTTCGCCGCCTTCGGCCTCCATCCGCCACTCAGCGGGGTGGCTGCAACCCAGGTCGAACGCACTGGACCACGTATTGTTGAAGAACACACCGTAGGCCAGACCCGGACGAAGCCCCAACACCACCGGGATGGCGATATAGAGCGGGTCTGTCCCTGGACCCTGGCCGGTCCCTGCGTCCGTTGTCCAGTTGACCAACCGCCTGCCCCGCTTGTTGAGCAGGCCGGTGCGCTGGCCGGTGCCCAAAAAGTGCTCGCCCGGCGCAATGCGCTTGGCACAGGCCACGCGCCACTCCGGCCCGCCCGGACCCGCGCCGTCGGTGGCGTCTTGCCACTGCATGCCCGCTTCCTCGGTATCGGCGCAGAACACCTGACCCGTCGGGTCAACCAGTGCCAGACGGCACGGGTTGCGCTGGATACGCACGGCGACCCCGGAGGCCTCCTGGGGAGCAGAAGGAGCGATCTGGATGATGAAAGACTCCGCCGTCTCCTCAACCTCAAAGGGCGTCTCCGGGAAATCTTCGTCCGGAACGGGCACGGCCCAGGACGGACGGGGGGCAAAGAGGCCGTCCGGTGCCAGCCGTATGCGCAGGATGCGCGGAGACAGCACCGTGAGCGCCACCCGCGGACCATCGCAATCGAAAAAGAGGGTGCGACCCGCTCTGGCGCACGAACGAACAGGCGACGAAAGACCGGTCATAAGAAAAGGCTCCTGCCTATGACTGACTATGACAAGGACCGGAAAAACTGCGACAGGGTTCTGTTCCTCCATCATACCATATGGACGGGTTTTCCACATGATACACAACTTATCCACAAATCCCTGCACGTTGTCCCGTAGCGCACTTTTGCCATTCCCTGGCGGCAAAAAGCCCCTGCCCACCCTCAGATTAGGGGAGTTATCCACATCCCCCCGCGGAAAGTTATCTACAATTTCCCCATGCAATCCGCCCCGATCACCACGGAGATCCAGAGATGCGACCATGACACCATAAGAAACTCGAATGGATTTCAACCCTTTTCCCACTTGAAAGGACGGGGTAAATAGGGTATGATCAGGCGCAACCACACTCAGTTTGCCTTTGACCACCAGCAACTGACCCTGACCTGATTGGAACGGACCATAAACCGCAAACCGCGTGAAGAGAAAGCGTGGACACCTTTCTGGTGCCACAGAATTGAGAGGATGTGGTGAACCTTACCCAGATATGGCAGGCAACCCTGGGAACGATACAAATGCAAATTTCGCGCCAGGACTTTGAAACATGGCTGCGAGGCACGACGCTCCTCTCGCTTGATAGCGGGACAGCCACGATTGGAACCCCCACCCCGCAGCACAAGGAGGGTCTGGAAAACCGCTATATGGCTCCCCTCCGCCGCTCCATCGGGGATGTCGTCGGGTTCCCGGTGCAATTGCGCTTTGTCATCGCTCCCAACCAGGGGGGGGGCCGGGGAGGGTTGCGCTCCGGCGCGCTGACGCTGGTCGAAGAGTTGCGCGAAAACGAGGAGGGACAGGAGGAACGAGCAGGTACGCTTTTCCTGCCGGGGGGCGACCCTTCGCCCGGAACCGACCACCGCCGGCCGGAGCACCGGCGCGCTGCCAACCACCGGCTGCCGACGAACGGCGAACGTTCGGAGCTTGAGCACCCGGACCAACTGGACCGACTGGACCACTCGGACCGACTGGACCACTCGGACCGACTGGACCACTCGGACCACTCGGACCGTCCGTTTGTCCAACTCGACCTTTCCAGCGCCATGCGGGCCGGGATGCTCAACGCCAAATACACCTTTGCCCGCTTCATTGTCGGCTCCAGCAACCGCCTGGCCCACGCAGCGTGCCTGGCCGTGGCCGACCGCCCGGCGCGGGCCTATAACCCCCTCTTCGTCTATGGCGGGGTCGGCCTGGGCAAAACCCACCTGCTCCACGCGATTGGCAACAGCGTCCTGGACCGCGACCCCGAAATCAATGTCCTGTATGTTTCGTCCGAAAAGTTCACCAACGACCTGATTAACGCCATCCGCCGCCAGCAGACAGAAGAATTCCGTATCCGCTACCGCAACATTGACATCCTCCTGATAGATGATATTCAGTTCATTGCAGGAAAGGATGCCACCCAGGAAGAGTTTTTCCACACCTTCAACACGCTCCACTCCGCAGCCAAGCAGATTGTCATCAGTTCTGACCGCCCCCCCAAGGCCATTGTGACCCTGGAAGAGCGGCTCCGCTCCCGCTTTGAGTGGGGATTGATTGTGGACGTTCAGCCCCCCGACCTGGAAACGCGCACGGCCATTCTGCGCGACAAGGGCGAGCAGATGCAGTTTCACATCCCCGGCGAGGTGATAGACTTTCTGGCGCACAAAATCCAGAGCAATATCCGCGAACTGGAAGGAAGCATCAACCGCGTGGTGGCCTATGCCCGGCTCCACCAGGCCCCCATTACGCTGGATATTGCCATAGCGGCCCTGGCCGAACTGCTCGAAGACTCCCACCGCAAGCGCATCACGCCCGATATGGTCTTGAAGGTGGTGAGCGAATACTACCGCGTCGAGATGGGGATTATCCAGGGGCGCGGACGAAGCCGCAACGTGGTGATTCCCCGTCAGGTGGCGATGTACCTGCTGCGGGAAGAGACCGGGTGCAGCCTGGTCGAAATCGGGGGGTTGCTCGGCGGGCGCGACCACACCACGGTGATGTATGGCTGCGAGAAGATGAACGAAGAAATCAACACGGATTCGCGCCTGCGCAACGAGGTGCTGACGATCCGCGAACGCCTCTACCGGCAGGGGAACGGATAATCTCGCTCCCCTGCCGGCCCGGCCCCAGCGGCCTACCCGAACGTTTCGGCAAAGAACCGCGCCGCGTTGGACGGCCCATCCCACTGGGACACGATCTTCTGAAAGGCTCTGGCCCGGCGGTGAGCTTCCCGGTCGGCCAGCAGGCGGTCTATCGCCTCCAGAATGCGCTGCGGGGTCACGCGCTTCTTGCGGATGCGGATGGCAAACCCTTTGCGCACCAGGCATTCCAGGTTGGCTTCCTGCTCCGGCTGCATCCCGACCCCCACAATGGGCGTCCCTGCCAGACACGCCGTCAGCACCGTTCCGATGCCCCCGTGGGTCACGGAGATATCCGCCATTGGGTTGACCTTATGGGCCGGGAGCCAGTCGGTGACGATGACATTGGGCGGAACCCGGATGGGCATCTTCTCGACCAGCGGTCGGACCGGCGCAATGACGCGATAGGGCTTGGACCGGAAGCCTTCGATGATGGATGCGATGATCTCCGGGTTGCCCGAACTGCCCATCGCAAAGTAGACAATGGGTTGGTCGCGGGGGATATTGAGCACCTCCGGCGGAATTTCCCGCTCCAGGCGGGCAATCAGTGGCCCGATGTAGCGGTAGTGCGGGGGGAGGTTCGTCAGCCCCGAAAATTCGGGCGGTTCGGCCAGCAAGGCATAGTCGCCCTCCCACAGCTCAATGCTCTTGAGCCGCCGGACGCCATATTTCCGTGCAACTTTGTTGAAGTTCGCCCCCAGAAAAAAGCTGCCCACCGGCAGCGACACCTTGCTATAGACGCGGTCCAGGGTGCGGTCCAGGGTGTGGTTGGGAAGCCACCGGATGAGGGGGCAATCCACCATATCGGGCCAGGTTCCCAGGTTGGCTTCGTAGTAGGCCGGGGTCCAGGTGGACTGGATGGTCGAGACGAGCGGGATGCCGACTGCGCGGGTCGAGATGGAGGTGCTCAGACAGTAGCCCGTCACCAGTGCCGCGGGGTTGACCTCATTGAAGAGCGTGATTTCGTTGTTGACCCGCTCCATCAGTTCATCCACGGTAAAGAGTGGGTCAATCTTTTCCGCCTTGTAGACTTTGTAGAAGTGGTCTATCTTCTCGCTGGTCAGGCGAGGCGACATCTCCCGCAGCCCAAAGCCCTCGCTCCGGATAAGGTCCTCAAACATTCCTCCATAGGCCATGAAAACAATCTGAAACCGATCCTGGCATGCTCTGGCGATTTCGATCATCCGAGAGGTTTCGGCCAGGTTGTATGTCTCTGGTGCAAAAACCAGGGTTTTCATTGAGATTTCTCCTCCTTCTGGGAAAGAAGCGCCTGTCGTCGTTGGCGGGCCCAGGCCTGCATATCGGCAACCCGATCCGTTTCGTCCACAATCTCCCCGGTTAGGACCTCCAACACATCCTCAAGGGTGACCACCCCAGCCACCCCGCCGAATTCATCCACCACCACGGCCAGGTGCTCGTGCGCTTCCTGGAAAGTCGTCAGGAGCTTATCCGCACGGACGGTTTCGGGGACGAAACGGGCCTTGCGGGACAGGTCCGCAAGGGTCTGGTCGCCCCGGCCCTCAATCAGCGCCAGCAGGAAGTCATGCTTCAGGACGATACCCATCACCTCGTCAATGGACGCGCCCACGACCAGGATGCGCGAGTGGGGCGACTCGATAATTCGCTGACGGGCAGCCTCCAGCGACATGCTCCCATGCGCGTAGGTCAGGATCACCCGCGGGGTCATGATCATCCCGGCGGTGACATCGTTCAGGCGAAACGCTCGCTGAATGAGGGCGGCCTCATCGTGCTCGATGCTCCCTTCTTGCTGCCCAATCTGGGCCAGGAGCTGGATTTCGGCCTCGTTGGTAACCGGACGAATGCCCCCTCTGGTAATGGGGGACACCAGGTACTCAATGGCCCGGACGAGCGGGCGGATCACCGTGGTCACAACCATGACCGGGTAGGCGACGGTCAGGGCAATGGTCTCGGCGTAGCGCTCACCGAGCGTCTTGGGGATAATCTCAGCCCCGATGATGATGACCAGCGTCAGCACCGCCGAGAACAGGCCGAGCCACTCCTCACCAAGCACCGTGGTGGCAATGCTGCCCACCACAATGCTCCCAACGATGTTGAACACATTATTCAGGATGACAATCGTGGCAATGGGCCGGCTCATGTTCTGCCGGATACGCAGCAGCACGCGAGCTGCGGGGGCCCTGGACTCCACCAACTGGCGGACCTTGACCAGCGGCACCGAAAAAAGCGCCGCTTCCGAGCCAGAACACAGGGCCGACCCGGTTACAACGATGAGGACAGCCACCAGGAGTTCGGTCATACTTCGCTCACCTGCCCCTTCCCCCCCATCTATCCACCCGTTCATCCGTCCACAGGGTCGCCGGATGCAGAAATGCATGGGCAATTATAATAGATTTTTGTCTCGGAGTCACCAGAGCTACCCACGTCTGGCAGCAGAAGAGTCCAGGGAGATGTGTTATACTGGTGGACGATGATCGTTCCTTTTTTTGCTTCACACGTCATGGGACATAGCGGACCTGGCCCCTGGTCTGGCCCCTGAGAACCAGGAAAACCTCTGTGGGAACCTGGTGGGATGAGCGCAGAGATGTGTTATACTGGTGCGCAGCGCGTTTTCATCTCAGCGGATGATAGGAGATAGGAAAAGGCAAAGAAGGTCGCAGGTGTTTTGTTCCCTGGAGTTAGAGCTAGATTAGGCAAAATATCCCTGAAAGTACACAAGAGTACTCAGGATGCACCCAAAGAAAGGAGTGGAATGCAAAGAACTTGCTTCCCGGAGGCCCCAAGAGCGCGAGAGCCAAGCCGGTTGGAGCGCCGATGATGGGCGATGAGAGCCGCCCGGTTGCGCTGACCCACGCTGAAAAAGGCCCCCTGGGGCGGGTGGACGCGAGATGGCTTCCTCCATCGTATCGGACCGGCGAGCGCAACCAGATCGCCGATCCAGGCTACCAGTCCTGAACTGGTCGTCCTCGGTAGTGGCTACGTCGGGACGTAAAGTACGCCTGTGGACTGTGTGTAAGACGTTCGCTTGAGAGCGCCGTGCAGGATGAAGCAGGAATTTCAAAGGTGAGCAAGACGTACTTTCGAGTACATTTGAACACAAAGAAAGTAGCAGTTATGGAAAAGAGCGCACTATCGCCGGTGCCAGATGTCGTGTATGTCACCCGGTCCGTGGTGCAAACGATACAGCAAGCAACCAGGCACCGGGCCGGCCCGGGCCGAACCGGTGGGATGTTGATTGGGCGGCGGCTTGAGCGCGAAGGACGGGTCGAGGTCTTGATCGTCGGGGCGACCGTCCACCACGAGCCTGAGTCGGTAGATGTTGCGTATGTCACCCAACAATTGCCCATCTACCAGGACACCTACCCCAATGTGGGGTTTCTGGGCACCTGGCACGGGCAGCAGGTTGGCGAGCCGGTGTTTCGTCCGGAAGATGTGTATCGCGCTCATGAGATGTTTGCCGACCCGGCCTACAAAGTGAAGGAGATGGTGCATCCCGTTGCCCTGGCCCATCCTGGCGGCGATGGCGGCGACGGCAATATTGTGATTCGCTATTCCTACCTGAATCGTTCGATGGCAAACCAGCGCCTGCCATTTACCGACATCCCAGAAAGTCAGGTGCAGGAAATCCCCGATGACGACGAACGGGTTGCCAGCGAACGAGCAGCGGTCGCTGCCGAACCCGCGGGAACCGCAACGACCCCTTCCCGTGCGGCAGGGACCACCGGCCCGGAGGCTCGGTCTGTTCCCTCGGCTCCGGTCTCTCCCCCAACCGTTTCCTCCCCACCTTCGTCACGGGTTGAGGCGGTAGATACGAAACCAGAGAAAGGCTCCAATATGAAAAGTTTCTTCGGCAAGGACAACATGAACATGCCAGTGATTGCTGGCGCGGGATTGGGAATCCTCATTCTGCTGATCGCGTTGGTGGTGATATTGAATCGGTCGGGCGGCTCCACGGCTGCCCTGGAAGAAGTTGATGCCCGTTTGCAGGAACCTTCACCGGCGAACCTCCAGGTGGTCGAATACCGACTGAGTGAGGTTCTGCACGAAAACACCGGTGCTCGCATTTCGCAGGAAGTTGCGGAACGTTATGTCCAGCTTGGAGACGCCTACCTGGAACAGGACCCCCCGGACGCGAATCGGGCCATCGTAAGCTATGAGAACGCCTCGAACCTCGCCCCGGAGCACGAGGCCGCGCAGGAGGGCAAGAAACACGCGCTGGCGGTTCAGCGGTGTGGGGAGGTCGAGGCGGCAGGCGACGACCCTGGACAACAGATGAGCATGCTGGAGAGCCTGAAGGCCATCGGTATTGATACCTGCCCCCAGGGGCCGGTAGACCAGCAACTCTATCAGACCCGCCTTCAGTACCTTCAGGAGTTGACAGAAGACGGTGAATATGCGCGGGCCCGGTCCGTGGCTGAGAGCATGCGAGTTTCGGCAGAGGAGGGAGAGACTGCAACCTCCGGTCCCCTCGGCGTCGTCCAGAACTGGGTGCGCTATGACACGGCCCTCCTGGAAGACGACTGGGCCATGGCAACCGATGCCCTGACGAAAATTCTTGCGACGGTCGGGGTATCGCCAAGCCTGGAAACCTACCCGCCGAAAGACTACGGCGAGCGCATCGGGGAGGTTTCGGAACTGCTGGCCGAGGCCAACATCGCCTATGCCCAGGACCTCCAGCACCAGGGGAACATAGATGAGGCCATGACCCACTATGAGGCGGCGCAGGAAGCCGAAGGCGTCGCGGAAGAGACGAAGCAAACCGCCACCCGCCTTGGCAATATTGCGCAGCAAGGGAAGCAACTGTGGAACCTCGCCAACGAGGCCATCGAACGAGAAGATTGGGGCGGAATGCGCCTCATCCTGGGTCAGCTTGAGGTTCTGCCCGGATTCGGCAGCGAGTCCCGCAACCCACTGACCGGGCAGAGCGTGGCCGAACTGGCCCGCGTGGGCGATACGGTCATGTCGCAGCAAACGGCGGTCGCGGTCATCGAGCTTGAAAAGACGGTCCAATCGCTGTTGGGACAGACCCCGGAACCAGTCGCGCCGGTGGCAACCCCGCCCATGGTGCTGACCCCCACGCCGCTGCCGGTAGTTCCCACCGCCCCTCCGGTGCTGGAGGAGTCTGTGGTCGTCCCGCCAGAAGCGGAAGAGGAGGAAGCCCCGCTGCCTCCCACCCCGATGACGACGACTGAGGAGGAGACCGAGGTCGAGGGGGAAGGTGAGGAGGAAGGCGAGGAAGAAGCCCCGCTGCCCACCCCGATGACCGAGGGCGAAACCGAGGAGACCGAGGGCGAAACCGAGGAGACCGAGGGCGAAACCGAGGAGACCGAGGGCGAGCAGAGTCCCGAATCGGAAACGGATGAAGAAGCTCTGCCAGACTGGATGATTCCTGATTAGGAGAGCGTCCGAGGCGTGAGCCAGAGGGAGGAAGGCAGCCTCCCGCGGGGTTCTGGACCTGCGGGGGGCTGTTTCTTGTCTCCCCTCCCTCCCGCCAGAGGCGCAAACGGCCCGATGAACACCCGAACGCCTGAACGCCCTCGTGCCTCGCATGCCCGCATGCCCGAACCACCAGGGGCATACCGGCAGCGTTACCATCTTACGCAATGACCCGAATTTGGTATAATTCCAGAAGACTAATAGATTAAGCGCGAGAGAACTCCACAACAAACAATACCCATGGAACAACAACTGGCTGCGGCCCCTCATCACGATGTTCTGGCATTGCTCATTCAAGTTTCGGTGCTGCTCCTGACCGCCCGCGCCCTTGGCGAAGTGGCGCGGCGGTTCGGGCAGCCAACCATCCTGGGGGAGATTCTGGCGGGGGTGGTGCTCGGCCCATCCCTGCTCAGCACCTTCATCCCCCCGTTCGGCGCGTGGCTCGTCCCCCACACCGAGGTCCAGGGCTACCTTCTCGACGAGATCAGTATGATAGGGGCCATGTTCATGATGCTCATTGCGGGGCTAGAAATAGACCTGGTGCTGATTCGCCGTCAGGCCCGCTCGGCCATCGGAACCGGTATTGGGGGGTTGGTGGTGCCCTTTGCCGCGGGCTTCCTGATGGCGCAGTTTCTCCCCGGCGACCTGCTGGCCGACCCCGCCCACCGCCTGGTGTTCAGTCTGTTTGTCGCCACGGCCATCTCAGCATCGGCCATCCCCGTTGCCGCCAAGGTGCTGATGGAACTGAACCTGATTCGACGCGATGCCAGCCAGATCATCATCTCAGCGGCGATGATGGAAGACGCGGCGGCCTGGATCATTCTTTCCGTCGTGGTCGGACTGGCCGAAGGTGCAACTATCAACGCAGGTCGCGTCGTCCTATCGTTGGGGAGCGTGCTGCTCTTCATCCTGGTCACCTTCACGGCGGGCCGCTGGCTGGTCGAACGGGCCATCGGGTTGGTGCAAAATGAGGTCAAAATTCCCGATGCCATGTTCTCACTGACGGTTGTGCTCATGTTTGCCTGGGGCGCGTTGAGCCACGCGCTTCACCTGGAGGCAGTCATCGGGGCATTCGCCATGGGTATCGTGCTCAGCCAGATGCGCAACCTGCCCGACAGCGCCATCCACAAACTGGAAAGCACGGGTCTCCACATCTTCGCCCCGATTTTCTTTGCCGTCGCCGGGCTGAAGGTCAATCTGCTGAACTTTCTTGATGTCCGGCTGGCGGGTCTGGCGCTGCTGGTCATCGGGGTGGCCTCGGTTGCCAAAATTGCCGGGGCCTACCTGGGGGCCCGGCTGCTTGGCAGGCGCGACCACTGGACTGCCCTGAGCATCGGCGTTGGCCTGAACGTTCACGGAGCCGTGGAGATTATCATCGCCACGATTGGTCTTTCCAAGGGGATTCTGACCCAGGACATGTTCTCGATTATTGTGCTCATGTCGCTGGTGACCTCGCTGACGGTGCCACCCGTGCTGCACCGGCTCATCCAGCGGGTGCAACCCGAACCCCAGGAGATTGAGCGCCTCCAGCGCGAAGACCTCATCCGCGACAACCCCTTTGCCAGCGTCCACCGAGTCCTGCTGCCGGTCCGGCGGCGCGATGACGACCAGGGCGGTCCGGTGCAGACCATCGAGGCTCATATCCTGCGGCACATTGGAGCGAAGACCAACCTCTCGCTGACGCTGCTCAACGTTGCCAACGATAGCGACCGCGCCCGGAGCACCGCCTTCCTGGACCACCTGGCAAAACTCTTCGCTTCCCAGAAGGTCACGAAGAAGGTGGTCACCCACACCAACCCCGCCGATGCCATCCTTGACGAAGCCGCCAAGGACTACGACCTGGTCGTCATGGGAGCCACCGGGCGCGATGGGAGAACGGAAGTCCTCTTTAACCCCCTCGTGGATAGTGTCGTGCGTCTATCACCCTGCCCGTCGCTCATCATTCACAGTGAGCAGGTGCCGCCCGACTGGTCGCCCCGGCGCATCCTCGCGCCCACCAACGGCTCTCTGGCGGCCCGCCGAGCCGTGCAAGCCGCCTTTTCGCTGGCATCGCACGAAGATGGCGAGGTGCTCATTCTCAAGGTGGTGAACATTGAGGCGATTATGTGCTACCTTGACCGGCGCGAATCCATCCTGGAGCGGCAATATATCATTGCCCACCAGATTGTAGACGAGCTTGGGGCCATGGGACATTCGCTTGGGGTGCGGACCTATACCGCCGTGCAACCCGGCCCCGACCCCGAAACGGTCATCTTCGAGGTGGCTCGCGATTCGCAGATAGACCTGATTGTGCTCGGAACCAGCGTGCGGGCCGGCTCCGAACGGCTCTACCTGGGGTCGCGGGTCGAACGCATCCTGCACCATGCTCCGTGCCCGGTGATGATTGTCAACACAAGATTCTAGCCATCCTATGAGGAGAAACGAATGATGCCAGAAGAACCCCTGACCCAGACCATAACCCGGATCCTGCCCACCGACGAAATCGGCTCCTCCCCCACCCCCTCGTCGTTCGATGAGCTGCGGGCATGGATTGACGGCGCAACGGATGACCAGCTTCAGCAGTGGATTCGCCTGGAGGAACAGGTGTTGCAACTCCAGGCACTGGTACCGTCGCTCCCCCTCACCGAAGACGAAGAACAGCAGATGCAGCACGCCCTGGCACGGGCCCTGCACCACCTGGATTACCGGCGGCCCTACACCATCACCGTGGTCGGGGTTTCGGGGGCCGGCAAAAGCACCCTCATCAACGCCTTGCTTGGCCGCCGCCTGGTGAAGTTCCAGTATGGGCGACCCACCACCGGCACGGTCGTGACCGTCTCGCAGATGCGCCAGACCAACGGCCTCCCCCCCTATGAACAGGCCATCATCCGCTACCACACCCGCGCAAGCCTGACCGAAGCCGTCGTGGTGCAGGGCACCCGCCTGGGCCTGGCAGTGGTCTATCACCACAACGACCCGACCCAGGGCTTGAACCTGACCGAGATGCTGGAACTGGTGCGGGACCGCAAGGTTCAGGAAGTCGGCCCCATCCTGTGCCCCAACTGCAAGGAGGAAAACCGCCCCGGAGCCAGGGTGTGCGGGTTCTGCGGCACCACGCTCCCCCTCCCAAGCCCCAGGGCAACCGTCGGGGAGACGGAGAACCTCACCGCGCTGGAAGACCTGCTCGAAACCGCCATCCTCCAGGAAGCCAGGCTCGGAACCGAGGAAACGCTCATCCTGGGCGATGCCCGGCACGAGCAGAAAGTCCTGGACCTGATGGACGAAGAGTCGCCTATCAACAAAGACCGTGACCAGCGCCTCATTCCGCTCATTCAGGGGATTGAATACCAGGTGCGGATGAGCGAACACCTGCCCCATGTCAACCTGACCGACGTGCCAGGAATTGCGGCCCGGGCCACACTGCACGAAAAACGGCTGCGCGAACAACTGGACCCCTTCAAGACCGACGCGATCTTGCTGGTGATGCCGCCCGACCGACCGGAGTTGCTGACGAACCAGCTCGTGCCGCTGGTGAAAGAGGTGCTGATGGCCGGGTTGGACACCGAGCAGCGACGGATTGCCGCCGGGCGCATCTTTCTGATCGTCAGCAAGGGCGATGTCGTCCACGGCATGTCCGAGCAAGAAGCCGAACAGGAAACCCGCGAGAATGTCGAAAAAGTCGCCAGAGAGATTACGACAGACTTCTTCCACCGTTACGCCTCCAATGTCTTCCTGAGCATCAAGGCGCTGCCCGCGCTCACGGCGCAACTCATCCTCAGCGAACCGCAGCAGGGGTCTACCTGGCTCAGGGAGGAAAAAGACCACCCGATGTTTCGGGATATCAGCCGCAAACACTACCGCGACTGTGTGAGCCGGGCGCAGAACGAAATGCCCCGGCGGGTTGCGGCGGACGAACAAGCCGTGCTCCAGTGGAGCCGCATCCCCGAATTGCAACAGACGCTCAAGCACCTCCTGGGGCGCAACCGCTGGCAACAGGCGCTCTACGAGGCATCGGCGCTCTACAACAATGCCTACGCCATCGCCACCGACCGCATCAACGCCGAGTGGGTAGACCTGACGGGCAAACCCTTCGGACCCAACGCCGACCACGACCTGGCAAACCTCACCGCCGACCAGTCCGTGCGGTTTGGCGAGAAACTCCAGGCCGAAGCCGCCCGCATCGTGGAGCGCTTCGACCGCGCCTGCGAAGACCTGAAGAAGCAAAACAACCGCGACCGCCTGAAGAGCCAGGTGCAGCACATGGTCGAAGGCGTGCAGCGCAAAATCCAGGCTGCGCTTCGGAAGCCGGAGTTCCGCGATTCCTTTGCCGAAACCATCGAAGACCCTATCTATGGCGACCTCTACACCATGCAGGGGGTGCCCGGCCCGCTGGTCGCGCTCCAGGCGCGGGTCTTCCAGTGGTTCGATGAAGACGTCCACCGGGTGACCGACACGATGATGACCGCCTTTCAGCAAGAACTTGACCGCGAAGGGGTCGAGCCGCTGCTCCAGCACTTTTGCTATAGCGATTTTTATGTCGAGCGCTACCTCACCCCCTACCAGGAAGACATCATCGGGCGCATTCGCGCCGACTACGAGGGCGCGTGTCGGGGGGCCGTGCTCTACCAACTGCTGCACCGCAAGGTTGCCAACGAGGTGATGGAACAACATACCGGCTTCGGCCAGGTGATGACCCAGGAAGGCGTGTACCCCCCGTCGGCGGTGCCTACTGCGTCGGCCACATCGGTCGCATCCTCTGTGCTCTCTGCGCCCTCCGCGTCTTCGTCTTCCTCCCCTGCGGCCACGGACGCCAGCAAGGCCAACGAAAGCAGCACGATTGAGATGCTCATCGAAAGCGTGCTCAGACACTACCAGGCCGCCCACCACGAACTGATCGAAACCTTGCCCCGGATGCTCAGCTACCTGTTCTTCTACCACCTGACCATTGCCAGAGATGATATTCGCCTGATGGTCAAGAACCTGGGCACCCGCCTGGCGCAGGACGTGCGCGACCCGAAGTGTCCGCTCTACCAGCAGCTTCAAGAAGCCGAGTCGGGGATGACCGGCGGAGCCGAGCACCTGGTGGGGATATGGAAACAGCTGGGCGATTTGCGGTTGCGGCTCCACCGGCGGGCCATTCCGCGCTCACGGCGCAGCAGCAGCAGCGGCAGCAACGGTTCCCGGCGGTAGGGAGCCAGGCCGGCCCACGCGGAGACGGCAGAGACAAACGCTCCCCCCCTTTTTTGTCTCCGTCGTCATACCGTGCTATCATATTTCCATCTCGATGAGATTGAGGAGGTACCATCTCATATCCAGTGTTGAGTTGATCGCGTGAGCAGGCAGGATGGCACTGTCGCCAAATCAGGGAGCATACGAGCCATGAAAGAGAAAGAACGCCCCCAGGGGCATGAGATCATTGAACGGGCCGTTGAGGAACGAGTCGCCCAGGCGCGGAAGGAAGAGATTCTGGAAATCTACGACGATCTACTGAAGACCATCTGGAACCGTATCCTGCCCACGCTCGGACGCGTCACCGTGATGGCGATTATGGAACGGTCCCTGGTCATCACCCAGGAATCCTACCCGATTATCGGGCACCTCCACGTCAACCCGGAAGGGGTATCCTTCCGAGCGCTGAGCCAGCGGGTCAAAGCCGAAGAACACGAGGCCATCCGGGTCGGACTGAAAGAGTTGATTGCCAACCTGATCGATATTCTTGCCATGTTGACCGGTGATATTCTGGTCAAGCAACTCCTCCAGGAAATTGAAGGGAGAACACCGTGATGCTACAGATACCGCCCCCCCAACAAAATTTGCAAAAACTATCTTCCGGGATACCCGGCCTGGACCATATTCTGTCCGGAGGGTTCCCGGAGTTGTCTATCAATATTGTGGCCGGCCCCCCTGGGAGTGGGAAGACCATCTGTGTGCAGCAGATTATCTATACCAACGCCACCCCCAACCGGAAGGCGCTCTATCTGACCACGCTCTCGGAGCCGTCCATCAAGATGCTGCACTACCTCCAACGGTTCACCTTCTTCGATGCAGAAAAAGTAGGTCGTGATGTGATCTACCTGGATATCGGGGAGGTGATACGGAACAAAGGCCTGGAAAACGCCATCGCGGTGATTATCAAGCATGTGCAGGAATATAAACCGGGCATCGTGGGCATTGACAGCTTCAAGGCCATTCATGACATGGCTCGGGACCCGGTGGAGGCGCGGAAGTTCGGCTTCGACCTGTCGGTGCGTCTAACCACCTGGGCCATTACCGCCTTCTTTGTGGGCGAATATTCGCAGCAAGAGATTGAACGCGAACCCATCTTCGCCATTGCCGACGGTATCCTCTGCCTGCACAACAAGCAGGAAGGGCTGTCCTACCAGCGCTACGTAGACATCATCAAGCTGCGGGGCGAAGATTACTTCAACGGGTGGCACCCCTTCACGATTGACCCTACCGGCCTGACCGTCTACCCCCGCATCAAAACGCCCGAATCGTTCCCCGACTACCAGGCCGTTTCCGAATCGGTCTCGACCGGTCTGGCGACCTGGACGCCCTGACCGATGGGGGGTTGCCACGTGGGTCGGCCACGATGATTGCCGGCGGGGCCGGGACGGGGAAGACCCTGCTTGGTCTGCACTTCCTGACCTCCGGTGCGGCCCAGGGCGAGCCGGGCGTCATCGTTACCTTCCAGGAAAACCCCACCCAGATGCGCGAAATCGTCCGCTCTTCGTTCGGGTGGGACCTGGCGCACCTGGAACGACAGGGGTTGCTGGCCTATCTCTACACCTCGCCGGTCGAAATCCAACCCGACATTCACGCCACCCGCGTGCGCCAGGCCGTTGAGCAGATTGGCGCTCGCCGCGTGCTCATTGACTCGATTAAAGACATTGAGATTGCCACCCCGGACAAAGTGCGCTTCAAGGACTATATCTATTCGATGGTCAATTACTTCAAAACACGGGGCATTACGATTATCCTGACGAACGAAATACCCGAACTCTTCGGGGATTTTCAGTTGAGCGAATATGGGGTTTCGTTCATTGCCGATAACGTTATCCTGCTGCGATACGTGGAAGTCGGGGGAATGATGGAGCACGCCATCAGCATTATGAAGGTGCGCGGCTCCCGCCACAGCCGCGAGATTCGCCGCTTTGAGATTACGAAAAGCGGCATTCGCCTTGGCGGAACCTTCGAGGGGATGAGCGGTATCCTGACCGGCACGCCCTCAATGAACCACCACAGCCGATCTGCCCACCTGCCCCTGCGCTCCCGCTATGTGTACGACGCCCTGCGGCAGGTGGGGTTAGCAACCGCCGAAAAGCTCGCTCAGGTCACGGGACTCTCGGCCAACGACGTGCGCTGCGAATTCCAGCACCTCCAGAAACGCGGCCTGGTCGAGGCGGGGTCCGACGAACAGGGCATCGAGTTTTTCGAGCTACGTTTCTGATTCCGATGGCCTGATATCCGCAAGACCCCTATGATATGGCCTGACGTGGCCTGACGTGACCTGACGTGACCTGACGTGACCTGAATCGAACGACGGGGGATGAACCGGGGATGAACCAGCACCTCAACCAACCACTCACCATCGCCATGACAGATGACCCCATGGGCGAGGAATATGAACACGAGCAGACCCGCCAGGCTTTGCGCAAGAGCCAGCAGTGGTATGAACGACTGCTGGCCTCGGTGACCGACTACATCTACTCGGTGGAAATTGTGGATGGTCAGCCGTCGTCAACCTCACACGGGCCGGCCTGTGTGGCCGTCACGGGCTATACCTCGGAGGAATATGAAGCCGACCCGCTGCTCTGGTATCGGATGATCTACCCCGACGACCGTTCCCTGGTGCTGGAGCAGGTTTCCAGCATTCTGGCCGGGGCTTCTTCCCCGGCCATCGAACACCGGATTATTCACAAGGATGGGTCTATCCGGTGGGTGCGCAACACCCCGGTGCTGCTCTACGACGAGGAAAAGAAGCTCGCCGCCTACGATGGCCTGATTGCCGATATTACCGAGCGCCGCATAGCAGAAGATGCGCTGCGCGAGAGCGAAGAGCGCTACCGCATGCTCAGCGCCGAACTGGAAAAGCGGGTGGTCGAGCGCACGGCGCAGCTTGCGGCTGCCAACGAAGACCTGCACCACGAGATTGCCGAACGCCAGCAGATAGAGCGAGAATTGCAGCGAGCCAAGGAAGCCGCCGAAACCGCCAGCCACGCCAAGAGCGAGTTCCTGGCGAATATGAGCCATGAGATACGCACGCCGCTCAACGCCGTCATCGGGATGACCAACCTGCTGCTGGATACCCCCCTCACCCCGGACCAGCGCGACTTTGTCGAAACCATTCTGATGAGCAGCACGACCCTGCTTACGCTCATTAACAATATCCTCGACTTCTCGAAGATTGAGGAAGGAAAGATGCCCCTGGAAAGCCACCCCTTCAACCTGCAAGAGAGCATCGAAGCGGTGCTGGACCTGGTGGTGGCTAGTGCCGACGAAAAACACATCGGCCTGACCTACACCATTGCCGATGGCACCCCGCTCAACCTGGTTGGCGACGTGATGCGAGTGCGGCAAATCCTGGTGAACCTGCTGAGCAACGCCATCAAGTTCACCGGGCGCGGGGAGGTGGTGGTTTCGGTCGGGGGGCAGCGGGTCGGGAGCGGCAACCAGCGGGCCGGGGTCGGGTCGCTCTTCCAGATCCAGGGAAACCCCCAATCCCCCGAAAAACCAACCCCCACCCCCCGAACCTGGTACGAAATCCATCTCAGTGTGCGCGATACGGGCATTGGCATCGCCCCGGACCAGATGGACCGGCTGTTCAAGGCGTTCAGCCAGGTGGATGCCTCGATGACACGCAAGTATGGCGGCACGGGGTTGGGTCTCGCCATCAGCAAACACCTGGCCGAGATGATGGGCGGAAGCATCTGGCTGGAAAGCGAAGTCGGGAAAGGGTCCACCTTCCATGTCACATTTCTCGCCATGGCTGCCGCGGAGGACCGGCCCCCCCTGGAACGTGCCGAACCTGCTCGCCACCCCGATTCCCCTCACCCCGGCCTGAAGGGCAAACGGGTGCTGATCGTTGACGACCGTCGCGCCAGTCTCGCCAACCTGTCCCGGCTGGTGCAATCGTGGGGGATGGTCGCCCAGACCGCGAGCCTTCCCTCCGAGGCCATGGCGCTTATCCGACAGCGCGGCCCGTTCCCCTTCGATGTGGTGGTCCTGAATATCCACGAGTCGGATAGCGGTAGTGCAGCCCTGGCAAAGACCATCTCCCACACCTTCGCGTCCCCTGTGCCAGAAGAAGAACTGGCAGACCCCCAGACGAGAGTTGTTCCCGCCAGGCCGCGCCAGGTGTCCCCCCCCTCCCCCCCGATAGTGGTATGGGTTTCGCCGCTGGACAACCACGTGCTCGCGTCGGTGAGCGAGATAGCCGTCCTGCTGAAGCGGCCCGTCAAGCCATCCAGGCTCTCCCATGCCCTGATGAGCGTGCTGGTGGACCACCCGGACCGCGAAGATGACGCCCATTCGGTGGCGCCCATCTCCAGAGCTGGTCGCCGGGCCATCCACCAGCTTCCCCCGGAGGTGCGCACGATGGGGCAGCACCATCCGCTCCGCCTGCTGCTCGTTGAGGACAACGTGGTCAATCAGAAGGTAGCGCTGCGGTTGCTCGAACGGATTGGCTACCGTGCGGATGTGGCGACCAACGGGCTTGAAGCCCTGGAGTCCCTGGAGCGGCAGTCCTATCACGTCGTCCTGATGGATGTGCAGATGCCAGAGATGGATGGTCTGGTCGCCACGCGGCATATTCGCGCTCGCTGGCCCGCCAACCAGCAGCCGTGGATTATTGCGATGACGGCCCGGGCGCTCCAGGGCGACCGCGAAAAGTGCCTGGAAGTCGGGATGGATGACTACCTCAGCAAACCGGTGCATATGGAGCAACTGGTTGCCGCGCTGAAGCGCAGCGTGGACCGGGCAGGGAGCACCCTGGCCGGCCCACCAGCACCTCCCCCAGAGCAAGAAACACCGCCCCCCATCATATTCGACCCCTCGGCGCTGGAGCGACTGCGCGAGAGCCTGGGGCCGCATGCCCACGAGGTCCTGCGCGACCTGGTCGCCCGGTATCTTGAGGATACGCCCAGGTTGCTGCGTGATATGCACCGGGCGGTGGAGGGGGGCGATACCGGGTTGTTCACGCGAGCCGTCCATTCGCTCAAGTCGAGCAGTGCCCAGGTCGGGGCGCACGCCCTCTCCGTGCTCTGCAAGGAACTCGAACAGCAGGGAAAGACGGGAACGCTGGAGGGGATGCGGCAACAGGTTGCCCAGGTTGAGGCCCGGTACGGGTTGGTCCGGGGGGTGCTTGAGGCTCTAGTTGCCCAGGAGCATTGAGGCATTGAGGGTATTGAGGCATTGAGGTATTGAGGCATGGTCGCAGAATGAGGATATGATGTCCAGACTATCCAGGACCGAAACACCGGGATATGCCGCATTGACGGAACCGTTTGAGGAACTTCAGAAACATGCTACCACCCTGGAAGCGCAGGTGCGCCAGAGGACCTTCGAACTCCAGGTATTGTATGACCTTTCCCACCAGATAGGCTATTCGCTGAACTATGACGACCTGTTCCGCCTGATGCTGCAACACCTGCACCGGGTGGTCCCCTACGTGGTTTCGGGGAGCTTCCTGGCCCTGTCAGAACCCTACGACCTGTTCATCCAGTATACCCGCCCCCTCAGCCCGACCCTGCTCGAAGAGATCCAGCAGCGCATGCTGATGACGATGGAGCGTATCGGGGAAAAGAGCATCGTGAGCGGTCAGGTGCATCTGCGGACCGCCGAGCTTGGCAACAGCGTGACCCGCCTGCCAATCGCCAGCATCGGGTCGGTGTTCCAGGTGCCTTTGATTGTTGGCCCACAGCGCGAGGTTGTTGGGCTGCTCTTTATCGGGGCCGAACAACCCCAGGCCTTCCAGGAAGAGCATGTTCGCCTGCTCTACACCGTGGCAAACCAGGCCGCGGTTGCCATCCAGCAACTCCGGGCGCTGCTGGATATGGAAGAGCAGCGGTTGGAAAGCCTGGTTGCCAACCTGCCAGACGGCGTGCTGTTGCTCGACGACCAGCGCCGTCTGGTGCTGGTAAATATGGCCGGGCGGGAATATCTGTCGTTGCTGGCAGCCCAGGTCGCAGTGGGGGATGTTCTGAGCCATTTGGCGCAGCAGGCGCTCGAACCACTGCTCCAGGCGTGCCCGGTGCGCGGCCACGAGGTGGTGGTCGAGCGCGAAGGAAAGGCCCACCGGGTCTTCGAAATTGCCACGCAGCCGATGTCGGTGTCCGTTCCGCTCCTGGCCGACTTCTCCCTGGTGACCGAACGGGCCACGGTCTCGCGACCACCGAGCGGCTGGACTATCATCATCCGCGATATCACCGGGCGCAAGCGGGCCGAGGAGGAAATCCGCACCCTGAATGTGCAGCTCGAACAGCGCGTCATGGAGCGGACGGCGCAGCTTGAGACCGCCAACCACGACCTGCGCCATGAGATTGTGGTCCGGAAGAAGACTGAAGAGGAATTGCGCCGCGAACGGGATGTGCTGCGTAGTATTATGGAAACCAGCCCGGTGGGCATTATGATGGCCGACCGCACGGGGAGGTTCGTGTTTGCCAACCCGCACGCCGAACGGGTGCTGGGCATTCCCAAAGAGCAGATTGTCCGACGGACGCACGCCTCGCCCGAATGGAAGTTCACCGACTACCAGGGCACCCCGATTACGGAAGAAGCCACCGCCTTTCGCCGTGTGATGGCAACCGGCAAGACCGTGCGCGATGTGCAGCACGCCATTACCTGCCCGGATGGGTCCCGCGGGTTGCTTTCCATCAACGCGGCCCCGCTGTGCGACGAGACGGGCGAAGTTGAGCGGGTTGTCTTCACCGTGCGCGATGTCACCCGGCGGGTGCGGGCAGAAGAAGCGCTGCGCCTCAGCGAAACCAAACTGCGGATGATTATGTCGCAGATGCCTTCGATTCTGTGGACGACCGATGCCTTCCTCCAGGTGACCGACTTGCTCGGGGCCGGGTTGGCGCGGTTTGGTTATGACCAGAACCACTTCATCCAGAAGACCATTCAGGACGATCCCGCCGAAGGAGGCCAGATGACGGCGTCGCTGGCCGCGCACCGGCGGGCCCTGCGCGGACTTTCGGCCGGGTATGAGATGCGCTTCGAAGACCGCGATTTCGAGGTCCGCGTGGATTCGCTGCGCGACAAGGATGGGCAGATTATCGGGTGTATTGGCCTGGCGCTCGATATTACCGAGCGAAAGCAGGTGGAGGAGGAGATTCGCACCCTGAACCAGGAGCTTGAGCAGCGGGTGCTGGAGCGCACGGCACAGCTTGAGGCTACCAACCAGGAACTTGAGATAGAAGTCCTGGAGCGCAAGCGGGCCGAAGCCGACCTGCAAGAAGCCTGGAAGGCCGCCGAAGCCGCAACGCGGGCGAAATCCGAATTCCTGGCAAATATGAGCCACGAGATACGCACACCGCTGAATGCCGTCATCGGGATGACCCGGCTGCTGCTGGATACCGAGCTTTCCGCCGACCAGCGCGACTTCGTGCAAACCATTCTCATCAGCGGGGAATCACTCCTGGCGATCATCAACGATGTGCTCGACCTGTCCAAGATAGAGGCCGGAAAAATGGACCTGGGGTATGAGCCGTTCGACCTGCGCGACAGCCTGGAAAAATCGCTTCACCTGGTGGCGGCCAGAGCTGCCGAAAAGCACCTCACCCTGACCTGCGCGATTGCCGACGAGGTGCCCACCCGGCTCATAGGCGACAAGGCCCGCCTGCGCCAGATTCTCATCAATCTGTTGAGCAACGCGGTCAAGTTTACCGAACAGGGCGAAGTCGCCGTCTTCGTCACCTGTGCTTCCCTCCCTTCGCCATCAGGAGCAGCAGAGAGCGCACCGGAACCGGACCCGCCCCCCGCTCCCCGGCCCGCGTACGAAATCCACGTCAGCGTGCGCGACACCGGCATCGGCATTCCTCAGCGCTACCAGGGGCGGCTGTTCCAGTCGTTCAGTCAGGTGGATACCTCGCCTTCCCGCAAATATGGGGGCACGGGGTTGGGGTTGGTCATCAGCAAAAATCTGGCCGAACTGATGGGTGGGAGGATGTGGGTCGAAAGCGAGGAGGGCAAAGGGTCTACGTTTCATTTCACCTTTCTGACGGAGGCAGCCCCAAGCCGGGGAACCGACCCTGGCTCCCTCCGGGAAGGAGAAACACCGCCCAGGTGGTTGACCACCCCGGTCATCCCATCGCCGCTCATCAGCCTGGATGGGAAAGGAACCGCGTTGCCCTCTCCCTATCCGTATGAGGCCGCGCCGCGCTCTTCGCCTGGTCTGCCCCTGATGGGGCAGCGCCACCCGCTGGATATTCTGCTGGTCGAGGATAACCTCTTTAACCAGAAAGTGGCGCTGCGGTTTCTCGAAAAGCTCGGCTACCACGCCGATGTGGCCGAAAACGGCCTGGAGGCCCTGGCCGCTCTGGAGTGGCGGCGGTATGACGTGGTCTTGATGGATGTGCAGATGCCGCGGATGGATGGGATGGAGACGACCCGCCGTATTCGGGGGATGTTTGCCGACCACCTGCGGCCGCGGATTATTGCCATGACGGCGCACGCGCTGCGCGGAGACCGCGAACGCTTCCTGGAGGGCGGCATGGATGATTATATCAGCAAGCCGGTGCAGTTGGAAGAACTGGTCGCGGCGCTGGAACTGGTTCCAGGCCGCCAACCACAGGAGCCGCAACCGTAAGCAGTGACACAGCGACAGCTGAGTTGCAGAACTCCGCCCCATATGTTACACTGGTAGCGTGGGTAAGATGATGGCCCGGTAGCTCAATGGATAGAGCATCAGTCTTCGGAACTGAGGGTTGGGGGTTCGATTCCCTCCCGGGTCGCCACATACTCCCACGTTCCGTGCTGAATATGATAGCACAGCCCCATGTTCGTTGCAGCGGAGAAAGTCAGCCCCCCTAAATCACCCGCTCATTCCCCCCATCAATGGGCACCTGAGCACCGGTGATTTTCCCAAACAACGGACCGCACAGCTCCGCCGCCAGGTTCGCAACATCGCGGCTGGACAACTCAACCCGCAGAACGTTCTTCCGCTTATACTCATCCACCGTCAGGCCGTAGTGTTCGGCGCGGGACCGCAACACCTCCTCAGTCCAGAGGCCCGTATCGAAAACCGCGTCCGGGTGCAGCGTATTGATACGGATACCGTCGCGGCCCCACTCCAGCGCCGCCACCCGCGCAAGCTGGTTCAGGGCGGCCTTGGATGCCGAATAGGCCGCAGCCCCCGGCCCCGGCGCCGGCACATTTTTTGAACCAATCACCGCGACCCGCCCACCGCGAGGAGCAACCTTGAGCAGCGGGTAGGCATCGCGCATCAGGACGAGATTGGCGTCCAGGTTGACCGTCATGACCTTGCGCCACTCAGCAAGCGACAGGAACTCAATGCGGCAGCCGCCGGGGAAGATACCCGCATTCAGCACCAGCATATCCAGCCCACCAAACGTCCGCACCGTCGTATCGAGCACCTGGGCTATCGCCGCTTCGCTGGTCACATCGCAGACCAGACCCAGGAAGTCGTCCCGCTCAAGCATCTGGGTGATGGCCGGGTTGATATCCAGCCCGACCACCGCGGCTCCCCGCACAAGGAACGCTTCCACGCACGCCCGGCCAATCCCCGATGCCGCCCCGGTGACGAGCGCAATCTCGCCGGTGAACATGGGGAGGGCTTCGGGTCGGCGCAGCTTGGCCTGTTCCGGTGCCCAGTATTCCATCTCGAAGACATCCTCTTCCGGCAGCGCCCGATACTGCTCCAGCGCAGTGGCCCGCAGGATGATTTCCATCGTGTTGCGGTAGATATCGCCGGCCATGCGCGTCTCCTTCGCCGTGCGCCCGGTGACACACACCCCATAGTCCGGGTCGAGGATAACCCGCGGGGCCGGGTCGAGCATCGTCAGCTCTCCACCAATGCGGGAGGCGTGAGTCGCAAAGTAGCGCTCGTAGGCCGCCCGAAACTGAGCGAGGTTCTGAGACCCCAGGAGGGGGCGGTTCTTGGTGCGGATAACGTGGTCGGGGGTGGCAGGGCCTTGCTGCGAGAGCACGGCCACATCGTCGCGCTGCACAAAGGCCATCCCCAGCGGGTCCGTGTGCGTTGCCATCAGAAGGGGGAAACCCGCCACCGCAGAAACTTCCTGACGCAGGCGGGACAGGTCGTGGCGCGTGGGGCGGGCCGGAGCGGGCACAGACGGAAGGGCGATGTGCCACGCCCTGTGCTGCTCCAGGTAGCGTTCGGCGCGGGTGACCAGGTCAATCGTTCGTTCGTAGGCTTCCTGAGCCGTCTCGCCAAAAGTAAAGAGACCATGGTGCATCAGCACCATACCGATGGTCTGTTCCCCCGCCTGAGCGGCAAAGATACCAGCGCACGCCTTTGCAATCGGAAAGCCCGACCGACAGTAGGGCACGATGACCACCAGGTCACCATACATCTCCTGCACCCGCTCCCTTCCCGACGGGGTACTGCACACGGCCAGCAGTGCATCGGGGTGGGTGTGGTCAACATAGGCGTGGGGCAGAACCGCGTGCAGCGGGGTTTCAACCGAAGCCGCGGGGGCCCTGGCATCCACCACCGCCCCCTTGAGCGCATTGTGCCACTGCGCGTCGGAAACGGCAGTGAGCTTGAGCAGGCGCACCAGCGGCTCCAACCGCACGGGGGTAAAACCTGCGGCTTCGATGGTCGCCAGGTTCGAGCCGCTCCCCTTGACGCAGAGGATGGTTTCCTCCTCGCCAAAGAGGTTGGTTTCGCAGATTTTGACCGAGGTGTTGCCTCCCCCGTGCAAGACGAGGCTCTTTTCTTGCCCAAGCAACCGCGAGGTGTAGACCCGCTGCGCAAGGGACCCGACATAGCGTGCGGCTTCTTTTTCATCCCAGAGGCTCTGCATACCTGCTCGCTTTCCTTTCAAAACCGGTTCGGGTGATGGGGAAATCCCCCCCATCCCTCCCACCTCGGCAAGGATGGGGGGGGTAGTTCTCCAGAGCGCCGTTTCGGCCACCTCCCAAAGCTATTCCGCTTCCAGTTCTTGCAACCGCTGTTCGGCCAGTTTTTGCAACGGCGGTTCATCGGCAACTTCCAACACCTTCTCGAAATCGGCTATCGCCCGTTCCTTCTCACCGAGCTTCTGGTAGATAACGCCACGGGTGAAGTAGGCCGCCGAAAATTCGGGGTTGATCGAAATGGCCGCATCGAAGTCAATGATGGCCCGCTCAGAGTCACCCTTTCCGTAGTAAGCAGAACCACGCGCAGCGTAGGCATCGGCAAATTCGGGTTCCATCACAATCGCCTGGGTATAGGCTTCGATAGCCTGGTCAAACTCGCCCGCCTTATAATGGGCAAGCCCCTGCTCGTAGGCAGCGGTAGCATCGGCCAGTTCAGCTTCTTCGGCTTCGGGTTCCTCCGCCGCCGTGGCAACCGTGGCGAGCGGGGTGGGCAACGCTTCGGCGGTTTCCTCGCCTTCTTCGCTTTCCTCACCCTCCGCCGGTCACTTCGGCTTCTTCAGCTTCCTCTGCTTCTTCGGCTTCGGGTTCCTCC
>JAAUSY010000263.1 GCA_012032475.1 Chloroflexaceae bacterium
TAGGGGAACACCTTTAGCCCTTTGAGCGGGCGCTTGACCTTCTTTTTGATAGCTTGAAAGCCGATGCGGTCACGCAACACTTGCAGCAGGTGCAGCACCGTAATCTGTCCCTGATAGCTGTCTTCGGTTGCAATGAACTCGTTGATGGTCTCGCGTTTGGCTGGCTCCTGCTGCACGAGCAGGTTGGCCTGAGCCAGGGTGTTGTAGCACATATCACAGAAAGTCACAACTTCGCTGCTGCCCTGCTGTTGAAGCTGGTTGAAAATGCGGACGGGTGCGACGTGGCGCATCAGGTTGTCGCTGGCGAGGGAGTGAACGACCCCGCAGCAGTTCCAGTTTTCCATCTCGCTGGGTTGGATACCCAGGAGATGCAGCACCGCCAGTGCCGAAGACTCATATTGCCGCGCTTGAGGCTTTGATGGTGCAGCCAGGATAATAGGATACATGCATAGTCTTTCACCCCGTATTCTTGCGAAAGTTGGCCACCAGCGCAATCGGCGGCATTTCTGCCAGCACCTCGGCGGGAAGCTGGGAGATGTCAACATGGTCTGCTTTGCGCCGCAGGTTGAGCTGGCGGAGCGCCTCCATAATTCTGGGCAGGTCAATGTCACGCGGGCAGCGTTCGGCACACAGGTAGCACGAAGCACACAGCCAGATGGCATGGCTGTCCAGAATGTCAGGCATGCCGAACAGCACATGGCGGATAATCTGCTCAGGGAGGATGTCCATCTGGCTGGCAAAGGGGCAGCCCGCCGAGCATGTGCCACACATGGTAGCAGGTAAACAGGTTTTGTCCGCTCAGTTCTTCCACTTTGTTGAGCAACTCATTCGGTCGCTCTCTGGCTGTGATTTTGATCATTGGTTGCTTCCTCTGTTGGTTCGCTGACGAGTGCATCGCTGGCGAGTGGTGACTGATAGAGTCGCCGCAATTCTTCGACGGTGCTGGCGGTACGGATATGGTCACGAATGGCCCGCAGCAGTGGGATGTCGGCAAGCTGCTCGATGTCGGGCATCAGGGCCAACCCGGCACTGCCGAACTTCAGTTCGAGTCCCAATGCGATGCCGGGAAGCAGTTCTTCGCGCTGGCCTTTGACGATGCCTATGTTCATCCCCTTCTCGATCCCGATTTGCTCGACACTGGTAATGTACGGCATACGCTGCTCCTGTTCAAACTGGTAATACTCGGCCCAGAAGTCCTTGCGCAACTCCTCGGGCAACCAGAGGATCCAGTCAATAAAACGGAATAGCTGTATTATATCCTGTTTGCTATAGCCCTGCTGATACATCCGACGGGTGATAATCCACTTCCACGTCTTGCGCTCCCGCGGGGCGCCGCGGGTCTCCTGCGTTTTGAGATGTGCCATCACCACGATAGCAAACGGGTTGGTACTGGCTTCTAGCTCTGCCCACCGCTCGCGGTAGCTGGTCAGCTTGACCACCGGAAAGTCAAAGGTGGCACGACAGCCCCACAGTTCGGTGGTGAACGACCCGGGACGCCAGGTGGCCTCCTCATCGCCGAGCAGCACCAGGCTGACCACTGGGTGCGGGTAGCGGTCACGCAGCCGATAGAAGTAGACAAAGACCCGTTCGGCAAACCCGCTCTCGCTCTGGCTCTGGATTTCGATGTGGATGAGCACCCAGGTTTCTTCGCCCGACAGCCGCCACACTTTCACCAGCTTATCGGCCAGCCGTTTCCCGGTGTGCGCGTCGCGGGTGATGTGGCGCAGTTCGGCGTCGAGTGACTCATAGCCCCGCGTCCAGTCGATGTCGGCGTGGATGGCTGGAAAGAAGAAGACCAAAAATGACTCAAAATAAGAGTCGAGTATTTCTTTCCACGGGTTGTCGTAATCGTCCGTCTCGCTCATGCGCCGGTCCTATAACATGTCTCTGCTGCCTATGCGTCTTTCCAGTTACTCAAGGGCGGAACATCATCCACGCTGACTCCAGCCTCGTAGTCAAAGAGTTCCTGGGTGTCCTTTTCCACCTTTTTAAAGATGGCGCTCAACGGGATGCCGACCGGACAGACGCGCTCACATTCCAGGCAGCCTGTACAGCGCCCGACCATGTGGTAGGCGCGGTTGATGTGGAAGCTGAAGACGCTCGCGGGCGTGCGGGCTTTGCGTTGCGGGTCGTTCTTGGGTAGCGTGACCGTACAGCCTTTGCAGAAACACATTGGGCAAATGGTCTGGCAGGCGTAGCACAACGTGCATTTGCTCAACTCGGCTTGCCAGAAGGCACGGCGCTCCTCGACAGCAAGTTGTTCAAGTTCTTCTACGTCAGCGAATTTGTCGCCAGTATGCGTAACAGCTTCATCAATTGCATCACCAACCAGTTCATCTGCGATGAGTGGGTTGGGATGGGTGCAGGTCAGGCATTTATCGTATAACAGTTCCTCGCGGGTGCAGGCCAGGATGCCGCTGCCTTCAAATAGGATAATGCGGTCTTCCTGTACCGAGATGGCTTTGATGCTGGTGAGCGGGCGCTTGCGGGCTACCTTCTTCGGGTCGAGAATGCCGGAGCAGGGTAGACCCACAATGTAGACCTGCTCGCGCTGGACCTGGTTGAGCTTGATAAGTTCGACCAGCGAGCGGGCGTCACACCCTTTCACCACAATCGCTGCCCGTTGATGGGCATATTTCTTGAGGGTGGCGACCAGGTTGTTGATGCACATGGCATTCCAGGCGAGCGCCTCTACCTCGTTGGCATCGGTGATGACACAGGGAGTGACGCGCAGCATGGTGGAGCCAGTTTTGTAACCGATGAAGACATCTACGGTGCCGCTGGTCAGCAGGGCCCGGGCGCGATCCTGGATGATGGCTGTTTTTTCGGCGCTTTTTTCCATGTTCCCCGTTTCCTCACTTTGTTACGAGATTGAGTGGGCCAAGTGCTTTGATTTCCTGGGTCAGTTCGGTGACGATGGTGGCGAAACGTGCGCCCTCCGAGGCCGAGACCCAGGTAAGTTTGAGCCGTTGCTGGTCTATGCCCATGTAGTCGAGCAGGCGCTGCAGCATGACAAAGCGGCGCTCGGTGTAGTAGTTCCCGGTGGCATAGTGGCAGTCGCCTGGGTGGCAGCAGAGACGAGCACGCGTCGCGCCGGAGGTAAATGCCTTCATCACAAAGAGGGGGTCAATTCTGCCGCTGCACATGACGCGGATGACGCGGATGTTGGCGGGGTAGGACAGGCGGCTGACGCCGGCCATGTCGGCGCCGGCATAGGAGCACCAGCTACAGAGAAAGCCCATGATCTTCGGCTCAAAATCAGGTTCCATTCAGCATTCCTTTTTCAATGTTCGCCAGCATTTCCACCGTAGCTACCCACTCGATAAAGTCTATGGCATCACCCATTGCGCCACTGCTATAGCGTGTATAGAAATCTGCTGATACCAGTCCATACTGTTGCTCAAACGCGCCAAGCTGCTTGGTCAACCTGGGCTTGAGTTCGAGCAACCGGGCAGTTTCCCGTTCGAGCAGCTTGTCAATAGCCAATTCCACGACAGGATCAACTGTTGCATCGTCACTGGCAATGTACTGCTCTAGCCGCCTGATTTTTTCGAGTGTTGTTTGCATCTTCGGTTCCTGGTGCCTGGCTCGCCCTAATCCCACGCCGCTTCAATCATGGCGATGATCTGCTGGTCGGTGAAGTTGCGTTGCTGGGATGCGCCCGATGGACAGGCAGCGACACACGTTCCGCAGCCTTTGCACAGCACATCTGTCACGACGGCAAGTTGCCGGGTGCTGTCCAGTGCGACGGCTCCATATGGGCAGAGTGTGGTGCAGATACCACAGCCAGAGCAGCGTTCCACATCTATGGTAGCGATAATTGGCTCAACGCTCACCTCGCCCTGCATAATGGGGATGGCAGCGCGCGAAGCTGCACCTTCGGCCTGGGCAATGGTATCCGGGATGTTCTTTGGATAGTGGGCCGCCCCACAGAGGTAGATGCCGTCGGTGGCAAAGTCCAGCGGGCGGATTTTGGCGTGGGCCTCGGCATAGAAATCATCCCCGTCGGCGGCAATTTTGAGTACTTGCTTGAGGCGGGGCGTATCTTTGTCGCCCTTCATGGCCGTCGTGAGTACCAGCAAATCCGCTTCAATCTCAACCTCTTGTTGCAAGAGTATATCCAACACGGTGACAAAGATGTTGCCATTGCGCACGGTGACGACTGGACGCTGGTCGGCAGTGTAGCGAATGAGCATGGGGCGCACCTGCTGCTGCATGGCGGCGAAGTATTCCTCGTCGCGCTTGCCAAACATGCGCAAGTCCTGGTAGAGCAGAAACAGGCGGGCAGTGGGTACCAGTTCTTTAATCAGGCGGGCGTTCTTGACCGAGATGCTGCACCCG
>JAAUSY010000264.1 GCA_012032475.1 Chloroflexaceae bacterium
CTCCAGGCCATACCCGCTCCTGACCAGATCCTACCACATGCTATAGTAGCACAGATCAGGCCCCCCTGCTCAGGCAACCACTTCGTATCGTCCATATTCTCATGTCATGATCCGGGTCTTTCGCCGTTGTTCTCATTATAGTATCGTTCGTACCATCAGGGCAAGGGCAAGAAATCGCGGCAAGACCACGGTGATTCCCCACGCAGTAGCGCCTTGTCCACCGCCGAAGAGGCGACCGGGCTGCTGGCCCGCAGCCATTCGACAGAAAGGCCAGTTTGAGGTAAGATGGTATTGTGACGAAATGTACAAACCGATGGTGATATCTGTTGATTGCCGCCACAGCGGAACAACCCATCCGTGCGTATTCAGGGGCAGTGCTGCGCCTGGATTGGTCATTTTCACCAGCGAACTACGATGACCGGTAGTTCCCCATGCAGGAAGGACACTGCAAACATGTTTGATTCGGTGGCGATAAAATTTGGTGAACCGGTATGGTACGACCATCCCTACCTGCATCCTCTGCTCCAGATAGAAGTAGAACGTGATTTCTATGGTTTTAGCGCCACCCGCAACCGCCTGCAAGAACTGCTCACCGATGGCACCACCGATCCGATCATCATTTATGGGGAGCGGCGGTCGGGCAAAACCTCGCTGTTGAAACTCCTCGATGAGCAGCTTGCGAACGACCCGGCCCGGCGCTATATCTCCATCCTGATCCCCTGGGAGGGTATCCAATCGCGCTACGAACTGGCAAAGACCATCTTGCAGCAGGCCCACCACCGCATCAGCAAATACGCCCCGAACGCCTGCGCCAGCACGACCGACCACGAGATAGCCGCGGCCACCAATGCCGGGTTCGTGGCCGCCCTGCGCGAGATGGCCCGCTGCGTGCCGGGCAAGATGTTCGCCCTGTGCATTGACGAATTCGACTCGATTATCGAGCGCTCGCCCTCCGATGGCAAAAAGCGTATCCTGAGCCTGGCCGATAGCCTCGTCACGGCCCGCGGTCTCCCCGTCAAACTGCTGATGACCATCACCCATACCCCCACCCTTTCCGAGGCCGAAACCTCGCCCATGCTCGCGCATGCCCACCAGTTGCGGCTGCACCCCTTCACCTCCGAAGAACTGGAGGAGATGGTCCACGGCATTATGGGCAGCGAAGCCCAGAAACTCGTCCCCCGTGACAAACAGAACCTCTACCAACTCTCTGGCGGATGGCCCTATTTTGCCAAACTGCTGCTGCTCTATATGTCGGAACTGGACCCCGGCCCCCAATGGCTGGACCACGCGCTGGACCAGGCCGTCAGCCATTGGGGCACCGAACAAACCCTGAACAACATCTATGAACGCCACCTGAACGACGATGAGAAAGCCTTCATGCTGCTGCTGGCGCAGTATGAAGGGCGCATTGATGCAGAAACCTTCGCCGCACTGGATGAGCCACTGCGGGACGCAGCCTGTGCGCTGATGACCCGCGACTTTGTCACCCACCACCCCGACGGCAGCTATGGCTTTCGGATTGGCTTTCTCAACGAATGGTTCAACAACTGGGGACGCTACGAGCAAGAGGTCGAGCGCTGCCTTTCGCCAACGCTGGAACGGCTGCACGAGCGAAAGCTCCCCCCGACCAGCAGCCACGCCAGGAATGGGAACTGAGGCCAGCAGGCAGAGAAGAAGTCAAACGTTCTTGCGGGCAAAATCACCAATCTATCTATCCCTATGCAAACCCTGCCCTTCCAAAAGATACGCACCCTTGAACACATGCTGCTCAACGAAGTGGTCATGGATGACCTGGTTGTCGTGCTGAGCAAACATGACAGCGACCAGTGCTTGCTGGTCTACAACACCGAGACGGATGATGACCTGCCCCCTCCCCCCCACCCCGACCACCGCGTTGCCCGGCTCGGCACCCTGTACCACGCCGACTACGCCAACTTCGATGGGCCGGTCATCGGGTTGTCCGCCGTTGACGTCATCCTGTCGGGGGTACCCACCCACGGCATCAACTTCTACCCCATCGAACGCATCTTTCGGCAAAAGAACCAGCTTGAACCCTTCCTGCGCACCTCCTACCGGCTGGCCTGCACGCTGGCTCGCCACCTCGCGGGGCTGCGCGGGGTCGAACGAGAACGCAAAAACCACCGCGGCCACACCAAGATTATCCAGCTTTCGCTGCCGCTGCTGCTTGGCCGCCACCCGCTCGACAACCTGGTTGCCGTGCTGCCATCGAAGGACCTGCGCGTCTTCCTCGACCTCGACCACCAGGGCTACCAGCTTATCTACAACCGCCCGACCCCCACACACGACCGTGAATGGCTGCGCACGAGCAGCCCGGACCACAGCCCGGACTTTTCGCCGTGGGTGGCAATGTTCGAAGAAGCCAGCCTGTTTCACCCATCCCTGAGCCGCGTGGTCCGCCGCCCGGTAGATTTGCGCACCGTGTTGCGCCAGATGGACCAGGCAGACCTGCTGGAAGCCACCGGCCGCAGGCTGGCCCAGCGCTGCTGGAACGAATGGGAAGCCACCGGCTCGCCCGCGCTGCGCGACGCCGCCTACACGCTCGCCACCGAAGCCTGGCTGGTTGACGAGGATGTGGAAGGGTTGGTCGCGCTCTTCCCGAACGAAGATTTTTCCCGCTTTGTCGAAACCGGCGACGCCCTGCGCATCTACCGGGCGCTCGACCCCACCGCCTCGCGGGAACCCTCGGCCCTGGGGCCGCGCCATTCGATGGAAGATTTGCTGCTCAAGCGCATTGACTACCCGGCCTATGCCACCACCCCGGTCGCCTTTCCAGTGCTGGCCTCCGTGCTGCGGCGCATCAGCACCGAACCCGTGCTCGACCTCGCCCCCATCCTCTGGAAGGCCAACCATGGCACCTCGCTGGCGCGGATGTTCTGGTTGCTCTCGCGGGACCTGCTCGAACGCCCCATCCCCGAATGGGCGCAAATCGGGGCCAAACTCGCCGCTATTACCGACCTGGTGGTGCGGGCCACGCTGATCTACAGCCTGAACGACCCCTGGCAGTGGCGCGGCGGTCGCCACGGCCTCTTCCTGCGCAACTGCTACCGCCACCTCGACCGCTGCCTGCAAGAGCAATCCCTCACCAGCGAAGAACTGAAATACTACTACACCGCGCTACGCGAATGGTATGGCTGCTTCATCAGCGACGACGACGAATCGAGCCTCAACCGGATGGTGCAGGCCTGCCGCAACCTGCACGACAGCGTGCGCGAACAGTACGAACGGCTGGACTACGTCCGCACCGCCGACCACCTGCTGGAGATTGGTGCGAGCATCGTGCAGCCCGGCCACCGCGGACGGTTTCGCCTGCAAGAGGGACACACGACCGAATGGAAATCCGAAGAGATTGCCGAATTTCTCTCGACCATCGTGCATAGCAGCACCCCGACGCAGGTGCCTTCGCCCGTCCTGGGGCAGTTCCTCCACCTCTATTTCGACATTCACGACCGCTGGAAGCGCCTCCAGGAACAGGCCTTCAGTCACCGTCCGTCCACCGATGATATGGACGCCCTGCTGGCCGAACTGACCAACGCGCAGCGCGTTATCCACGCCCCGGCCCACGAAATGGTCGTGCTGCTGCGGGCCTTCAACCGCGATATCGAGCACATTCACCGCCTCAAACAATCCATGGGGTCGGGAGCCATCATCAAAGTGGCGCTCCAGAACCCCTGGATCACGCTGGATGTCCAGGAAACGCTGGTGGTGAACGTGCAGAACCTGGGCAGCGCGGGTGCCTCCCAATTCCGGCTCGGGCTGGACCGCTCACGGGGCTTCGAGTTTCTCACCGAGCCGCACCCGCTCGAACTGCCCGTGCTGGCACCGGGCGAACGCCGCCGCCTCGAATATCGCGTGCGGGTCAAAGAGCCACTGCTCATGCTCACCTTCAGCTACCGCTATCGGAACAGCACCGGCCAGCTCTACGCCGACCAGCAGCATATCCGCGTGGAAGCGCAACAGCGGGCCCAGGATGTGCGCCGCTTCACGCGCCTCAACCCCTTTGAGGTAGGGCGGCCCGTGTCCGGGGGCGACCACTTCTTTGGCCGTCGTAAAGAACTGGAAAAGATTCTCACACGGCTGGCCCGCGGCTCGACCCAACCGCTGGTCTTGCGCGGGCCGCGGCGCATCGGCAAAAGCTCCCTGCTGCGCCAGCTCACCCGCATTCTCACCGACCGCCAGGAACGGCAGGCACTCGGTTTCTCGCCCGAACTCCAGAGCCAGATCAGTGTCATCCACCCCGGTGCTGATCGACCTGCAATCCATTGACCAGAACATCAGCGGCTACTTTCAGCGCTTCCTACACGC
>JAAUSY010000265.1 GCA_012032475.1 Chloroflexaceae bacterium
GTGCGCTGCTGCGCGAGAGCGAGTTCTTCGACGCGCTGCTCGGTGCGCTGCTGCGCGAGGGCGAGTTCTCCCACGCGCTGCTCGGTGCGCTGCTGCGCGATTGCCAGGTCCCGGACGATAGCCTTCAGTTCGCTCAAATCGTTCGCTATTGGACGGATAACTTCTCCAACCACGGTTGCGAGTACGTCGGCTTGCGGTTCACTGAAGACGGTTTCCAGTCGGCGTTTGATGTTGATGATTGGCTCCATTAGGTTATATTATACCACATGCGATGCGGTGGCCCCGGTCGGGCGGGCAGGTGCTCGCCCATGGGGAACGAATTCCTCAACCCCTCATCGTCCGTCACTGGCACTGGCATTACCGTGTCACCGTCAGCAACTTCCGTTCGGCCTCCGTGCCCGGCTGCGGGAAGGCCCTGGGCCGCTCGACCAGGCAGGCCACCGTGACCAGCAGCAGCAACACCAGGCCATAAAACTTATAGGAGACACCGATGACCGTCAGCCCCCCAAGCACCCGGTTCGTGTAGAAGCTCCACTGGTTGCCATAGGCGATGAGCGCATAGGAACCGCCAAACAGCGCCGCCCGCCAGAGCGGAAGGCCACGGTGGCTCGCGCAGAGCAGCACCCCGGCAAAGGTCAGAATGACAATCGTCTCATAGTGCATCCAGGCCGCCGGAACCACCAGCACCATCAGCAAGACAAACAGGCCGAATTGCAGCGCATAGCGGCTACTGGTGCGCTCGGTAGGACGCAACGCCAGCAGCGCGGCCAGCGCCACCGCCGCCCCGAATATCAGGCGCGTCCAGGTATCCACCGGGAGATACGCATAGATTTCCGCAGTGATATCGGGCGCAAAGATGCGGCTCAAGAACCCGTTGAACGTCTGGTTCTCGACCCAAGCTGTCCCACCGGCAATGTTGGGGAGCACCTCATAGAGGTAGAGATAGTGCATCTCCCACCCCATCACCACCATTGCCACCCCATTGAGCACGAGCATTGCCACAACAAAGCCCACCAGCGCTCGCCATTGCAGCTTGGCCGCGAAGAACACCAGCAGCAGCACGGGGTAGAGCTTGAAGAGCGTTCCGAGCGCCACCGCCACCCCCGCCACCGTGTCGCGGCCACGCTGCGAAGCCACCAGGGCAAGGGTCAGCAACAGCAGCAGCACCAGGTCAATCTGCCCGTAGGCTACCGTATCGGCAAGCGGGCGCATGGCAAAGAGCATCACCAGCGCCACACCGAGCGGCGACACCAGGCGGATGGCAAACCCGCGCAGCATGATGAGCAGGATGAGCGATATCAGGGACATGTTGATGATGCGATGCCAGAAGAGGACGGTCAGGCCGTCCTGCTCGACAAAGGGCACAAAGAGCATGCCATAGAAGGGCGGCACCTTGAACACATGCCCGAAATGGTTGGTATGCACGGCCACCAGGTCATAGAGCGACCCGCCGTGCAACCAGTCACGCGCCCCTTTGAAGAGTATCCAGAAATCGGGGGCACTGCGTCCGAGCCAGGGGTCAGCCGTCATCGCCAAGCCGATGATCGCCGCAAGGGCAAGCCCACCGAGCGGCAGGAGCGCCCAGACCGGCCGGATGGCGGCGCTGACCAGCACGAAGCCGAAACCGATGGCAACGCAGGCAAAGGCGATGCCGCTATGGTCCATCACGAATTCGAGCATGACTACCAGGCGAGCAACGGCAGCCAGCGCCAGCACCAGCAGCACGAGCCGCGGCCAGTGGTGGAGGCTTCGGCCATCGGCCAGGACGGCCACCCCCACCGCGCCGAGCACCAGTGCCCCCCCGGCAACCCAGAGCATCGGCGGGTAGGGAGCCACCGAAGAAACACCGTCGGCGGTCATAACCAGCTGGTAGACCGGCATCAGCCAGCAGGCAACCCCCATCAGAATGGGGATTCTCGATGTTGCGACCCAGGCTCGTCGGCCCGGACCCTCCCGCACCACCTGCACGGTGATGCCGTAGATGGCTCCCAACCCGGCCAGCGCCGCCAGCCGCATGGTGAAGGGCGCAATCTGCATGGGCAGGAGCACGAGCGCCATCCCCAGTCCCACTACCAGACTGACCGAAGCCAGCCACGCCAGCCAGCGCGGTGCCCCGATCCCCCGCATGAAGATATAGAACGCCGCGCTCAGCAGCAGAAAAGCCAGAAGCTGCCAAGCGGGTGGCAGCAGGGGAAACCCGCCGCCAGGCTTGAGCCAGGGCGCGACCGGCCAGTCCAGCGGGAAGGGGGGAAACCCCACGGTCGGGCGGAGGCTGGCCCCGACCAGGACAAACCCAAGCGGTCGTGGGTCGTCCTTCGGGGTCACGGTGGTGCTGTGCAGCAAGACCGGCACACTCCAGCCGGGGCGGTCCTGGGCGGGGAGCAGCACATGGTAAGAACGGCTTTCTCGCACCGGAACCAGCGTGAGCAGGGTGCGCGGCCCGATTCCGAGCGTGACCTCCGGGTGGTCTGCCAGCGTGCGGGGGTAGTGATTCATCATATTGATGCTGAGGATGAGCGGGGAATGTGCAGCGGGAAGGGGCAGGTCGAGCCGGGTTTCCTCGCCGGTCCAGCGCATGACCTGACCGGTGTCTTCCAGGGGTTCAAGCTCGTGGGTTCCCTGGATGAACCGCTGGTCACGCGGGCCAACCGTGACCCGCATCACCCCGACGTATTGATAGGCGACCGCGACCAGCACCAGCGTGAGCAGCAGCAGCGTCGGAATAGGCAAAAGGCAGAAGAACCTGACAATTCTCGATTTCGTGATCATGCTATCGCTTTCTCCCAGGGAAATTTCTGGAGGGTTCTGGGGGGAGCTATCCCCCCCACCTTCTAGAGAGGTGGGGAGGGTTCTGCTCACTCCTCACTCGCCACGGGTATCAAGCCGCACCATCGTCCAGTCCGGAGCAACGATATCCTGGGGGGTAAACACCAACCCATGCACCCCCGGACGCATCAGGATATTCATTCGGGGGTTGTAGAGCGGGAGCCAACCAACTTCCGTGATGGCAATCTGCTCGGCTAGATTGTAGTATTCCAGGCGTTGCTCGCGCTGCTCCAACCGGCCCATGCGGTCGGCCTGGTCAACCAGTTCATCGAAGCGGGCATTCGACCAGTGCCCATTATTGTTGGGCGACGCCGTGCGGAGTTGCTGCGAAAGAAAGTTCTGCGGGTCGGGATAGTCAGCCCCCCAGATGCTCAGATACATCTGCAACCCCTGCTGCGGGTCGCGAAACGTCTCATCCAGGCGCTGGCTGAACATCGCCAGGTCTAACCCCTCTAGCTGAATGGTCACGCCGAGCGTATCGCGCCAGAAGCGCTGGAGCGTCTGGGCAACCAGCACATTATCCCCCTCCTGCCCGTAGGTCAGGGTCAGGGTAGGAAGTTCCTGCCCCGAAAGATAGCCCGCCAGACGCAGAGCGGCCCGGGCCGCGTCCGGGTCGAACGTCAGCGTGCTGACCGGCAGCTTCGAACCCGCCAACCCCTGCGGCAAAATCCGGGCCGATGGCTCTGCCGTGTCTGCCAGCACCCGTTGGGTTAATTCTTGCCGGTCCACCGCCAGCGCAAACGCCTTGCGGACGAACATATTGTCGAATGGTTGCAGCTGATTGTTGAACCCGACATAGCGCACGGCCAGCGCCGGAGCCGAACGGAAATCGGGCAGGTCCTCCACCTCGGCCACAAGCGATGCCGGAATACCCGCCTGCCGATTGCCCACAATATCCAGGCTCCCCTGCCAGTAGCCCTGATAGGCCACGTCGCTGTCCTGAAAGAAGGGCATCGAGATCGTATCAATACCCGGCATACCGCGCCAGTAGTGCGGGTTGGCCTCAAGTATCACCGCCTCCCTGGGCCGCCACTCCCGCACCCGGAACGGCCCGGTCCCGAAGGCGTGTCTGGTCCAGGCGTCTCCCTCGCGCTCAATCAGGCTCCGCGGCACCACAAACGTATTGGGCGACGCGAGCCAGGAAAGGAAGTAGGCCAGCGGAGCATCCAGTTCAATTTCCAGCGTAGACGCATCAATCGCCCGCACCCCGCTGACGGTCGGGGCGCGGCCCTCTATCACATCCGCCGCCCCAACGATATGCTTGAGGTGGGATGGAGCCGAATACGCCCCGGTCACTGGCGAGAGTGCCCGATTGATGGAATACAGAAAATCGTGGGCCGTCACCGGCGTGCCCGTATCGTCACCAAACCTGAGATTGCGCCGGATATGGAACGTATACGTTCTGCCATCCTCGCTCACCTGCCAGCTTTCGGCCCATCCGGCTGCACCATCAGGTCTTCGTCCAGGCGCACCAACCCCCCGAACACCAGGTTCAT
>JAAUSY010000011.1 GCA_012032475.1 Chloroflexaceae bacterium
GCGAAGGCCCTTCAGTCGCCGTTGCTGTCGGCGTGGGCGAAGCCCCTTCGGTCCCCGTTGCTGTCGGCGTGGGCGATGGTCCCGCTGTCGCCGCCGTCGCCGTTGCTGTCGGCGTCGTGGTGAACATGGGCGTGGGCGAAGGCCCCTCAGTCGGAACCGCCGTGGCGGTGGAGGTGGGCGTGGGCAACTCCGAATATTCCACCTCGACGGTCAGAATGGCATGGTAGACCCCGGTGTTCCCCAGGGCATCCTGAGCAATGATTTGCAGGCGGTGGGTCCCCGACTGGTTCAGGGTCGGGGTATAGTTCCAGACGTCACCGGTCAGCACCCCATCCTGACTGAGGACCTGGTTATCTGGCATCACCAGGTCCACATGGACGGATTGCACCGTCCCTCCGTCGGTGACCAGTCCCGACACCACCGGCTCCCCGGTGGTCGTGCCCGCCAGATAATCGGCCAGCGAGATGTTGCTCAGGTATTCCGTCACGGTGATGACCGGAGCCACATTGTCCACAAAGACGGTCTGGCTGGTCTCCGCCCCGGTGTTGCCGGCCTGGTCGGTCGCCCGGCTCACCATCTCCAGATACTCCCCATCGTGTTCGCCCAGGCTCCAGCGATAATTCCAGATAGCCGTGTGGTTCGTCTCGGACCGCGTCAGGTTATTCACCACGAACCATTCGCCATCGCTGGTCGTGCTCTTCACCTCCACCAGGGCAATGTCCGAACCCCCGGTTGTTTCGTCGCTGGCCGTGCCCTCCACCACCAGCGTGTCGCGGTTGGTCTCGTCCGTCAGCGTCATCGTCACCGTCGGGCCTGCCTGGTCAACCGTGAGGGAAAAGAGCGTCGAAGTGCTCGTGTTCCCAAGCAGGTCGCTGACCCGCACCGAGAGCGTTGTCGCCCCATCGGGGATATCCACCGTGGCTTGCCAGTTCGTGGTGCCCGTTGCCGCCACCCAGGTCGTTCCATCCACGCTTACCTCCACCTGACCAACCCCGACCCCGTCATCGCGGGCGGTTCCCGTAAACGTATGCGGGCCGGGTTGCACCGCACTACTGCTATCCGCGAGTTCCACCGATGGCGGTACGCTATCAATGCGGTGTGTCACCTGCTGCTGCGCCAGTTGCGCAGAGGCTCCGAGCGCGGGCAGATTCAGCGTCAGGGTGCTGGTCAGGAGGTCCACGCCGCTGATAGTACTATCGAGCGTGCCCTCCAGAACCAGCACCAGGGATTCGCCAGGGGCAAGGTCGGGGAGGTCCAGCACCCAGAGGTCGCTCCCATCGGCGCAACTGCTGCAAGTCACCCCCGCATCGCCCGTTATCTGCGCCGCGTTCAGTCCCGACGAAACGGCAAGCTCAAGCTGCGTCCCGCTCAGGGTATCGTCCTGCTCCCCATTGACGATGAGGATATCATAGGAAACGGTGGTGCCCGGCCCGCTGTAGACCTGTCCCCGCCCAGCCTGGAAGGTGTTCTGGATGGTCAGAGGTTGTCCGTCGTTGGGCGTACTCGTGGCACACGGGTCATCCCAATGATAGAAATCGTTCCAGCCAGCGGGGTCGAGCGCGTTGGTCGTCGGGAAGACCGCCCACGGTTCCTGGTCGTTGTCCAGAGCCACCACAAACAGATTGCCCCCGCTGGCATCAGCCCCCCATGGGGTGCGGACTTCGATACGCTCACCACTGGTTGCCAGCACCACGGTGCCATTCGCCACAGCACTGCTTACCTCAGCCCATGCCCCACCGTCGTATTCCCAGTAGGTCACACTGTCAACCCCATCCACCACCACGGCGGCTTGCGCCGCAAAGGGCAGGGTCCCGCTGTGGATAGGCAGGGCCGGGGTGCTGCCGCTGCCCGAACCGCTGGCCGCATAAGCCACGAGGCTTCCATCAAGGCTCCAGCGGGCGCCCTCCCAGGCCAGATAGCCATAGTTGCCATCCCACTGGTAGAAAAGCGCCTGCCGATCCCCGGAGCGTTCGTCGTCATCAAGCAGATTGGTGGCCGTGTTCCATTCCCCCGATACCTCATCGAGTTTGCCATCCAGCGTGATGGTCCGTTCCTGGTCAGCACAGACTGCCGCGTCCGGGTTGCTCACATACCAGGGACCGTAGCGCAAGTCAAGCCGATTGCCGGCATCGTCCATCGCCGTCAGATAGGCATACCACGCGCCTGTTGCATCGAGCGTTGCGATATAGGAAAGCTCATCGGACACATCCACCCCCGGTGTCTCCAGGTCCGGGTCCTGGCTATACTGCACCAGCACCACCGGATCGTCGTACGCATCGCTCCGGCCAGTGTCCATGGTTCGCTCCCCAAATAGCGTGAAGGTCACCGTTTCGGGCTGCTCGGAGCCGTCCGTCGCCTTGTTCCAGGTCATTTCCAGGTCGGCAAAGCCCTCAATATAGCTGCCCTCCGGGATATTGAACGTCACCGGCTCCAGTCCCGTCGGGGCTTCCGTGTCGGCAGAACCATCGGTCGTGAAGGTCAGGGCGACGGTGTAATCAATGAGCGTTTCATTGCCGACCATATCAAGCGCACGAATCCAGATCGGGTCCTCCAGTTCGTCGCCTTCTGGCCCGTTCCAATCGTAGCTCCAGGCCGAGCCGCTGACCGTCGCCATCTCCCAGGTACAACCGTCATCGAAGCTCAGGGCTACCTCCGAAAGCCCGGTGTCGTTGCTGGTCGAGTCACTGGCGGTGCCGCTGAGGATCAGGTTCTCGCCATCGGTCGCATCCACGGTGGCATACGGGTCAACCGTCAGCACCGGGGCAGTGCTATCGGAGAAGACTCCCACCTGGTCGGTCTCCTGCCAACTTTCACCCTCCTGCATCACCCGCGTGATCAGCGTATTGCTGCCGGCCTGGAGCGACACGTCGGCGGTCCAGGCAGTGAGGTTGGTGCCCGGTGCCGCCAGGGTTGCGTCAATCCAGGTACCGTCCTGCTGCTGCACCTGCACGGCTCCGTGGTCGCCGCTGAAGAAAGCATAGCCGCGCACCGTGAGCGTGCTCCGGTCGGTGTTGATATCCACAACCGGGTCGGCAAACTGGCTGTCATAGCCTCCGGCCAGCGACACATCAGTGGAAGCCGAAACACTGCCAGTCCGGCCCGCCTGGTCCGTGGCAGTGGCCTGCACCGTGACACTCCCATCGGGCAGCGCAACCAGGGCCGTAAACTTGCGTGGTTGCTGGCTGGCTTCGTCCCAACCGCCGCTGTCGTCCCACTCCGCCTCATATTCGACACCGTTCACGAGGAAGGCCACGTGCTCAATCGTGAAGTCATAGGTAGCATCTACCAGGAGGTAATCGCTGACCTGCGCCTCCAGCCGCATGACCATGGAACTGGCTGAGACCGGCGGGGCGCTCACCCACGAAACCACCGGGTCGGAGCTGTCTACGATCACCTGGCCGAGATACTGCGCATCGTCACCGGTCTGGTTGCCGGACTCGTCCGTGGCGCGGCTATAGATGCGGTGCAACCCCTCGCTGGTAGGGAACAGGCTGGCCGACCAGAAGGTCGCCACCGCGCCCGGATTATCGAGGGTCGCGCTGGTCCAGGAGGAGGGCAGCGTTTCGGATGGGTCGCTGGCGCTGTCGCTGACCGCCACCAACCCCACTTCAACCGTCGCCGTGCCTGCGTTGGCGACGGCGCAGGAATCGCCCTCGGTGCCGAAGAACAGCCCAAGCGGCATGATGAGCAGTTCTTGGTAGCCGATGTCGGCGCGGGACCCGCCGCCAGACTGCGGCTCGTTGTAGATATCATTGCCGTTCACCCCGTCGGGAACGCTCGTGCTGCTGAAGCGGAACGGCTCGGCGGCATCCACGGCGGGCGAGGTGGGGGACAGGCGGTAGTCGCCGTTCGCTGCATCGCGGAAGAGCGGGTCTTCATCCACCACGTCGTGTCCCCCCTGGGCAATCTCCAGACCAACTTTTTCAACGTAAAAGCCGCCACGAGAGCTATCATAACCGTAACGAAAGTTTGTCTGGTAGTTGGCGCTCCCATTACTTGCCAGCAGGTTGTAGTCGCTGTCAATGCCACCCTGGTCGTAGGTCATCAGACCGTAGGCATTGCCGGAGAGTATCGTGTTGCGCACGGTGGCATAGCTGCCCTCCTCCGTGGAATACACACCGCTGTTGCTGTTGTTGACAACCGTGCTGAAGCGTATTTCGCCAGTCGCCCCATCCGCCCAGTAAACCCCATGTTTGTTGTCCGTTATCAGGTTGTGGGTCAGCAGGACATCGCGGCTGTTGCGCACGACAACCCCGGAATTGCCACTGCCCGAATTGCGGATGGTGAAGCCGCGTACTTCGACAAAGCTGGCATCTTCAATGGTGACCACATCCCCGCTGCCTCCGGCCTCAATGATCGTGTCGTCGGCCCCGCTGCCAAGCAACCGGAGGTTGCTGCTCAGTATGACATTCTCTTCGTAGGTGCCTGGCTTGACCAGGATGGTCAGCAAGCCGCACCCATCGCTGGCGGCCTCAATGGCCTCGTCGCTACAGATCAGTTCTTCCACCTCGTCCGTAGAACTATCTATCGCATCCTGAATGGTATTGAAGGCATAGATGCCCCATGGTAGGCCGTCATTCTCGCAAGTCTCGCAGTAGTCGTCATCCACCACGATGGGGGCTTCCGACTGTTCGTAATAGCCGATATCAGACTGGCTGGTGCCGGCATCGAGCAGCGCGGAGCCATCACCGGGGCGGTAGTTGTCCTCGTCCGGGTCGCTGAAGACCGGGTCGTCGGTGACGGTGCTGGCCCCGGAGGCGGGTTCGGTGGTGCCATCAACGGTGACATCGGTGGCATTTTGCCAGAAGGCGTTGTAGCTCTGCCTGAAGGTCACCCAACTCGGACACCCGCTCGTTTCATAGTCGAACGCGCTCCCCGTATGGTCGGCCAGAACGCTGTTCTGCACGTCGAACCTGGCACACCCGGTCGAGACTATCCCGCTGCCGTTGTTGACCAGCGTGGCGTGGTCAACCTCCAGCGTGGTGACAGCCATCTCCAGGTCTTTGCCGGGTTCTTCAATGACGATGGCATGGTCCGTCTCGCGGATAATCACCCGCTCCACGGAAATATCGGCCATATCTTCGGCCCGCACCCCATCCTGGCTGCCGTCGCCGGCCAGGGTCAACCCATACAGGCTGGCATCCCCCACGCCTTCGGCCTTCACCAGTGCCTCGACGGTACGGCCTGAATAGGGCGGTGGTTCCAGGATAGTCAGTTCGGCGCTGTCCCCAATGATTTGCACCCCATCGGACAGCGTGATAGCTTCTTGATAGCGTCCGGTCTGCACGTGGATGACCGGGGCGCGGCTGGCAATGGCCGCCTGAATGCTGCTGAAGGCCGTGCTGCCCCAACTATGCCCGTCGTTGCCGCAGGTAGCGCAGTAGTCGGGCGAGACGTAGGCCGTGCTGCCGTTGGTATGGTAGCCGCTGGTCAGGCTGCTGCCCTCCTGGATACGGTAGCTGTCGCCGCTGATGAAACTGGCTTCATCGTAGGCAATGACGCGGTCGGCGGTGGGCTTCCAGTTGTTGTTGCCCACCCAGGTGTTGTCGCTGAGGCTGAGCAGGAAGGTGGCCCAGGTTGCATCGGTGCCATCAATCACGGCATTGGTCCAGTCAACGTCATAGGTATAGGTGGACGATTCGTACGAAACAAAGGCATTGCTTTGCAGGGTCAGCTTGTAGGGCGAGTAGTCGAAGTCACCGAAACGGTAGAAACCCGACCCGCTGCTGCCCTCGTTCGCATAGAGATAGTTGTTGTAGCGCACTAGCATGGCATCGCTGCCGACCGAGAAGGGCAGTTCGTCCGACTGCGTCACACCACCGCTGCCATCATCCGTCCAGAAGTCTTCCAGCTCCAGCCAGAAATTATTGACGAGGTCGTAGCGGGCGAGGGTAGTGCCATTGCCGCCCTGGGTTGCATAGATGAAGTCGCTGCCATCCCAGGCCAACCCCGCACCATCGGCAATCGAGAAGGTGCCCGGCAGCGAGGCCAGAGTCGTCCAGCTATTCGAGCCAGCGTCGAATCGCCAGAAATCGCTTTCGCCGCTGCCGCGCAACACATAGATAGCATCGTCTATCATGGTCATCACGGTGTTTTCGGCAAAGTTCGCCGGGGCATTGGACCGGCTTTCCCACGAGCTACCGTCCGAAGATCGGTAGAAGTTCTTGCTATCCTCGGCGGCAGCGTAGATATAGGTGCCTCCATCGCTCACCAGCCCGCTGACGCGCCCCGACCAGGGAGTGTCGTCGCTGAGGGTGGTGAGCCGGCTCACGGCCCCGCTGGAGGGGGTGTAGCGGTAGACGTCCGTCGCACGCTTCGCAACCCCGTTCCCGATGCGGCTCCAGCCGGTGACCGATCCGCCGCTCACCGTGGCCTTCAGGATGTGCCCATCTACGCCAGCGGTGTTTTCAACATCGGCAAAGTGCCCCCCCAGGTAGAGCGTCGAACCTTCGAGGTGCAGCGTATTGATCGAGCCACGCGGTGCTACCTCCGGGTCAGGCGTCAGGTCAAGCCCCTGATACTCCCAGGTATCGTTGACGGTGTCGTAGATGACCAGCCCCTCACCCAGGCCGGTCGAACTGCTGAAGCCGCCGCCAATGTAGACGTAGGTGCCATCCGTGACCATGCTGCGCACCGGGGCACTCACGCTGGAGTCTACATCGAACGAAGAGTCAACATACCAGACCCGCGGGTTGCTCCCGTCAATCCGGTAGATCTTAGCCAGTCCGGGGTGTGGGCCGGTCTTTGTTCCGTTGAACTTGAGATACTCGAACGAGCCGCCAAGCAATACGGTGTAGCCATCGAGCGTCGCGGAGGTATGGATGGTCGTTTCGTCGCAGTTCGATGGGGTTGAGCCGTCGGCTTCAACGACCTCACCAATCTCCAACCAGTAGTTCGTTTCGTTCTGATAAGAAGTGCTGTTGGGGGGCGTCCACTGATAGATGGAGCAGCCTTTCACCACCAGCATCCCCCAGTTTTGGCTGACATAGCCTCCATCGGTGACTTCCCCGATGTGACGCACATCGTCGTTGTTGTTGGGGTAGTTGCCGGCTCCGTAGTAGAAGGGGCTGGTGTTGCTGCCACTGTAGTAGAGAAATCCCTTCGCCGTATGGGTGGAATTCTTCTCTTCATAAACATAGCCGGAGCCGTCATTGGTCTTGTAGCAGTAATTGAAGGTGGTGAATGCCCCGCCCACGCCCACCTGGTTGCTGCCGTAGGGGTGCATCGTATAGACTGCGCCGTTGAGCGTGCCATAGGCCGTCTTATAGTTGGCTCCGCTCTCGAATTCGCAGCCCACCTGGTCAATCAAGCGCCAGCCGTTGCTGTCGTATTTGGCGGCGTATTTTGGCGTGGTTGTAGTTCCGCCATACCCATTCTTGTAGACCGGGGAGATAGACGTAAACTCACCGCCAATCAGCGATTTGTCCGCCTCCACCGCCCAGACCGGCCCATTTGGCTCGGCATCGTTGTATTGCCCCCAGCTGCTCCCGCTCCATTGAGCAACATAGGGAGTGCTGCTTTCGCTGCTCCCGTTTATCGTGGTGTCGAAATCGCCCGCCACCACCAGTTTGCCGTCCTTCACATCGAGGTCATAGACTTCCGGGTGAGAGAGCAGCAGATAGATGGAGCCATCCGAGGTACTCGCCAGATTGACGAAATCGTCGGTCGTGGGCAAGCCGATGCTGTGTTTGGCGCTCCAGGTGTCGTTGTTGAAATTGTAGGCATACATCCAGTAGGTGCCGTCGGTGTGTTCGCCAAGCATATAGCCGGTGCCGTTCACCACAACCATATCACCGTGCATGGTGGTCGGGGTGCTGCTCCGTTCCGACCAGGTGTAGAGCGGGGTATTCACTGTCGGGTCAATAAAGATGGCCTCAGTATCAGAAGAGGTGTAGAGGGTGTTGTTGCCGAGAGTGACAACGCTCTCGTGGTCCATTGTAATGGCATGGTTGTCGAGGTCGCGTATCAGCAGACCGTCTATGGTAATCTGCTGGTCTTCTGCGCCGGGGTAGTTGGCCCCAACGCCGGACCGGGCAATCTGCACGCCTGTGCTGACGTTGCGAATGGTCATCTGCTGGAGGGTGATGGTGCTGGCATCCTCAATCGTGGCACCGGTGCCAATCCGCTCGGACGTGTTCCAGTCCATTTCTCCCTCAATGAAAACCATATCGGCATCGTAGCCGACCACGCTGAGGTTGCTGTGCCCGCTGATGACGAAGGGTTCGTAGACACCGGGCAGAACGCTAATCTGGGTATCGCCGCTCAGTCCGGCGGCGGCATCAATGGCCGCCTGAATGGTGCTGAAGGCATCGCTCCCCCAGGTGTAGCCGTCGTTGGGGCAGGTATCGCAATAGTCATCGTCCACCACTAGGTGATTGTCGGCATTGGTGGTCAATTCGAACGTTGACACGCTGGTGGTGGTGGCGCTGCCGGGCGAACCAAACGGCAGGCCGTCAATGTCTAGCTCCGGCATGGTGCCTGCGCCCAGGTCAGGGTCCATGTAGGCATAGCCATCGGCCTGATACTCGTTCGGGATGAGCAGCAGGTCCGAGGAATCGTCGCAGTTCACATCGGCTCCGGCGGTATAGGGCGAGGAAGCAGCACCGGCCACATTCGTGAAGGTCGCCTGGACCGTCGGGTTGCTCGCTAGCGTGCTGGCACCGGGCACCAGGTAGGCCTGATGGTCGGTGGTGCCAAGCAGCAGGTCATTCATCCCATCGGCGTTGACATCGCCTGGTGCCGCAATGAAGCCGCCCAGGTTGGCGAGCACTGCCACGGTGTCAAGGGCGAGGCTGTCGCCCCAGGTGCCGCTGCTGCGCCCGACCACCAGGGAGGTCGTACCGGAGCTATTGCCATAGGCAAAGTCTGTCAGCGTGTCGCCGTTCACATCCCCCAGGGCTGTGAGCAACTCGCCCCCGGCTGCGGTGAAATGATGGAGCACCGCACTGCTGGTTGCCAGGTCGAGGGTGACACCCGCCTCGCCGGAGTAATCAGATGAACCGGCCACCAGGTAGACCCCCGCGCCCTGACCAGTGGCGTTGGTCGGGTCACTGATGGCAATCTCGGCGTAGCCATCGCCATCCATATCACCGACGCCCGCTGCGCTCCCATCGGGGCTGGTGGTGATGATGGCGGCGGCCAACTCGGCAGTATCCTGGTCTTCCAGCCAGTTCGATGACGCGCTGCCCATCACCAGGTAGAACCGCTCGTCGCTGTCGCCCTCAGCTCCGAGCAACAGGTCATCGTAGCCATCGCCGTTGACATCGCCGGCTGCCGCGACCCGGTTGCCCAGAGCATACCCCGCGTCGGAGGAAGAGAAACGGACCCAGCGTGAGGCACTGGTGGTCGTCAACCGGGTGAGGTTGCCGTAGGCTGTCCCGCGCCCGAAGACCAGGAAGACGCGCTCGTTGAGGGGGTCGCCAATGAGGAAGTCAGACAGCCCATCGGCGTTCACGTCGCCAGCCGGAGCCATCACCCGGCCAAGCGCCGCCCCGTCGGCTCCGACGAACAGGCTGGACTGTTCGCCAATCATCTCGCCGTCGGGCTGGATAGGCCAGTCGCCATAGTGCCCGGAAACTATCGAGACTGCGCCTGCCCCATCCTGGCTGGTGGGCAGGCCAACCGCCAGGTCTCCGCGCCCGTCACCGTCCATATCACCCACCCAATGCACGTATATCTCCTGGGTGTCGCCCACGCGGTCAAATTCGAGCCAGACCGTTGCATCAAAGAGGGCGTCCAGTGTTCCTTCAACTGGCTCGATGCCAGGGGACAGTTCGGTGTTTGCCGCGTCATCCACGGTCCCCTCAAGGTCAAGCGGTTCGCTGCTGCCGGCGGCAACCAATGAGATGTCGTCATCGCCATCATCACTATCATCACTATCCGTAGAAAAACTGCTCGTCAGGGTGACACCCGGCGCGGTGCGGTCTACCAGCACCTCAGCCGAGAGGATATCACTCACGTTGTCGGCCATATCCCAGGCCCGCAGCCAGATGGTATACGTGCCCTGGCTCTCAGTGTCGCCCAGAATCCATTCATAGCTCCAGGCATAGCTGGTGAGGCCGGTGCTGCTCAGGGGCAGGTCTTGCCAGTCCTGGTTGTTGATGCGAAGCTGCATCGCGCTGATACCCGTGAGGTCATCAGTGGCTACGCCCGTCAGTTCGACCACCGTGCCCCGCGAGTCGCTGACCACTGGCAGGGTGTCCCCGGTGGACTGGTCGAACGTCAGGGAGGGGGCCGTGTTGTCAACGGTCACCACGATGCCGGTGCTGCTGGTGGAGTTGCCGGCTCCGTCTGTTGCTGTAGCGGCGAGGGTATAGACTCCATCAGCCGGCAGTGTCCAGCTCGTTTGCCACGAACTGGTGCCCTCCGCAACCACGTCGCCCGATGGCAACCCGACGGTGACTCTGGCGATGCCACTGGTTGCATCGCTGGCAACCCCGGAAACGGTCTGGCTGCTGCCGCTCAGGATATCGCCGTCCTGGGGTTCGCTCAAGGAAACTGTTGGGGTATCCACATCAACCACCAGGGTGGTCATGTCGGAGATGGTGGTATCTTCGACGGGCATGCTGACTGTGATGGTGCTGCTGGTGCTGCTGCCGGGGTCGGACATCGTACCCGTGAAACGGGCAGCGATGCTTTCGCCTTGCAGCAGGGCATAGGCAGCGTCGGTCTGGCTGAAGTCCCACGCGTAGCGGGTGGGACAATCGGCGGTGCTGGAGACCGTGGGAGGTGGCACCGGGCCGTCGCTGGAGCGCAACAGAGTGCCGGTGTCCAGGGTCACATTCGTGAGCACCGCAGGCAGGCAGATCACCAGTTCGCTCATCAGGGCGCTGCTGCTGGTGATGAGGGCGCGTAGTTCCAGGCTCACCGCGTCGCCCGGCAGCGCATACAAGGTATCGGTGCCCTGCGGCCCATCGTCAAGCAGGCGTTCGTTGTCGGCATCGGTGGTGCTATCCGAAGCGGCTTCCAGTCCGCTGGCGAGGATGACTCCGGAGCTGTTATAGGCGCGGGGCGATTGCTGGTTAGCATATTCGCTGCTATCATTGAGGTTGTCCGAATCTGCATCTTCGTCGAGCGGTTCCGACGACACCCGTGCGGTCGCGCCGGTGACCGCGCTGACGGTGCTCGTCACATCCCACCCACCAAGCACGCTGCCCGAAGCCGCATCGTAATACATGACTTCCTGGTCATCGTTCAGGCCGTCGTCGTCGCTGTCGGCATCGTTGGCAAAGGTCCCATAGAGCACCTCCAGGTAGTCATCCAGGCCATCGCCATCGCTGTTAGCGTTCGTGGGGTCGGTGCCCAGAACGCCCTGGTTGATATATTCGTAGTTATCGTCCAGGCCATCGTCATCGTAGTCCGTGTCGGAGTCGTCGGGGTCAAGGCGGGCACTCAGGCCGTCGCCGTCGCGGTCGTCGCTTTCGATTTCGTCCCAGTCCCACAGTTCGTCCAGGTCGCTGGGCAGCACATCAAGGTAGATGGTTTCATCAAACGAAACGGTGTCGTCGGAACGGTTTGTGCCCGTCTCAATCCAGTTGAAGATTTCTTCGTCGGTGACGTATTCGACGTAGAAATAATCCTGCGAAAACTCGACAGGCAGGTTGACATAGCCGGTATCCAGGAGCACCGTGGCATCACCTTCGGAGGTGCAGGTCAGGGTGTCGCCGTCTTTGTCGCACCCATCGGAGGTATCAATGACGACCGTCGCCGCGCCCGACGGAACGGTTATCGCAATATCAAGGTCGGTATACAGGTCGCCTTCGTCTTTGGACTCGTACTGGTCGAGCGCATAGACGGCCTCGTAGCCCGTCGTATAGATCAGTTGGTTGCCCACGATGACGCCATCCAGGTCGCTGCTGGCTCCCTGCTCAATATCCAGGCTGGTATCGGTGGCTTCGAGCGATTCGAGAGAGCCGACGACTTCAACTTCAAAGAAGAAATCGGCAATTTCCTGTTGCGCTGTTAAGACGAGCGAGTCGTTGCCGGTCACCAGCGAGTAGATGCCATCTGCAAGCTGGAAGGCAACCCAGAGCACATTGAGCGGCACCAGATGGTCGAAGACCAGCGAGACGGCCAGGAAGAGGAGCTGGGTGACAAAGTAGGCCAGGGCGACCCCCACCCCGATCCCGACATCGTCGTAGGCTATCCCCGTCATGACCCCTATGTAGACGGACATACCAAGCGCAAAAGCCACATCTACCGCAACCCCGATTTTCGTCAACAGGCGCACTTCTGCCGACTGGGTCGAATATTTGTAGAAGTAGAGCGTTTTTTCGCTCCCATCGGGGGCCATGGTCGAGCCAAATTGGAATCCGTACGTGGTTTTGCCATCTTTGAGCGCCTGAACCCAGCTTGATGTGCGCTCAAGCAGGGCACCGGCGGTGCTGGTCAGGGCCAGAATTTTGTCGGCGTAGGCGGCGTTCTCGCAAAAGGCGGTTGAGCTTGCATCGAGCAGGGTGCAGTTGATGGAGATGTGCGCTGTGATCAGGCGGGCCGACGATGCCACGATGTTGAGGGTGCGTCCCACGACTGAGCCAGCGGTCAACCCGACATCCCAGGCGCTGCCCTGCCCGGATTTGTACTTCGACCAGGCCGACGAGAGTTTGCTCACATCCGAGCCAACAACTTTGGACTCGTAGGTCGTCACGGTCCCATCGCTGCTCGTCACCTTGTTGATGTTCAGTTCGCTATCAACATCGTTGAAGAGCAGCTTGAAGGTGTTCTTGGGCACCGAAGAGGTGCTGCGCTTCACGATGCTGCCGACCTTGCTCAGGATACTGGCCTCGCTCAGGTCGGCCACCAGCAATTCGCTGTCGAACTCGATGGTGGCGACGTTGCCAATCGAGGCGGAGAGGTAGGTGAGCGTCATAATCTCGCTGATATCATCCGCCGTTACCCCGGCGTAGTCCTCCTGGAAGACGTCGCTGGCCGCCAGGGTCTCAAAGTCGGTGGCTTCATCCAGCATCAGGATAACGTCTGTCAGATCACTTTCCTGCCATTCGCCGCCCTGCTGGTCGTAGAAGCTGATTTTGACCGCCCGTTCGGTGCTCATCAGGGTATCGGTGTTGAGATTGATTTCAATCGCGTCAAAGTCGAGGTTGGAGCCGCCGAGGTCATCGAGCGAGATGGCCCCCGACCGGTGTTCGTAGGCAAGGAGCAGCATGGCGCAGGCATAGGAGCCGCTGCCGTAGGGGTCAGGGCAGTAGGCGTTGGTATGGTCAGCGTAGCCTTTCGTTTCGAGGAAGTTTTCGAGGTCCACCGTCGTCAGGTCATTCAAGAAGTCGTCATAGTGCGCATAGGTGAGGCGTTCAGCTTCCAGCGCGTAGTCAATACCAAAGCGCTTTTCGGACTCCACGTTGGCCCCGGTAATGTTTTCGGCAACGGCTTCGAGGAAGGTCTCGTCGTCATCCTGGTAGACCCACTGCTCCCCTTCCATATAGGTGTAGCCCATGCCAAAGTAGAGTTGCAGGATAGACTGGTGGTCTTCGGCCGGTGTGGTCGCGTTGGGGTCGCCAGCGATGAGGAGTTCGACCGCGCTGCTGCGCGTGACCAGCAAGCCCGTCAGGTAGAACCGTTCGTCATAGGATTGGACCGTGCTGCTTTCGCCCTGGTCATTGACTTCTACCTGCCAGTACATCTGGCCTTCCAGGCTCAGCGTGTCGTTGGCGAGGTCGCCGGGGTGGTAGGCAACGGTGGCCTGGAACGCGGTGGTACGCCCGTTGTCTTCCATCGGGTAGAGCGGCACATAGAGGTATTGTTCGCCGGTGTCTTCATCTTCTTTGACATAGACCCCGTAGTCATCCAGCAGGGTGTCGGCTGGAACGGCGGTGGTCTTCAGGCGCAGGACTGGCACGAGGCGCAGGTCTTCGTCATCGCGGTCTTCGTCGGTGATAAAACCCTTTTTGTCGCCATCCCGCCAGTCGAAATAGGTGTTGGAATAGGAGAGGCGGTCGGGGTTTTCTGGCACAAGCTGCACGTCGAGGTAGACATAGCCGAGTTCGTCGTAGTCGGTGAAGCTATTGGAGATCTCCACCGAGAAGGTGTCAAGCAGTCCGCTGCTGCTTTCGGGCGACAGGTCCCATCCGTCGCTGACCCCGTCGTTGTCGTTGTCGTTGTCCCACAGGTTCGGGATACCGTCGCCATCAATATCCCACGAGGGAGCACTCCCGACGTCGTTGACGGTGTCAATCTGCCATTCGTAGCCATCAATCAGGCCGTCTTTGTTGCTGTCCTGCTCAAAGGGGTCGCTGTACCAGGTCTGATTGTCGAATGTGAAGCCTTCGACCTCCATATTATCCGGGACCAGGTCAAAGTCGGTGTCTTCATTCTCCGGGTCGGTGCCGAGACAGCCCTCGACAAAATCGGACAACCCATCGTTGTCGTAGTCATCTTCAAGGCTGCCTTCGCCGCACTGTTCGGGGATATCGGTGGCGTCTTCGTCGCTGCTATCCTGGCGGAAGGGGGTCCGCTTGAGCGGCGAGGTGGTTGCCCTGGCATGGTCAACGCTGAGCATCTGGTCCATCTGCTGCTGCAAATCTTGTTGGGCTTCTTGGTGAGCAAGCGCCTGGGAAACCTGGCCTCCGATGGCAGCGACACGGAGTTGTTGCAGCAGCGGCACTGCAACGATGAGCACCACCAGACTGAAGGTCAGGGCAGTGCTGGTTGGGTGTGGCGCGTGGCGATAGCTCCTCAGAAGCAAGAGCGCCAGCAACGCCAGTACCAGCAGCAGGAGCACGTCGGGAGCCAGGGCATGCAGGAAGGGGCCGGGGAGCCAGGGGGAGTTGTCCCTTCCCGACGTGCTCGCCAGCGATGATAGTCTCTGCGGCTCCAGTTGCCAGGTGCCATCGCTGCTCTGCACGGGTTGGACGATGCTCTCCACACTGCCAACATCGTGGAAGGAAAGGTCTATGGTGAAAGAGACATTGGAACGGGGGCCGACCTGGGGAACATCAATGGTGAGCACCTGACGCACCGGCAACCCTTCGGCATCGAGCCAGATTTCGCCGTGGCCGGTCAATTGATGGGCCAGGGCGGCCAGGCTGCGTTGCAGTTCGGGCGGCAGAGCGGTAGAAGCCTGTTGTTGCAGCAGGTCGCCGTAGAGGGTCGCCAGTTCTTTGCCGTCAATGCGAAAGGTATAGCCGTTGGCGACTTCGGGGGTTTCCGGGGGTGGCTCCAGGGGGCGCACCTTGCTGGCAACCCGCAAGAGCGAGAGTGGGTCTTGCGCGGGGTTGGAGGCGGCTGCCTGCTGGTCCACGGCTTCCAGGGTATCGCCCATTTGCAGAAACACCTGCGACCCGCTGCGTACCATGGTCAGGCTCTCCGCCGTCTCCGGGTGCTGCAAGGTGAATACAGCTCGGTCGGGGTGAACCACGGTGCCGTCAAGGTCGAAACGGGTGCGCTGTTCTTGGGCGGTGGTTGTTCCCGCGGTGGCGCGTGGAATGAGGGTTTGCTCGATGTGGCCTGAGAAGCGGTAGTTCCCGGCGGCTTCGATGCGTTCGAAGACGGTATCAAGGCTATTCGCGCTGGTGGTGAATGAAATCGGTGCTGAGTGGTAGGCGAGAACCTTAAGGGCAACGATCATGGTCATGGTCATAGTCAAAATCAGTGCGATTCCATAGGTATAGCGGCGCGGTAATAGTCTCATACGTCCGGTTTCCTTTCTTCTTCCTTGCTATCCACCCGTTCCTGCCTGGTTCACCCAACCCGAACAGAGGTCCAGAGTAGAGGGTAAGCGACAACCATTGATGTAATCTATCGCCTGTATTGTATCGTATCGCCCTGGACGTTGTCTCTATGGGTTCCGTCACAGGTTTGGGGTTGGATCCATGACAGATGTCACGGGTTACCAGGAGGCGGATCAGGGGGGGGGGATGCGCGAAAGGAATTAGAGAAAGGGGACAACTGCCGGCAGCGGGGAGGAGCCGCCCGGTCGTCAAGACGCAAGTCATATCCGGCCCGGTCATAGAGCGCATGCAGCAGGGGAGTCAGGTCAACCAGCGACTCTGGTCTTTCGCTCGTCTGGAGTGGCAAGCGAAAGACCGGAACCGGCTGGCGGATGCTGAAGGGGGGAGCATGGCAACGGGCATTGGTGGTGACGAGCAAGGCAATCGCTCATCACCACCCTCACTCCGTCCTGGCATCCACCTTATCCACCTTATCCGCCTCATCCGCCTCGCGCTCCTGCCCGGTCAGTGTGCCAATCGTCTGCCCGGCCATCCGCAGCGCCACCCGCGCCTCCAGAAGGATATCATCCATCAGGGTCGGGTTATACTCCTCAACGGGCAGCGCCATCACAAAATGGTTCAGCACCGCGCTGCGCTGGCGCATCAGGTCATCCCAGGTAGCATCGGGTTTCGTGCGGCGCAGGTCTTGCAGGTGCAGGCCGGCAAACTCGCGCAACTTCTCCTGCGTGTCGGCGGTCAGCTGCGCTATCGCCCCCGCCAGAGAATAGAGCGGAACCGGCGCATCCGGAAAAACCCCATTGGACGGTGGCACCCCGGCATCCCGGACGCCCACGGGGATCAGGTGCCCCACCAGCACCTCACCCTCCTTCAGCCGTTTCGGAGCGCCGTAATCTTTCACCTCGTAGGGCTGGTGGTCCAGCAGATCGCGCACCAGCAAACCTTTGCCCTTATAGAGGCATTCCACCACATAGGGGCGCATCCGCACCCCCACCCACGCACGGAGCAGGCGGGCTTCATACGCGTCTACCTCAAAGGTTCCCTGCTCCGCCGCCTGGGACAGCCGCTCGACCAGCGTCATGCGGCCGGCGGCGGACGGCTCCGTTTCTCCATTCCTTTCCTTCTCCCCTTCTCCCTCCCTTTCTTCGCTCGGAAGCCCATAGTCGAACGCAAACCACGTCAAAAACCGGTCGGAACCGCGATTTTCCAGGTCGTCCAGTTCGCCCATCTGCTCCGGGCCATACTTCCCCTTCCAGAACTGTTCCATTGCCGCAGGGAAGGCAGCAGGCACCTGGTGGGCCGCGTCGAATATTTTGGGTATCAGCGTATCTTCGGCCTCGCTCAGCCTGAGCTGTTCGGCTCGCTGCGCCTGGTCGGGCGCATAGTGGCAGTCCTTATACTTCTTGCCGCTGCCGCACCAGCAAGGGTCATTTCGTCCAATCTTCTGCTTCTGCTTGTTCTTCTCCGGCTTTGCCATAGCGGGGATTCTCCATGGTTCTGTATTGTTCTGCGGTTTTGCTTCTTCACCTCCCTGAATTATAGCATGCCAGCAGGAACAGGACCGGACTTATGGTATCATACGCCTAGTCCGCACCAGGCCAACAGCAAAGATGAACCAGACCCATACGACCCACACGACCCGAACCCCAGCCGTGTTGTCCCTGCTCCTCTTTGGGTTGCTCTTCTGCCTGGCCCTCGCCCCACGGGTTCTGGGAGTCGGAACCTTCGTCACCTCCGATGAAAACCTGTGGTTCGACCGTTCAGAAGCCTTCGGGCAGGCCCTCCGCACCGGAGACTACGCCCGCACCAACCAGGCCGGCCACCCCGGCGTCACCACCATGTGGCTCGGTGCAGCGGGGAGATGGCTGCACGGGTCCCTCACCGACCGGGGGGGAGATGGGTCCACCCCCGAAGACCCCCACGACCGGGCACTGCTGCGTCTGCCAGTCGCAGTCGTGACAGCGCTCTGCATTGCCCTGGCCTTCCCCCTGCTCCGGCGGCTGTTTGACCTTCGCGTAGCTCTGCTGGCCGGGGTGCTGTGGGCAACCGACCCCTTTCTTGTTGCCCATTCGCAATTGCTCCATGTGGACGCGCTCCTGGCCTCACTGATGACGCTTTCGCTGCTGGCCGCTATGGTCGCCTCCTTCTCTGATGGTGCCACCCCTCCCGCACCGGCTTGCCAACGCATGCACCCCCGCATTCGCCTGGTAGTCGCCTCGGCAGTAGCGGGAGGACTGGCACTCCTCACCAAGTCACCCTCGGTGCTCCTGCTCCCGATGGTCGCCCTGGCAACGTTCCTGGGTACAAAATCCCTCTGGAAAACCCTGCAAACCCTGCTGCTCTGGGGGGGCACCGCCCTGGGCATATGGGTTGCCCTCTGGCCTTTTGCGTGGGTTGACCTGCCCGGCGCAGTGCAGCGTGTGTGGAACGAAGTTGCGCAGAACGGAGCCACTCCCCATGGGGGAGGCAACTTCTTCCTGGGGCATCCGGTGGACGACCCCGGCCTTCTCTTCTATCCGGTGGCGCTCGTGCTGCGCCTGACCCCGTGGACCCTGGCCGGGTTGCTGGCAGCCGCGGTCGCGGCCCGCCCTCGCCGCCAGACGAACCAGACCCGCGCAACCCTTGCCGTCAGCCTGCTCATTCTCTCCGTCCTGCTGCTGCTCATCGCCCTGAGCGTCCCATCCAAAAAGTTCGACCGCTACTTCCTCCCGGCCTCCCCGGCCCTGGTCATCGTAGCTGCCGCCGGGTGGGTTCGGTTGTGGGAGCGGTGGGAGCAGTGGGAACCATCCTCACCCTTTCAATTCCTCCGCCTCCTCCGTCTTCCCCATCTTCCCCATCTCCTCTTCCTGAGCATGAGCCTGCTGGCAACCATCACCACCGCCTGGTACCATCCCTACGAGCTTGCCTACTACAACCCGCTGGTTGGCGGAGGGAGCGTAGCCATGCAGACCATCCTGGTAGGGTGGGGCGAAGGGTTGGAGCAGGCAGGGGACTACCTTGCGGCTCATTCCGATGACTGCGACCGGCCAGTGCTGGCCTGGAGGGCCAAAAAACTGGGATACTTCATCGGCAACCCGGTGCTGGCAAGCCTCGATGCTTCCCCCGACCCCGTGATGCTAGACTACGCCGTGCTCTACGTGAACGTCGCGCAGCGCAACGCCCACGATGGCACCATTCGCCGTGCTGTGGGGGACCATGCGGCCAGCGCACACCATCCGTATCCATGGCATTGACTACGCCGCTATCTACCAGATGCCGCCCACGACGTTCGGGGCAGCCATTCACCTGCGCCGCTCCACCCTGGACTCCGCAGCCGCCCGCGACCAGGGCTTCCTGACTGTGACGGCGAAGTGGGAATGCCGCGAAACCCCGGCGACGACCTGCCGCACCGCCCACCTGACCCTGCGCGTGCTCAACTCCGAAGGCCAGCAGGTGAGCCAGGCGACCCGGCCACTGCTCCCCCCGGACCGCGCATGGCGGCCGGGCGAGACCCCCACTGCCACCTACACCGTTCCCCTCGCGGTGGAGAACCCGCCGGGAACCTATCGCGTCGGCCTCAGCCTTTCCCGCCCCCCCTCAGCTCCGCCCGGCGGTGGCAGCGACCCGGACGACCCGGACCGTAGCCCTTCGCCGCTCTTATTGGACAACCCCTTTCACCACCCGTACGTCATAGATGGGGGAAAAACGCTCCTGCTGGAGCCGTTTTCGCTGCCCCTCGAACCATACTTCGGCCCGTCCATCCACCTGCGCCGCCACGAAATAGATACCTCCGCGGTCGAGCCGGGCAGGCCAGACCACACCTTGCTCCTGCATGTCGGATGGAGCGCCACCGCCCTCATCCCAACCGACTACACCCTGTTTGTCCATGTGCTGAATGACCGGGGCGAACGCGTCGCCCAGATAGACCCGCCGCCAGCCGGGAGCACCGCTCCTACGGGAAGCTGGCAGGTTGGGCAGGAACAATCCTACACCCACCGTATCCCCCTCCCGCCCGACCTGCCAGCCGGGAGCTACTGGCTCGCCCTGGGGCTATATGACTCCCGCACGCTTGAGCGATTACCAGTGCGGGGAGCACCCCCGCCCCCCGATGGCCTGGAGGCCGGGCCGGACGCGCTCTGGCTCCAGGTCAGGCTGCCGGCAACAAATGACGAGGAGTAACGAAGAGGGATGAGTGATGGAGGAATAATGCGATGAAAGAAACCGTTTCGCTGATCTGCACGGTCCGTGACGAAGCCGACAACATTGCCGCGCTGCTCGACTCGATGCTGGCTCAGAGCCGCCCCCCGGACGAAATCGTCATCAACGACTGCGGCAGCCGCGATGCCACCGCCAGCATCGTGCAGGGCTACGCCGCCCGCGACCGGCGCATTATCTGCGTCTCCGGGGGGCACAACATCTCGTCGGGTCGCAACAACGCCATTGCGGCGGCTTCTGGCCCGCTCATCGCCTGCACCGACGCCGGGCTGGTGCTCGACCGCGACTGGCTGGCCCACCTGATTGCTCCTCTGGATGAGCAGCGGGCCGACCTGGCCGGAGGCTTCTTCCGTCCAGCACCGCGCAGCCTGTTCGAACTGGTTCTGGGAGCAACGAACTACCGCCACCCGGACGAAATCGTCCCCGAACGCTTCCTGCCCTTTGGCAAGTCAATGGCGTTTCGCAAAACCCTGTGGGAGGCTCTGGGGGGATTCCCGGAGTGGGCATCGCATTGCGAAGATGTGGTCTTCGACCTGGCCGCCGAGCGAGCTGGCTACCGCCGTGTCTTCGTGCCCGAAGCGCAGCTCTGCTTTCGTCCGCGCTCATCGCTGCGGGCTTTTGCCCGCCAGTACTTCTTCTATGCCCGCGGCGACGGTGTGGCCGGGCTGTGGCGGCTGCGCCACCTGGTGCGCTACACCACCTACTTTGCCCTGTTCCTGCTGCTGCTGGTGGGCTGGCGCTTCCCTGGGGTTCGCTGGCCGGTCGCGGCGCTCCTGGGGAGTGGGGGGGTTTTCTACACGCGCCAGCCCTACCGCCGGCTGTGGCCTCAGATACAAACGCTCACCTGGGACCGGCGGCTCCTGGCCCTGGCTCTGGTGCCGGTCATCCGGCTGGTGGGAGATTGCGCCAAGATGGCAGGGTACCCGGTCGGGGTCATCCAAAGGTTACCGATGCAGCAGCGGCAGCAGCAGCGGCAAAAACCGTAGCCGTTACGCTCACGCCGTCGGGACAAAACTCACCGGGTGGTCACCCTTATACCAGAAAATGCTATCCCCCACCGAGAGCAGCACGACGAAGTCAATAATGGGGTTATACGTTTTTACCAACTGAACTACCTGGTCGTAGGCATCGTCGCTGAGATGCGGAATAGCCGTCCGCACGTGGCGCAGCTTGTCAACCGGGATATAGAACTCGTTCACATTCATTCGCGGGATGCCGGGCGGGTCCTCGCTTTTCTCAACCTCAACCGCGGCAATCACCAGGCCACGCCCTTCGCTCTGATACCCCTCACGCGCAGTGTCGGCAATGCTCTCCGAAAGCTCATCAGGAATAAAGAGTTTCCGGACCGGTTCGCCTGTCCCAGCCTGGACCATCAGGGAATCTTTCTTATAACTTTTTGACATCGCCTCTTCTTCCTTTCAACGGACCATCTCATCTCGTACCAGCAAAGGAGGGGCGCAACACCCTGCGCCCGTACGAGCGACGAACCGACGAACCACGACAAAGCAGCAAAACGACGTTCGCAACGTTCACGGCGTTCACGGCGTTCACGGCACGGCATCACCCGTAGCTGAGGTGAGCACGATCACCCCTCTGGGACGGTAGACCCGCTCATCTCCACGTCCATTCATTTCATTATACCAGATTGGTCGGCAGGGGCAGAAGTGGGGAACCCCGGTTCCGGCGGCTCCCCCCCGACCGCTTCTGATGGTCATCCCACTCCCTTCCTTATCTTCCTGCCTTTGACAGTTCCTCCCGGTTGCCCTATAATGCTGCCTCACGGGAACTGAAAAAGACAGGAAGATAAAGGAATCAGGATAAGTATCATCCTGGCGGAGTCATAACAAGGTTATCATACGCCAGAACCCTTCAGGAGGGGTGCCCATTGGTCCGGATGCCAGGGCTGAAAGGCGAAGCCGGTGAAAGTCCGGCGCTGTCCCGCAACTGTAACGCCTGCCGCGTCTATGGCGCAAACGATGCTCCATAGGCCCGACCGGCGAAGCCAGGTCGCCCGCCTCTCGTGAATCTTCATCACCTCGCGGTCCAGGGTGGTGAGGGTCCGGTGCCGGGTGTCCAGGTGCTGGAGCGGTCCCACCTCTGCCGTGGAGCAGAGCAACGATCATACCTCCCCTCCCCCGACCGCGTGGCTGGTCGGTTTTTTTGATTGTCCCTATTGTCCCTATCGTTGCTTTCTGCGCAAACCACAACCAACAGAGGAGACCGATATGCAGCCATTTGTTCGATTTATTCGGTTTATTCGATCCATTCGACGTTCGCTGGCAGGACTGGTGCTGGTGTTCTCGACTCTGACCCTTTCCGTGGGGGTTGCCTGCGGGCAGGCCAGCGCGCCACCCATTCAGCTCGCCCAGAACATCACCGATGGATGCGTGATACGGGGAGCCTACGACCCGCAGCAGGACTACTTCCCCCAGAAAGTTGACCTGGACTATTCGAGCGCCTGGAATGTGGAATACTACCGCAACTACAAGGTCATCAATGTCACCAACCCCTGGACTGGCGCAAGCGAAACCTTTCAGTATGTGCTGGTGCAGTGTGGCACCCCCGCGCCCTCGGAAGAGGACTACCCCGACGCCCAGTTCATTGAGGTGCCGATTGACACCATTGTGATGCTGTCTACCACCTACCTGCCGCACCTGGTTGACCTGGAGGTGCTTGACAGCTTGGTGGGAATTGAAACCATTGACTATGTGAATTCGCAGGAAGTCATTGACCGCTACCACCAGGGGAACATTGCTGAGGTAGGGAGCGGGGCGGGGGTCAATATCGAGCAAATCCTTGACCTTGACCCTGATGTCGTGATGGCCTCCGGGAGCGGGGTACCCGAATATGACACCCACCCCACCCTGATTGAAAACGGTATCGCCGCGGCAATCAACGCCGACTGGATGGAGCAATCGCCGCTTGGACGCGCCGAGTGGGTCAAGTTCACGGCCATGTTCTACAACCGCGAAGCCCAGAGCAGCCGCCTATTCGATGATATTGAGCAGCGCTACACCGACCTGATGAACCAGATCCAGAACGTGTCGGACCGCCCCACCGTGTTCAACAACCTGCCCTGGCAGGGAACGTGGTATGTGCCTGGCGGCCAGAGCTTTTCCGCGCAGATGATGGACGATGCCGGAGCCAGCTACCTGTGGCGAGACAACAACTCGACTGGCTCGCTCGCGCTGGACTTCGAGGCCGTCTACGAGCGGGCGATAGACGCGGATTTCTGGCTGATTTTCGGGCAGGGCATGCAGGGCATTGACGACCTGGTGGCCTCGGACGAGCGCTTTGGTGACTTCACCGCGGTGCAGCGGGGCCGGGTCTATGCCAATGATGCCCGCGTGAATGCGAACGGCGGCAACGATTACTTTGAGAGCGGGGTGGTGAACCCGGACGCGGTTCTGGCTGACTTGGTGAAAATCTTCCACCCGGAGCTGGTTCCGGACCACACGCTCACCTACTATCGCCGCCTGACCCCCAGCAGCAGCGACGAATTCTCCTCGCGCATCTTTTTGCCGCTCATCAAACGGCAGTAGAGCGGCGGGGAAGCAGCGAATCAGGGAAACAGGGAAGCAGAGCAGGAGGGCAGAGAAGATTGAGCACCGAATCGTCATCGCCGTCATCACCGTCATCGCCGTCATCACCAGTACCAGCGTCTCCGCACGCGTCGGCGTTGGCGTCGGCGTCTCAGGCGCACCCCTGGCCGCGGTTGGGGCTGCGGCCCGTGACCCTGGCGGGGTTGCTGGTCGTGCTGGTCGGGGTGTTCCTGCTCAGCCTGGCAATCGGGTCGGTCAACATCCCCTTCAGGGCGGTTGTCACCATTCTACTTGGCGGCGAGCCAGAGCGGGCAACCTGGAGCGCCATTGTGATGAAGTTCCGACTGCCCAAAGCGCTCACGGCCACGCTGGCCGGCGCGGCCCTGTCGGTGAGCGGGTTGCAGATGCAGACCTTGTTTCGCAACCCGCTGGCCGACCCCTTTGTGCTTGGCATCAGTTCAGGCGCAAGCCTGGGAGTGGCGCTGGTGGTCCTGTCGGTGGGGATGAGCGGGTCAGCGGCGTTGCTGTCGGTCGCGGGGTGGCTGAGCAACGTTGGCCTGGTGGTGGCTGCCAGCCTGGGTGCGGGGGTGGTGATGGGGGCGGTGCTGGTGCTGGCGCAATACGTCCGCCACAGTGTCACCCTGCTCATTGTCGGGTTGATGATTGGCTACCTTGCAAATGCCATCGTCAGCCTGCTCATCTATTTCAGCGCGGTGGAGCGTCTCCAGGCCTATATCTCCTGGAGTTTTGGCAGCTTTGGCGGGGTGACCTGGCAGCGGATGCCCGTGCTGGCTTCCACGGTGATCGTGGGGGTGGGACTTGCGCTCGTGCTCTCAAAGACGCTGAATGCCCTGCTGCCCGGCGAGACGTATGCTTCCAGCATGGGGGTGCGGGTCCGTCTGGCTCGCTTCTGGATTATCGCTGGCTCCGCCGTGCTGGCGGGAGGAGTCACAGCTTTTTGCGGCCCCATTGCGTTTCTGGGCATTGCTGTGCCCCACTTCTGCCGCAGCCTCCTGAACACCTCGGACCACCGTATCCTGGTTCCATCGGTGACGCTGATGGGAGCCATCTGTGCGCTGCTGGCCGACCTGGTCGCGCAGTGGCCCGGCAGCGAGACCGTGTTGCCGGTCAATACCATCACCTCCCTCCTGGGGGCCCCGTGGTGGTGTGGATACTCTTGCGGCGGAGCACGCTGAAAACGGCGTTTCTCTCGTGAATCGTGATATCCTGGAGGCGAGCAGCGCGATGAGAACTCCGGTTCTGACCACCCACGGCTTGAGCATCGGCTATGGCAGGCCGCACCGACACCGCAACCAGCGCATGCCCACCATCCTTGCTTCGTCACTGGATCTGAACCTGCACGCCGGCGAACTGGTGTGTTTGCTCGGCCCCAACGGCGTGGGTAAATCTACGCTGCTGCGCACCCTGGCGGGGATGCACCCCCCCTGGAGGGGCAGGCCATGCTGGATGGCAGGGATATCCGCACGCTACGCCCACGTGACCTGGCAGTGCGGCTGAGCGTCGTCCTGACGGAGCGCGTGGAGGTGGGGAACCTCTCGGCCTATGCGCTGGTGTCGTTGGGGCGGCATCCCTACACCAACTGGATAGGCACGCTCACTCCACACGACGAACAGGTAGTTCGTCAGGCCATGGAGGCTGTGGGGGCAGCGCACCTGGCCCGCCGGCCGGTGCCCGAACTCAGCGATGGCGAGCGGCAGCGGGTGATGATTGCGCGGGCGCTCGCCCAGGAACCCTTGCTCATGATTCTGGATGAGCCGACCGCGTTTCTGGATGTGCCGAGCCGGGTCGAGATGATGCGTCTGCTGCGCGCTCTGGCGCACACCACCGGGCGGGCCGTGCTGCTCTCGACCCACGACCTCGACCTGGCGCTGCGCAGTGCCGACCTGCTCTGGCTCATGGCGTCCGGGGGGGGGCCGTTTCGACCGGCGCGCCCGAAGACCTGGTGCTGAGCGGGTCTCTTGCCGCCACGTTTCAGCGCGAGGGAGTGGCCTTCGAATCCGCGACGGGCACCTTTCAGGTTCATTCGCCAACCAGGGGGACAGTGGGGATGGCCGGCGAGGGGGTGGCAGCAACGTGGACGGCCCGTGCCCTGGAACGGGCCGGCTTTGACGTGCTCCCCCCTACGGGGTCGGGGGCGACCGGGGTAGGGAACCTGCTGGTTGAGGTTTTGCCCCACACCGGGAGCGCCCAGGCGGGGGTGTGGAAAACGAGCCTGAACGGCGAGACCCTCACCCATTCTTCCCTCTACGACCTGGTGGCCTTCCTGCGGACGATGCCAGTGATGCGTGATGCGTGATGCGTGATGCGTGAAAAAGAGTTGCCGGGTGCGGTATAATAGACGGGAGAGCCGGAGTGGCGGAATGGCAGACGCTACGGTCTTAAAAACCGTTGGGGCAACCTCGTACGGGTTCGAATCCCGTCTCCGGCACCATCTCCTGCCAGATTGAGGGTACAGGTGGTGGTGATGGTCAGGCTTCCCGGCGGCGCAGAACCTCGCGGGAACGGCCCTCCTCGGCCGGGCCAACCACCCCCTGTTGTTCCAGCAGGTCAATCAACTGAGCCGCCTTGCTATAGCCAATGCGCAACCGCCGTTGCAGGAGTGAAGCCGAAGCCCGCTTGTGCTGGCTGACGAGATCTACCGCCTGTGGCAGCAGCATCTCCTGCTCCTCCACGCTCAGGAAAGACGCCGCTGGTGGCTGAAAAACCGTCTCCTCTTCCCCGCCCGCTGCTCCCTGCCGGGGCACTCCTCCGCTGCCAGGCAAGGCCGCCCTTTGCTGGCGCTCGCGGTCGGTTGGTGCGGCTGCCTCATTCGCCTCATCCATTGGCCGCTTCGCCCCCTCGCCCGGCGGGGTTGAGGTGCGCCAGAACGAAACAATCTGCTCAACCTCGCGGTCGGAAACAAACGTTCCCTGTATACGGACCAGCTTGGCCGCATCGGCAGCCATATAGAGCATATCCCCGCGACCAAGCAACCGCTCGGCCCCAGGCGTATCGAGAATGACGCGGCTATCCACCTGCGAAGTCACTGCGAACGCGATGCGAGAGGGGAAGTTCGCCTTGATGAGGCCGGTCAACACATCCACCGAAGGGCGCTGCGTCGCAATAATCAGGTGAATCCCCGTTGCTCGCGCCATCTGCGCCAGGCGGCACACCTGCGTCTCCACATCGTCCGGAGCCATCATCATCAGGTCGGCCAGTTCATCAATCACAATCACGATGTAGGGCATCGGCTCCAGGTCGGCCTGCGTCCTGGACCGTTTCTGATACCCCTCCAGGTTGCGGCAACCAAGCCGCGCAAACACCTTGTAGCGCCGCTCCATCTCGCGGGTGGCCCACTTGAGCGTGGGCAACACCCGCTCCAGCTCCGTCACGACGGGTGAGAGCAGGTGCGGAATGCGGTTGTAGACAATCAACTCCACCATCTTCGGGTCAACCAGAATGAGCTTCAACTCTTCCGGGGTGTGCCGCAGCAGCAGCCCGCACAGAAACGCATTGATTGCCACCGACTTCCCGCTTCCGGTGCTCCCCGCCACCAGCAGGTGCGGCATACGCGCCATGTCGGCCACCATCGGCGTGCCGCTCACATCCTTGCCCAGGGGGAGCCGCAGTTTGCCGCGGTGCGCCTCAAACGCCTCGCTGTCAATGACCTCGCGCAGCGTGACCAGCGCAATCGCCGTGTTGGGGATTTCAATCCCGATGGCCGATTTGCCAGGGATGGGAGCCTCAATGCGAATAGACGGAGCCGCCAGCGCCAGCGCCAGGTCGCGGTCCAGGGTCGTGATTTTGCTGATTTTGACCCCCACCGCGGGCTGAAGCTCAAACTGGGTAATCGCCGGCCCCGTGTGCCGCCCGATAACCTGGGCTTCAACCTTAAAACTCGCCAACGTCTCCTCAATCAAGCGCGCCATCCTCGCCATGTGCTCCTCGTCGTTGGCCTTGACCCGCACCGGCTGGTCCAGGATATCGAGCGATGGCAGCGGCCAGGCCCGGTAAATCACCGGAGCCTCAACCTCATCAAGCGTCCCCTGGACCGGGGCCGGCAGTTCCGGAACTTTCTTCGGCGTCCGTGCGGGTTCTGGCAAAGCTGGCGGCGGAGCAGCGGACCCGAAGCCGGCCACCGGCGGCGCAGGCAGGCTGTTGGGAAACTTCCATCCGCTCCCATTCCCGTTCCCATTGCCCTTCCCGTTGGGCAGAGCCGGGGGAGGCAACGCGACCGGGGCCGGCATTGCCTCCCGTCCGCCTTCGGGGCGACGAAACAGGCTTGCCTTCGTCGGACGCTCGGCAATGGGGGTCAAAACGACCTCGTCGGGAACATCCCCACCGGCTGGAGCGGTTCCGGTTCGCACGGGAGCCACCGACTCTTCCCCTGGTAAACGGCGCGGCCCGCTCCAGGCAACCTGCCACATCGTCTGCATCAGCGCCACCCCGCCCGGCACCACCTCGCGCAGCGTCACATTGAAGGTGAGCAGCAGACCAGCCAGCATCGCCATTCCCACCACCGCCATGGCCGCCGGACGCCCAATCGTGGAATCGAGCAGGTGAACCAGGTGGTAGCCAAGCCACCCTCCCCCCTCGTCCAAGCGACTGGAAAGGGCAAGGTCGTGGTGGGGGAACTCCAGTATCGCCAGGAGCATCCCAAGCACCAGCAGCGTACCAATGACGTGGGAGCCGGCAAACTGGGTATCATAGAACCGCTCCTGGATGAGGATGGCAATGCCGAGGAACCCCAGTGCCAGCGGAACCACCAGCGCCCCCCCGCCAAACACCTGCTGCACTACCAGCACATAGACACTGCCAACCCCGCCCGTCACCCCCGTCAGGAAGAAAATCAAGGTCACCAGGGCAATCGTAATCAGCGCCAGCGCAAACAGTTCGCGCTGGTGGTCCGGGCGCAGCGAAACGTGCAGGCCTGCCGGCTTCTGCCTCCGCGTGGGTGAACGGCTGGAAGCGGAGCCGGAGCGAGCACGAGAAGACCGCGCTGCACCACTGCCCCGCCGACGATGCGCGGCTTTCCCGCTGCTCCCCCTGGATGCCATCAGACCTCCATCACCAGCGGCAGCACCATCGGACGCCGCCGCGTCTTCTGATAGAGAAAATCACTCACGACCTCCTTAATCTTGCGGTTCACGAATGCGCTGTCGGTCTGGGTCTGCGACCCGTTGCGCTGGGTCAACGAATCGCGGATCACCTCCCTGGTTGCTTCCAGCAGGTCGCTGTTCTGACGCATATAGGCAAAGCCGCGAGACACCACGTCCGGCCCAGCCACGAGCTGCCCCGTTGCCCGCTCAATGCTGGCGACGACCATCAGGATGCCGTCCTTCGAAAGCATCTGGCGGTCGCGCACCACCACCTTGTTCACATCGCCCACGCTGGTTCCATCCACGTAGATATACCCGACGGGCGTCTTGTCAACGATGCGCCCATAGCCGGGGCGAAACTCCATCACCGAGCCATCTTCGGGCAGCAAAATCTGCTCCGGGGTAAAGAACCCGCCCACCCCCAGCGCCAGCTTGCGGTAGAGAATCTGGTGGCGGTATTCGCCATGGAAGGGCACCACAAACTGCGGGCGCAGCAGCGCCAGCAGCATTTTGAGTTCTTCTTGCGCTGCGTGCCCGGAGACATGCACCCCGGCGCGGCCCCCATAGATGACATCCGCCCCCAGACGAAACAGGTTGTTAATCACCCGGCTCACCGATATCTCGTTGCCGGGGATGGGCGTGGCCGAAACAACCACCGTGTCACCGCTCTTTATCTTGATGTGGGTGTGGTCGCGGTTTGCCAGGCGGCTCAACACCGCCATCGGCTCGCCCTGGCTGCCGGTGCAGACGATGGCAATCTGGTCGTCGGGATACTGGCCCATCTCATGCACCCGAATAAGCGTCCGCTCCTGGGCCCGCAGCCAGCCCAGGTCCAGCGCAATACGGCTGATGTTCTCCATGCTCCGGCCCACCAGCACCACCTTGCGGTCATAGGCTTCGGCTGACTCAATCGCCTGCTGCACCCGCCCCACGTTCGAGGCAAAGGTTGCCATAATGATACGGCCCGGAGCGACCGCAAAAATCGAATCAAACGCCTCGCCCACCGTCGTCTCGCTGGGCGTATGGCCCGGCGTTTCCACCCGCACACAGTCGGTAATGAGCAGCAGCGGCTTGCGTTCGCCAAACTCGGCCAGTTTCGCAATATCCGTGGGAACCCCGTCAACCGGCGTGTGGTCGAACTTCCAATCCGTCAGATAGATGACCAGACCGACCGGCGTGGTCACCCCAAAACCAACCGCGTCGGGGATGGAGTGGGCAATGGGGAACGCCTCGACGGTCGAACTCCCCACCTGAAACGTCTCGTGGTCGCTAATCGTCACCAGCGAGGCCTTATCCAGCAGGTGATGTTCTTTGAGCTTCCCCTTGACGATGCCGAGCGTCAGGCCCGTGCCATACAGTGGGGGAAAGCCCAGGTCGCTGATGAGGTGGGGAACGGCCCCGATGTGATCTTCATGGCCGTGGGTCAGCAAAATGGCCTTGATGCGGTCGGTTTTGTCGCGCAGATAGTTGATATCCGGCAGAACCAGGTCCACCCCGAACATATCTGCTTCGGGGAACATGATTCCGCAATCGAAGATGATAATCTCATTGCCATACTCCAGGACCCACATATTGCGTCCGATGGAGCCTGCCCCACCCAACGCCAGTACCCGAATGTTATCCTTTGACATAGTCTTCGTTTTGTTCCTTGGGCAATCGTTCCACCAACCAGGTCACGGTCAGGGAACCATTGCCTCTTCATCGTTTGAGCCTGATTTGTTCCGTTCTTTTATCTACGTTGGTTCGTCCGTCGGTCCGGTCCCCTGGGGTGGCCCTGCTTGCAGCGGGGCGTCATCCTGCCCGCCCGGTCCCATCCGTTGTTGAACGGTGGCGAGCAGGTCGTCCCTTGCTTCAAGCCCCGCATAGATGGGCAACCGATGGCGCCCGTATGCCTGGACATGCAAGAATCGAACCAGTGGGTTCCGGATGTGCCGGTGGTAGCTCCCCTGGATGAGCAACTCGTCAACCGGGTCCTCACTATCATCATCAATCCGGCGAATGGCGTGAATAGCGCTCCAGGGATAGGTGATATCCACGCCGAGCGAGGTAAAGCGCAACCCTTCCTCCGTCGGCGTGTAGGTTGCAACCCACTCTTCGAGCAGGTTCCAGACGAGCAGGGGGGTCGCCACGATGAGCACCAGCATCAGCAGCGACGGAATGATCTGACTGACCGAAAGCCCCGCTTCGATGCTCGCGCTCAGCGAGGCCCAGAACCGCAGCGGGTGATAGCTGATATTCAGTGTGCTGCGGAAACTCCACAGGGCAAAGCCCCAGATGGCGAATGCGGTGACCAGTAAGATGAGCGTTGTTCGTTGCCCACGGGAAGAAAGCTGGTAGGTTTTCATGGGTTTTCCCATCATTGAAATGAATGGCTATGGCTGATGGCTACGCCATGGTTATCGTTAATGGTTGACGACCGATGACCGATAGCTACTAGCTGATGACCGATAGCTGTTGGCAAGGTCTGGTAGACTCTTAAAACATGCTCATCTGTTCGCCAACTGGCCGACCCCCGCTCTGGTCCCCCTCTTTCTGGGCGCTATCACTGGCGCTGCCCTCATCCGAATCCGAGTGAGCCGCGGCTTCCTCGCGCTCGGCCCGCGCCAGAATCTCCGGGAGTCGCCGGAAATCTTCCTCAATCAGGGGGCGATTCTTCGGCTGGTGCAGTCCTGCCGCCGGGTGCATCATCGGAACCACCAGGCGGCCCCCAATGGTGCGAGGTTGCCCGTGAATGCGCGAGATTTTTTCTCCTGGCAGGTAGAGCGCCATCGAGAACCGCCCCAGGGTGACAATCACCCGCGGATTGATCACCTCAATCTGGCGAAACAGGTAGAGGGTGGTACAGGTTTCAATCTCTTCGGGGAGGGGGTCACGGTCTTGTGGGGCGCGGCACTTGATGACATTGGCAATGAACACCTCCGCTCGCTGCAACCCGGCCAGCGCCAGCAGCGTATCAAGGAATTTGCCCGATGCCCCGACGAAGGGGCGTCCCTGGCGGTCTTCGTGGTAGCCTGGCCCCTCACCGATAAACATAATCCTTGCGCTGGTGGGTCCTTCGCCGGGCACGGCGCGAAACCGCCCGCGGTGGAGCGGGCAACGCGTACAAGCGCTAACCTCTTGCGCAATCGTCTGAAGTTTTTCTCCCGTCAAGCCTGCGTACCTTTCTGCGTTGTTTCAACATGAAATGTAGGATATATTATACCCCAATCGCCCGAAGTTCTTCAAGTCCGGGATTCCAGTTGGCCGAACACCGCGGGAATGACCAGTTTTCTGGGTCTCACCGGGGTATCCGGCTGCGAGGTGGCAGCAACTGTGCTGCCCTGACCCGGCACGGCTGGCGACCATCGGTCTGCGGTGTTCGGGGCAAGGCGCAGGAGGCGCAAGTGGTAGTATACTATGACGAGAGAGAAGAGAAAAGGGGAGTTTTGTTCGTGGTACGGAGAAAAAAAGAAGAAGTAGGCGATGACATACCCTGATGAAGATGAAGACGATGCAACCACCCGGCCCGAAATGGCCCGACTGCGCCAGCGCATTGCTGAGCTTGAGCACATCAATGCCGATTTGCAGCGCCAGTTGGGAGAGCGCACCCAGGAACTTTCCCTTTTCGTAGAAAAGACGTTGCGACGGCACGACGCCATCCTGGAGGCGCTGGGGTTTGCCGCCGAACGCTTCTTACAGACGACGCTGGAAGAAAGCATCATGACCGTGCTCGAACGGTTGGGAACCGCCGCCGGGGTGAGCCGGGTCTATTTGTTTGAGAACCACCGCGGCCCCGATGAAGCGTTGCGGATGAGCCAGCGCTATGAGTGGGTCGCCTCCGGCACGGTCCCTCAGATAGACAACCCGGAACTGCAAAACCTCTCCTATCAGGCCGGCGGGTTTGCCCGGTGGGAAAACGTCTTGCAACAGGGATATTCTATCTATGGCAAGGTCAGCACCTTTCCGGAAGAGGAGCGGGCCATTCTGGAGCCGCAGGATATTCAGTCCATTGCGGTGGTGCCCATTTTTGCCTGCCAGCAGTGGTGGGGGTTTATCGGATTTGACGACTGCGAACATCCCCACCCCTGGTCGGTTTCGGAAATCAGCATCCTGCGGGCTGCCGCGACGATCATCGGGGCCGCGATTGAGCACGAACACATGCAGCGAGCACTGCGCGAGAGCGAACGGAAGTTTCGCTGGTTTTTGAGCAATCCCACGACAGCCTGGTGCTAGTCAACGAGCAGGGGCGCATCATCGAGTGGAACCAGGGGTCGGAGCACCTGATGGGGTTGCCCCGCAGCGAGGCCGTGGGGCAGTTCATCTGGGAGGTGCAGTTTCGCGTGGTGCCCGAAGAGCGCCGAACCTCGGAGCTGTATGAACGCCTCCGGGCGATGACGCTCGATATTCACCGCACCGGACGTATGCCCTCGCTCAACCACTGGGTAGGGCACGACATCCAGCGGCCCGACGGAGTCCGACTAACTATCTACTCGCTGGTTTTTCCCATCCAGACCGACCGCGGTATCTGGCTCGGCGGGATTACCCGCGACCTGACGGCGCTCAGGCGGGCCGAAGCGGACCTGCACCGTGCCCGCGAGGAGGCTGAAGCGGCGGCCCGCACCAAGTCCGAATTTCTGGCAAATATGAGCCACGAGATTCGCACCCCGATGAACGCGGTCATCGGGATGACCAGCCTGCTGCTGGATACCTCCCTGACGAGCGAACAGCGCGACTACGTGCGGACCATTCGCATCAGCGGCGAGTCGCTCCTCACCCTGATTAACGATATCCTGGACTTTTCGAAGATTGAGGCCGGCAAGATGGACCTGGAAAACCAGCCCTTCAACCTGCGTGACTGCATTGAAGAAAGTCTGGACCTCGTTGCGTCCAGGGCGGCCGAAAAGCAACTGGATATCGCCTACTTCATTGGTGACGACACCCCGACCGACCTGGTTGGCGACATCACGCGGGTGCGCCAGATTCTCGTCAACCTGCTGAGCAACGCCGTGAAGTTCACTGAGCAGGGCGAGGTGGTGGTGACAGTGAAGGGGCGACGGTTGGGAGTTCGGGGCGGGGGTCGGGGTTGGGGCTGATTTCCCAGATGACGAAGGCCGAGCAGAGGGAGCGTTGGAGGGAACGTTGGAGGGAGCGGGCTTCGGGGATAGAGATGAAGCGGAAACTTGCTCCCTGCCCCCCAACCCCCGACCCCGCTACGAAGTACACCTGAGCGTGCGCGATACGGGCATCGGTATCCCGTCCAACCGAATCGACCGCCTTTTTCAGTCGTTCAGCCAGGTGGATACCTCAATGAGCCGGAAGTATGGTGGAACCGGCCTGGGTCTGGTCATCAGCAAGCGGCTGGCCGAGATGATGGGCGGGACGATGTGGGCCGAGAGCGAGGAAGGGAAAGGGTCCGTCTTTCATAGCACCTTTGTGGCCGGGGCAGCCCCACCCCAACCTCGCCCCTACCTGGACCCGGACCAACCCGCGTTGCAGGGCAAACGGGTGCTGGTGGTGGACGATAACGAGACGAACCGTTTTGTGCTGACCCGGCATCTGTCCCGGTGGGGGATGGAAACGCGCACCACCGAATCAGCGACCGAGGCTCTGGAATGGATACGGTGGGGTATCCCGTTCGATATCGCCATTCTGGATATGCATATGCCAGAGATGGATGGCCTGGAACTGGCCGAGCACATCCGGGTCGAGCGAGACGCCTGCACCCTGCCGCTCGTGCTGTGGACCTCCATTCTGGGGCGGAGTGACATTGAACGGACGTCGTCGGTTGAGATTGCTGCCACGCTGACCAAACCGGTGCGCCCCGCTACGCTCTACGATATGCTGGTGGGGTTCTTCGAAGGCAAGCCCAGGGAAATGATTCTGCCGACCGTCTGGGGCGAGATAGACCGCCACATGGGGCAGCACCACCCACTCCGTATCCTATTGGCCGAAGACAACACGGTGAACCAGAAAGTGGCCTTGCGGTTGCTCGAAAAACTGGGGTATCATGCTGATGTGGCCTCCAACGGATTGGAGGTGTTGCACGCCCTCGAACGCCGGTCGTATGATGTGGTGCTGATGGATATTCAGATGCCAGAGATGGACGGCATCGAAGCAACCCGCGCTATTCGCGCCCGCTGGGATCAATCCCGCCAGCCGCGCATTGTGGCGATGACCGCCCACGCGATGGAAGGGATGCGCGAGTCATTGATCGAGGCGGGGATGGATGATTATGTTCGAAAGCCTATCAAACTGGAGGAACTGGTTGCTGCGCTCAAGCATGTGGAACCATCGTTGTTGCTGGCTCCGTCGGTTGCGGCTCGCTCGTCCATCTCACCCTCTGCCCAGGTGGGGGAGCCGGCAGAGCCAGGCAAACCAGTGCAGCCAGCAAAACTAACCGCTGAGCCGGTTGACTTCGCGGTGCTGGAACAGCTCAAGACCGTGATGGGCAGGGTGCAGGTGTTCTATGAACTGGTGAACCTCTACCTGGAAGATACCCCCGAACTCCTGTCCAGTCTGCGGCAAGCCCTGGAGGCGGGAGATATCCAGGTTCTGGTCCGTTCGTCGCATTCGCTCAAGTCGAGCAGTGCACAGATTGGGGCGATGCGACTGTCGAGGCTGAGCGAACGGTTGGAGGCGCTCGGACGCGCCGGGGCGTTGGAGGGAGCCGCTCCGCTGATCCGGATGGCAACCGACGAATTTGAGCAGGTCCGGAAGGTATTGATGGGGAGGTTTTGGGAATGAGCGAACTCACGAGAGGGCAGAAGGCAAAGCTGGCAGACCTGACCGCATCGCAGGACATTGAAGTCGGGGTGGGCATCACCGCTCCAGACGGAATGGTCATTGATGTGAGTTGTTTCGGGGTGGATGAACGCGGGCAGTTGTCGGACGAGCGCTATTTCATCTTCTACAACCAGAAGGCATCGCCGGAAGGGGCCCTGGTTGCCCTGGGCCGGCACGGTGGCGACCACGAGCGCTTTCGGGTTGACCTGTCGCGGCTCCCCGCGACGATCCAGCGGTTGGTCTTCACGGCAACGATTGACGGAGACGAGACCATGGCGCACATCCAGTCGGGATATCTGCGCCTGCTCGACCCTGGGAGTGGGAAAGAGGTTGCCCGCTTTTCGTTTGCGGGCCAGGACTTCCAGACCGAGCGAGCGACGATCATGGCCGAAATCTATTACAAGAACGAATGGCGCATTGGAGCTGTCGGGCAGGGCTTTCATGGGGGGCTGAGCGCGCTGCTTGCCCACTTCGGCGGTCAGGAGGCCGAAGCCGGGGCAGCGCCGGCACCGGTGCCGCCCCCTTCGTCAAGCGGGCAACCAACGGCCCGGCTGGAGTCGGCTCCGGCGGCTCCGGTGGCTCCGGCGGCTCCGGCTTTCCCTCCTGCGCCATCGCCTCTTGCCACACGGGAAACGCCGCCGCCGCCGCTCATTGTGGTGCCGGGGGCTTCCAGTCCGCAAGCACTGGAACACCGCCTGACCCACCAGGCTCCGGGGGTGCTGGCGCTGGCGATGACCGCAGACCTGTCGCTGCGGAGCGTTGGCCTGACCGGGCACCGGGCGCGAGTGGCGCTCTGCCTCAATATCTCCTCGTCCATGCAGCCACTCTATGCATCGGGCAAGATCCAGCGCTTCATCGAACGGTTGCTGGCGCTGGCGTGCCACTTCGATGACGATGGCGTGGTTGATATGTTTCTGTTCGCCAGAGATGCTCATATTGGCAATGAGCTTTCCCTCGACACGTTCGATGGCTATACCACCCGTATCTTCTATCACTACGACCTGGAGGGGGGAGCCAACTATGGTAAGGTGATGCAGGCGGTGCGCTCGTTCTACTTCCCGCTGCCCCAGGGCACCGAGCGGCAGGAACCCATCTCAGCCCGCCTGCCTGTCTATGCCATGTTTCTCACCGACGGAGCCACCATTGATGAGCGATTGACCCGCCATCAGCTTCAGCAGTCGTCGTATGAACCCATCTTCTGGCAATTCCTGGCCCTGGGCAAGTCGAAGAAGGATGTGCGCACCAGAGGGATACGCGGGTTCATCGAGCGGATGGTGTCGGCCAGCGATTTTCGCTTTCTGGAGGAACTGGACACAATGGAGGGCCGCTATGTGGATAATGCCAACTTCTTCAGCACCGAGGACCTCCAGTCCATCAGCGACAAGGAGTTGTTTGACCTGCTGATGGGCGAATATCCCTCCTGGGTGCAGAAGGCCCGCCAGATGGGTCTGCTGGACGCCGCATCGCCGCTGCCCCGGCTCCCCAAGACGGCAGCCTTCCAGGTGGGCGACGGGGCCGACGATGCCGGGTTGCACCCCTTCAGGAGCGGGAACTATTCCCCGCACGACCTGGTAGTCTATTTCGGGATGGCGGATGACCGGAGCGATATCACCAGCGGGTTCCGGTTCACGAACCTTCCCGTTCCTGAAGGGGCCATCATCACCAGGGCCTATCTCGAATTTACCGCGGACGGCCCCGTCAGCGACGAGCTTTCGTTGACCATATACGGCGAGGCGTCGGGCAACCCCAAAAACTTCGCAACGCACCCGCCGGACACGCGCCCCCTGACGACTGCCAGCGTGCCGTGGACGGTGACCGAGGAGTGGCGCAGCGGGGAAATCCGCCGGTCACCAGACCTCCAGGTCATCGTTCAGGAGCTGGTCAACCGGCCCGACTGGTCGCCGGGCAATGCGATGGTCTTCCTGGTGCGGAACGGAGGGAAAGGGGCATCGGTGGGGGTGCCCGGTCAGGCACAGGTGCTCCGCCCGCGCCGGCGCGGGGTGGCTGCCTTCGACCGCAACCCTGCGGAGGCAGCGCGGTTGGTGCTGAAGTTTAGCTGAGAAGGGACGGTACCTTGCGTCTGGAAGACTACCTGGCACGAATCTTGCAACCTCTCTGTTTGACCGAATGGGAAGAATCGTCACAGGAGGGAGCGTATGAGAACCGTGGCCGGACTCTTCGAACACGTTGAAGACGCCGAACAGGCAGCCAGTGGCCTCTATCGCCTGGGGTTCCGCCCCGACCAGGTGAATGTTCTTGCCCGCGACGTGGCGGTTCAGGAAAAAGCGGTTGGGAAGACCAGCGAAGCCCTGACCGAAGGCGCAATCGGGGGCACAGTCATCGGGGGGTTAGGGGGGTTGCTGCTTGGCCTCAGCGCCATGAGCGTGCCGGGCATTGGCCCGATTATCACCGCGGGCAGTATCTTCACCGCGCTCGGTTCGACCGCAGCGGGGGCGGGAGTTGGGGCTATCACCGGGGGGCTTATCGGAGCACTTTCCGGGGCCGGTATCCCCGAAAAGGATGCCCATGCCTATGCAGAAGGGGTGAAGCAAGGAGGGGTCCTCGTGGTCGTCAAGGTCGAGAACGACGCCCTTGCTCCGGAGGTCAGTCGGGTTATGTTTGAAACCAACGCCGTTGATATCAACGTGCATCGCGAGGCCGCACGCAACAACGGGGTGAGGTGATATCCGCCCGTCACTCGCTCCTCGCCACTGGCAAGACCGGTGGAAACCCCCGCCACCCCACCAGCGCCAACCCCACAATGCCATGCAGCACCATCACCAGCGTGAAGTAGAGGTGGTGACCGCTTTGCGCCGCATACCACTCGTCATAGACCAGCGACTCGATGCGGGCTGCGACGAACGGGGTGAAAAAGTAGAGGCAGAAACACGAAAAGGCTGCCAGCCAGAGTTCGGCCCGCCGCGCCACCACCCACCCGATGAACAGGGCCAACGGGGTGGAGAAGATGGTCCATACGAGGGGACGAAGCTGGTCTTCGCCGCGTTCCCCGCCGGTGCCCGTGTAGTTCGCAACCGCCCAGGCAACACCCACCAGGAGCGCCCCAAACATGAGGCCGGCGGTTCGCAGGTCAGGGCGACGGTTCCGAATCATGACGGGTCGTGGTCCTTTTCCCGCTTTTTTTCTCTTTCCCGGTCCCGCTGCGTGAGGTCGTGGAGCTTCTGCCTGGCCTGCCCCTCCAGCGAGGCAATTTGCTCTTCCAGGTGGCGTTCGTCGCGGTGCAGTGCGGTCAGGCGGTCTTCCAGGCTGCCCAGTTCGGCCACATAGCGCTTGCGCAGCACGCCTTCTTCTCCCTCGCGCCCCAGGGGAGCCAGATTGCCCTGTATCTGCTTCTGGTGCTTGTAGATGGCCTGCCGCTCCTGTTCAACCTGTCCTATCTTCCGCCGGTTCTCCTCGACCTGGCGGTAGAGATGCAAGACCTCGTCAAGCCCGCGCCCGATGGCCTCATCCAGATAGCGATGGCGCAGATAGTCCTGAAGCTGCTTGCCGCTTAGCCCCTGGATGCGCTCGTGGCGCTGCTGCAAGTGCCGTTCGTGAACCTCGAACCCCGTACGGGTGTTGGCCGCGCAAGGAACCCCCCATCGAACAAAGCTGGCGCTCCGTTCAGATGGTTCGGGCGTGTCGGTCAATTCGTAGTTGGGGAGGGGGACGTGCTCTATCACCACCTCAACGGGTGTTGAAAGCGTGCTGGTCAGGTGGTAGATCGTGTGGTGCATCTCATATTCCTGCATGAGCAGGTATTCATCTCGCACGGCGATGCTGACTATCTGGCGTTCCCGCCGGCGCTGCTCTTCCACCTTTATCCCCAGTTCGACGGCAAAGGGAACGATGACTTCGCCGCCGGCGCGGGTAAAGGGCACCACGGCCTCACCCGCATAGTCTCCGTGTTCTGTGACCGTCACCGGCCCACGCTCAAGGGTCAGGCCGGTCTCGTTGGTCAGGCGCAGGCTGGCAACCGGGTGGTCCGGGAGCTTGCGCCCGTTGTAGAGCAGGTCGCGCCGGCACGGCATCTGCTGGCTGAGAATGGGCACCATTGCCGACTGCCCCCGTGCCACGCTCACCGGGTGGCGGACGGTGTAGGCAAACAGGGTGCCCCGTTCGCCCCCGCTGGCGGCAATCTGCACCGACTGCGCCATCTCGTCAATCGAGAGGGCTTCGGGTTCTTCGGGAGCAAACGCCTCCGCCGCGGCCGCATCAGCCATGCCCAGGGTCATCGAACGCATCAGTTTCGCCCCTCCCATCCCGGCTGCGACGGCGGGAGGCGGCGCAGGGGTGGTGCCCCCTCGAAGAACACCGGCGCATTGACCGTACGCTCCTCGTCCTGTACCAGGGGGCGTTCGGGCGTCTTCGGTTCATAGAGTCGGTAGCGAAACGACACCGGCATCCCGGCCACCAGCGTCAGGTGAACCTGCTCCAGGTCTTCTTCAAGCTGGTTGTCGAACAACCCCCACCCTTGCAGCAGCACGGTAGCCGGGCGGTCATCCAGCGTGGCGGATGGGGATGATGGGGGAGAAGGTTCCGGACCCTCCACGAGCATCCGGTAACTCACGCGCCAGGCCGGGGCCGGCGCAATGTAGCCCACCAGGATATCGTGGTCGCCGGGAGAAAGGTGGAGGGTCGCGCTGCGGCGGTCCTCCTCGCTCTGGGCCGCCCGCAAGAAGTAGCGCAAATCCGAGGCGGCCGCCTCATCAAGCAGGTGCAGGCACCGGATATCCGCCAGGGGAACGGTCTGCACCTGCTGCTGGTCGGGGCGGTAGATGGAAACGACCGCACCATCCAGCGGCTTTTCTCCGCCGCAGGTCACCCCGACGACGACCCCCTCAATCCCCTCATCCCCGCTCTCCCCACCATCGTTCAGGTGGCAGCGCACCTGCCGCCCCCGCAGGTCGCGCACCAGGTCCAGCAGCGTGTGGGTGTCCGAGAGGTGAATGCTCCCCTTTGCCAGCAGTTCGGCGCGGTCTTCGGGGGTCTCAAAATCCAGGCTGAGCACCTGCCCGCTCCCCCGGTCGAGCGCCACCAGGCTCTTGAGCACATCATCCATCGCGGGGCGCGGAAAGGTCAGACGCAGCGCTTCGCCCTGCACCGGGCCGCGCCGCTCAAAATAGCCAACCCCGTGCTTGTAGATAACCAGGCGTCGGATAGGTAGCATTGTCATAATCGGGTCATTCCCTCGCGGCAGTGGGCCGGCAACCGTCCGGTTCTGCGCCGCATTGCCTTCCCTCCTGCCAGTTTGCTTCCGGCTCTTCTCCCCCCTATTCTACCAGATTTTGGGCTGGCTCATATCCCTGCTCGTGACACTCCGCAGGGGCGAAAGCCCCGCAGCTTCTTGCGTGCGCTCCCCAGGGGAGTCCGCACCCCAAGCCACATGCCCCGTGTCCAGGGGACTACGCATGCTCCGCTTATCGCCGAAGCGAGCCGCCGGTCTACGATACGTGAGCAGAACGGCTCGAACTCGACCGGTTTGACCCATCGGAAGGTTCGCCGATGGAACCCGATACCGATACGTTGGAAAGGTGCGCTCCCGACACCTGAGAACCTCTCGTCTGCCCGTGGGCCTTCGGTTTATGGGTGGGAGAGACCTGAACCAATGATACCACGTGGGTGATGTTGTGGCAAGAGCGCCATTCGGCGGGCTGAAGCCATTGAGAAACCCGCCGAACCACCGCCACTGAAGTGGCGTGGCTTGCGGCCGGTTCTTTCCGTCACTCGCCATTGACCTGGCTACGCTCAGGTTGCTGAAGGTAATAGTCAATAATCCGCTCAAGGAGCGCATAACTGAGGTAGCGCCGTCCTTCCAGCACCTCACTGACCGCGTGAAGCATTTCGTCCGCGTCGGCATGCTTCAAAACATACGCCATCGCTCCGTGGTTCAGCACTGCCCGCACCGACGCATCCGACCCAAGCACAGAGAAGATGATGGGATGGGTTTGCGGGGCAAGTTGCTTGGCCTGCTGCACCACGGCTGCACCATCCAGGTCAGGCATCAGAATGTCAATGATGAACACCTCAGGTTGGAGCGAATCAACCAGCGCCAGTGCTGCGGCTCCATCGGTCGCTCCCCCCACCACCGTCCAATCCGCCCTGGATTCCAGCACCACTTTCAGCCCATGCAACACCATCGGTTGCCCATCGGCAAGCACAAACGTCGGCATATACTCCTTATCTTTTCTTTCTCCGGACTCACCACTCACCACGCGTTTCATTAACCACCCGGCCAACGCTCCCCTTCCAGTGTACGCATGGGAGCATCCACAAATGCGCACGCAGCGGCGCGGATGTCGCCCGGTGCTGGCCGGTGCTGCCAGTTTGACAATGGGGCTTCTCAATGCTACTATACCAGAAGACGACGAAGAAATACGAACAGGAAAAGGTCGCGTCTTATGACCACCTGCATACTGACAGACCCGCGGTACCAGTCCCACACCGACCCGCATCATGTGGAACGTGCTGAGCGGTTGCAAGCCATCCAGGAGGCCGTGCAAGCCAGTGGACTGAGCGAAGAATTGCTCACGCTGACGGCACGGGCCGCCAGTACCGAAGAACTGGTCGCAGTTCACACCAGGGACTACCTCGATTCCATTCGTCGCTTTGGTGAGCAGGGAGGCGGCTACATTGACCCCGACACCTACGTGACCCCCCATTCGTGGGAAGCAGCAACCTGGGCCGCCGGGGGCGTGGTGCAGGTGGTCGAAGCCGTCGCCAGCGGAACCTGCCAGAACGGGTTTGCGCTGGTGCGTCCCCCCGGACACCACGCCACCGCTCACCGCGCCATGGGTTTCTGCCTGATCAACAATGTGGCGGTTGCGGCTCGCTATGCCCTGAATGCCCTGGGGTTGGAGCGGGTTGCCGTGGTGGATTATGACGTACACCATGGCAACGGTACCCAGGACATCTTCTATCAGGACCCCCAGGTGCTCTACTGCTCCACGCATGCGTCGCCTTTTTACCCCGGCACTGGCAGGATGGAGGAAATTGGCCGCGATGAGGGCAGAGGGGCAACCTTGAACATTCCGCTCCCGTCCGGTGTGGGCGACGATGGCTACCAGCGCATCTTTGAACATGCCCTGATACCAGCGCTCCGGCGGTGGCAACCCCAGCTCATCCTGGTTTCCGCGGGATATGACGCCCACTGGGCCGACCCGATTGGCCCCATGGTGCTGTCGGTGACGGGCTACGCTCGCCTGACGCACATGCTCTATGAACTGGCCGCAGAGGTGTGTCAGGGGCGGCTGGTTCTGGTCCTCGAAGGGGGCTACCACCTCAGTGCCCTGGGAGCCTGTGTAGTCGCTTCGCTGCGGGTGCTGTGCGGGAACCCCCCGGAACCGGCCGGCGACCCGCTTGGCCCGATTACAGCCCCCGAACCTGGTATCAACGATATCATCACCGCGCTTCAGCGCCACCCACTACTGGTATGATAACCGTTCTGAACTATGGGGCAGGAAACCTGCCCAACGTGGTCCGGGCGCTCGAACACGTCGGCGCGCAGGTGCTCGTCACCGAAGTGCCCGAAGTCGTCCGGGAAGCCACCAGTCTCGTGCTCCCCGGTGTCGGAGCCACCCGCGACACGATGCAAAGCCTTCAGCGGTTGGGACTGACCGAAGTCATCGCTCAGGTGGTCGCCCGCGGGCGGCCATTCCTGGGAATCTGTGTCGGGATGCAGGTGCTCTGCACCGAAAGCGAAGAGTTTGGTAACCACTCGTGCCTGGGACTCGTTCCGGGGGTGGTGCGGCGGTTCCCAGGGGGGCAGAAGGTTCCCCAGATTGGCTGGAACCAGGTACAGTATGCCGAATCCATGCGGTCGCACCCGTTGTTCGCCCATATCCCCTCTGGCAGCGAGTTCTACTTTGTCCATTCCTACTACTGCGATGTGGCGGACCCATCGCTGGTTGCAGGCCAGACTACCTATGGCCTCCCCTTCCCCAGTGTCCTCATCCGCGATCAACTCATCGCAACCCAGTTCCACCCCGAAAAGAGTGGAACATGCGGATTACAGCTTTTACGTAATTTCGTCCTGCTCAGCGAGCAGTGAGGCGACCGTCTATGGAAATTATCCCGGCCATTGATCTCAAAGATAGTCTGTGCGTGCGCCTCTATCAGGGCCAATTCGACCAGACCACCGTTTATGATGAAAATCCCGTTGCGGTGGCGCAACGGTGGGTTGTGCAGGGAGCCACCCGCCTTCACATCGTGGACCTCGATGGCGCGAAAGCCGGGCATCCGGTGAACACAGACATCGTGCGCGACATTGTGCAGGCCATTGATATCCCCGTGCAGCTTGGGGGGGGGATGCGCTGCGAAGAAGATATTGCCGCGGTTCTAGACATGGGTGTGTCGCGGGTGATTCTCGGAACCGCCGCAGTCAACGAGCCGGCGCTCGTCGAGCGCATGGTGCAGCGCTTTGGCAACAGTATTATCATCGGCGTAGATGCCCGCGATGGCTACGTCGCCATTGATGGATGGACCGCGGCAACGCTGCTGCGGGCCACCGACCTGATTGACCAGATGGCCCATATCGGGGTCCAGCGTATCATCTACACCGACATCTCCCGCGATGGGACGCTGACCGAGCCGAACTACGCCGCAACCTCGGCGCTCGTTCGCCCTGGCGGCCCGGCGATTATCGCCAGCGGTGGTATCTCGCACCACGACCACCTGCGCGAGCTGTCCCGGCTGGGGGTCGAAGGGGCGATTGTTGGTCGGGCCCTGTATACGGAGGCGATTGACCTTGCCACCGCCATTGACGCGCTGCGTGGGTAGCCGCCGGAGGCGAAGGGAAGGGAAACGAAGGCAAGAGAAGAGAGGTAAGCGCGATGGCTCCGTCATCAAATCTGACCGAGAAGTTTGAAGAAGAGCGACAACGCACCCATGAGCAATCGCAGATTGTCTACCTGCAAGGCCAGATTGACGAACTGCGGCGGCTCATCAAAGACCAGACCAATAAGTATCAGTGGGCGATGGAGCAATCCCGCAAAACCGATGCGGCGGTTGGGCAGGTGCAAAGCTCCTTCGAGCGCCACACCGAAGAGATGACCCAGGTGGTTGACCGCTCGCGCCGCGATGTGGTCGAACTGCGCAAGGAAGTGGCCGGAGCGCTGGTCAAAATCCAGGAAAGTTTCGAACCCATTCGGCAGATGCAGACGCAGATTCAGCAGATTGCGGAAACGCGCAAACAGGACCGCGACCAGTCGTTCTCCTGGGTGTCGCGGGTCGAAGATATCGAAGAACGCCTGTTGTCATTGCAGGCCCAGGTTAAGGAAACTGAAGAACGCCACCGGCAGCTTGCCAGCCACTTCGACCGCCTGTATGAAGCCGATGACGTGGCGCTTCAGGAGATTCGCCGCGTCCGAGACGATATGCAGATTGAGAAGCAGAGTTTGCGGCGGCAGGCCATCGAAGCCCAGCAACTTGCCACCGACCTGACCGGCGTGCTGGAAGAGCAGGATGCCCGCATCTCGCGCATTGACGAGATACGCCAGCATATCGAACTGTTTGCTGAGACGCTGCCAGAGCAGATTGCCGAGGTGAGTAAACGGTTCCCGGATATTGAAGCCGAAATCAAGCGCGTGGAGCGGATTTCTACCGAGCGCTTCTTGATGAACCAGGAACGGCTAGAAGAGATGCGCCGCCACGCGGATGAGCGTCTTGTCCTCTTGCAGGAGACCGAGGAGCAAAACACCCACCAGCACACGGCCTGGATGGGGCGCATAGACAGCATCCTGCACGAACTGGAGCAACGGATGGTGCGGAGTTTCAGCCGCCTGGAAGAAGCCCAGCGCGAATTGATGACGCTGATTATCGGGATTGGAGACCGCGAGATACAGTCTATGATTGCGCTCAACCATGCGGTAGCTCAGCGGTTGGAGATTTTCCGGGCCGGGCAGGCCGAGATTGACCGGGTCGGGTCGCGGACAGCGAATGGCAAAGAGGAACGGGAGTAGCACCACGCCCCCTCTTCACCACCCCGACCATCCCCGAAACACTGACGTGAGACGGAAGAGAAAACCCCTCCCTGCTCCCAGACGCACCTTTGCCATCGCCGCGGTGCTCCTCTTTGCCGTCGCTGCGGTTGCGCTTCAATCCAGCCGGCTCCTCGCTTCTGCCCATCCCTACGTCACCTGGTTGGGAGCCTGGACCATCGCTACCTTCCTGTTCTACGGGTTCGACAAATTCCAGGCCCGGCGGGAAGGGGGGCGAGTGCCAGAAATCGTCCTGCATGGAATGGTGCTGGCCGGCGGATTTATCGGAGGATTCCTTGGCCTGCTCATGGTTCGCCACAAAACGCAGCACGGATCCTTCGTGCTGGTTCCAGTCCTCAGTGCCCTCCTCCACGCGGGCCTGATGTGGTGGCTCGGCGTCGTTTAGGTTCCCAACAGAACTTCCCCCCTTGCTCCCTGCGGTGGGTGAGGAAGCAAGGGGGTCTCTTCATCATCACGTCTCTTTATACCACTATATCATTGGCCGCATCACCCCGATAACGCGCCCATGAACGCGGACATTATCGGGTGAGGTGTAAATCGGCTCCAGGGTCTGGTTGGCCGGTTGCAGGCGAATGCGGTCACCCTCGTGGTAGAACTTCTTCAACGTCACGGCGTTCTCATCCACCAGGCGAGCGGCAACCATATCACCGTTCTCCGCGGTTTCCTGATATTGCAGCAGCACGATGTCCCCATCATCAATCAGCGCGTCAATCATAGAATACCCTCGCACCCGCAGGGCATACGTCCCCTGCACCTTGTTAGCCGGGAGCATATCTATGGGGACTTCGATAACCTCTCGCTCGCTCTCGCTCGTATCTTCCGGGTTTGGGAGCGGCGTCCCCGCGGTGATGACCCCAAGCAACGGCACCTGGCACGCGGGGATGTGGGAGGTTGAGGGCATATTGATGAGCCTGATCCCCCGTGAGATCTTATCCTCACGCTTGAGCTTCCCTTTGTCCTCAAGCGCCTTGAGATTATACGCAACCACCGACGTCGAGGAAATCTTCAAATCAACCTGGATATCCCGAATGGATGGCGAATACCCATTCTTCCGGATGAAATCCTGGATGTATACCAGAATATGCTGTTGTCGCTGAGAGAGATCTTTGGATGTTCTCATAGTATTCGCAGCGCAAGAACCCACCTGTCTCCGCAGATGGAACAAGCCCTGCTCCTCCTTTCTTTTTTCACAGCAATCGCTTCCATACCTTATACCATCGTATCCTTAGCCATGAGTCATGAGCCATGAGCCACTAGACGGTCGGCTCTTTCTGCTGATTTCAGCCGGGAAGCCGTCCCCCCTCCTTCCCCTTTCGTTCATCCTGCGCCCGCTTCTCCAGTCCCAGGTGATAGAACCTTTGTAGCAACCCTTATTATACCAACCAAACAATTGTGCTGTCAAGTGGCAATAGGGGGGCAACATGGGGCAACATGGGACCACCGGGCCGGAGGTGTGCA
>JAAUSY010000081.1 GCA_012032475.1 Chloroflexaceae bacterium
CCCCACCCCCGGAGCCAGCACTCCGACCCCCCGGCTCCTGAACCGGCCAAACCCCAACCCCTGCTCCTGCCCCCCGACCGGCACGAACCCCCGCTACCCCGTGACAGTGGAGGAGTGGCGCGAGGAACTGGCGCAGCGCAACGAGGTGTTCGGCAGGCCGGTGGGCTACTGGTGCTACGTGCGCCCCGGTACCTACCGCATTGGCGGGTGGGAGAAAAAGAAGAAGGGATGGGGACCCTCTGCCGATATCACCCTGCCCGGCTTCTGGGTGGCGAAGTACCCCATCACGGTGCAGCAGTATCGCGAGTTTATGGAGACAGGGGGCTACACCAACGAGCGCTACTGGACGCCTAATGGCTGGAAGTGGAAAGAGGACGAGGGGCGTACCCAACCTGACTACTGGGGCGATGAGCGGTTCCGCGGCGACGACCAGCCGGTCATCGGGGTAGCCTGGTATGAGGCAGCGGCGTTTGCGGTTTGGCTGAACACCCAGCTTGCCGACGCGCTGCTATCTGGCTCCGCCATCCGCCTGCCCACCGAGGCCGAGTGGGAGGTAGCAGCGGCCTACGATGCTGCCGGGCAGCGGCGGACCTATCCCTGGGGCGAAGCGCCGGAGCCAACCGGAACTCTGGCGGATTTTGACGATGGCAGAAAACCAGACCATCCCGCGCCCGTGAGTGAGCGCCCGGCAGGGGCCACCGCGTGCGGGGCGCAGGAGATGGTGGGCAGCGTGTGGGAGTGGACTAGCAGCAGCCACAAAGCCTATCCGGAGGGGAGCGGAATCCTGGCCAAAGATTTTTCGTCGGAAAGTTGGGACACACCGGTGCGGGGTGGGTCGTGGTGGGGTGATAAAACAAATGTTCGATGCAGCTCACGCAGTTGGAACCTTCCGGTCAACTGGTATAACAACTGGGGGTTTCGGTTGTTCCTTTCCTCGAACGTTCGTTCTGATTTCTGAATCCTGAATCCTGAATTTCTGATTTCTGCCCATGCTGAATGGACAGGCACCCGGTGGGGAGGGGCGGGAGTGGGGAGGCCAGGGGGCAGTGCCCCCTGGCCGTCGCAAAATTTTTTGGGTGCGAAAGGGTGTTCTATCCGCCCGGCGTGCGACCGGGCCGCACGAGCAACTGGTCTGCGGGGGAGAACAGCGCGCCGCGGACGAGGTATGCGCTCACCACCGCCGTCAGCCCCGCCACCGAATAGGACATCGCCATCAGCACAAACTGATAGACCGCGGCGTAGATGGGGTCTTCCCCCGCCAGAATCATCCCCGCCATCAGGCCCGGTATCCACACAATGCCCAGGGAGCGCAGCCCCTCGATGCCGGGGATCAGCCCGGCCCGCACCGCCGCCCGCACGTAGGGACCCACCACCACGCCGGGCCTGGCCCCGAGCGCCAGCCCGGCTTCAATCCAGCCAGCGTGTGCCCGGACCTCCGCCTCCAGGCGGTCCAGCACCAGGCCGTTCGTAATCATCGCACGGTAGACCAGCATACTCCCCACGGGCACCACGGAGGTCAGGGCCGGGTCAATGACGCCGACCAGGGTCATGAGCAGGATAACCGCGCCTGAGCCGATGCCGATGCCAGAGAGCGAGACGACGAACGCCCCGCGAAGGCCCCTGCCGCGCTGCGCCGACATGTGGGCCGCAACGACCATCATCGTCGCCAGCACTAGCACGCTCGTCCAATCTGGCCCGCGCAGCAGCAGCAGCAGCACCGAACCCACGGCAACAATCTGGACCAGGCTGCGGGCCAGCGCCACGAACGTCTCGCGCTCCAGGTGCAGCGCTTGCCAGCGGGCCACCAGCACCACCCCCACCGCCAGGAGCGCGGCAACGGCGGCCTGGGCAACCCCCAGGCTCAGCGAATCGGAAAACCGTTCAGTGAGGATGCCGCACCTCCCCGACCGGCCCGATGCGGGTCAGCCGCCCCCGCTCCAACACCATCACCGGTCGGCCACACGAGCCGCCTGGTCGGGGTTGTGGGTGACCATCAGGGCCGTCAACTGCTGGCCTCGGATTGCCCGGACCATCAGGGCTTCGACGCTGCGAGCCGTGGCCTCGTCCAGCGCCGAAGTCGGCTCATCGAGGAGCAAAACGTGGGGCCGGTTTGCCAGAGTGCGCACCAGCGACACCCGCTGCGCCTCCCCGCCCGACAGGTTTTGCACATCGCGCCCGGCATAGCCCGCCAACCCGACCGCCTCCAGCAGCGTATAGAGCGTCTCCGCGGGCAGCTCACTCCCCTGCTGGCGCGGGCCAAACTGGATATTCTCGGCAACCGTGCCCGGAAAGAGAAACGGCGACTGAAGCACCATCCCGACCCGCCGCCGCAGTTCGTGGGGGGGAATGGTGCGGTAGTTCTGGCCTTCGAGCAGCACCTCCCCGCTCGTTGGCTCATCGAGCCGGTTGAGCAGCCGCAGGAACGACGACTTTCCCGCCCCGCTCGGCCCGACAATCGCCAGGATTTCGCCCCGCTCAACCTGAACAGTGACGGCGTCAACGAGTGTCACCCCGCCAACGACCCGGCCCAGTTCTCTCGTCTGGAGCACCGGAGGACGTGGCGCAATGGTCGCCGCCGTCGTCGCCGCCGTCGTCGTCGTCGCCGTCGTCGCCGTCAAAGTCGGCACCTGTGCCCGGCTTCAGACATAGTTTCGCCCACCCAGGCGGGCCAGCAAGCGGCGCACCGGTGCCCGCACCAACCGCGCCAGAAACGAGGCAACGAACAACCCGCACAGGGCAAAGAACGACCGGCGTGGCTGCACCATCGCCCGGACCGTCTGCGGGTCGTGCAGGCGCAGGGGGGAAGCCTCCGTCACCCGCAGGCGGATGGTGCCGCGCCACTCGTAGTTGACCCAGAAGAGGTGGGGCATACTGCGCTGGAAGAAGCAATAGGCCGGGTTGTATTCATACAGGTAGTCGAACAATTCCCCGAACGGCTCGGTCGGCTCCTTCGGGTGCAGCACCAGGGTGTCATCCACGAGGTTCACATACCAGCGGTGGAACGACCAGTGGAACAAGCGCTCGGCAATCTCCGTCGGGCACCCGATATACCCCGCGCTTCCCACCCGCATCAACTCGTTGACAAACTGCTGCGGGTCGTCCATGTGTTCCAGGATGTGCGAACAGATGCTATAGCAGAACGCGCCCTCGCGGAAGGGCAGAAAGTGCGCATCTGCCACCACCAGCGGGCGGTCCACCACCAGGTCTCCACCGCGCTCCGTGTTCTCAAAGCGAAAGCGGTCTACCAGGACGTCCGAGCGCGGGTGGGGGTTGTCGCCGCTCCCAACCTCCAGCACCCGCCCGGCCCCGGCCCGCGGGGGGGTGAAGCTCTGGCTCATACGCCCCCCGCAAACGCTGCTGCCCTGCCATCCCGCTGGGGCTTCATCGCCATCTCCTCAATGTCAATCATAGGGGGAGGATTCTCCACTCAGGCTGTCGCGGAGGATATCCAGGTTCTCCAGCGCCAACCCCGTACCAATCGCCACACAGTGCGCCGGCTGGTCGGCAACGTAGCAGGGCACGCCGGTCACCTCGGTCAGCAACTCATTGATGCGCCGCAGCATCGAACCGCCCCCCGTCATCACCATGCCCTTGTCTATGATATCGCTAGACAATTCGGGAGGGGTTTCCGCCAGCACCGCCCGCACCGCATTGATAATCGCCTCCAGCGGTTCCTGGATGGCCTCGGTAATCTCGGTCGAATCGGCCTCTATCGTCCGCGGCAGCCCGGCCACCTGGTCGCGCCCGCGCACCTGCATGGTCAGCGGCCTTTCCAGCGGCAGCGCCGAGCCAATCTCAATCTTCACGCTCTCTGCCGTTCGCTCGCCAATCGCCACGTTATACTTGCGCTTGATGGCCGCGGCAATGGCCTCATCGAACTTATTGCCGCCAACCCGCACCGAGGTACTGACCACGATATCGTTGAGCGAAACCACCGCAACCTCGGTCGTCCCCCCCCCCGATATCCACAATGAGATTGCCGGACGGCTGATAGACCGGAATGTTGGCCCCGATAGCCGCGGCCAGTGGCTCCCGAATGAGCCAGGCCCGCCGCGCACCGGCGGCCAGGGCTGCATCGCGCACGGCCCGCATTTCCACACTGGTCACCCCCGCAGGCACACAAATCATCACCTCCGGTTTGCTCATCCGAAACCACCCGCAGGCCCGGCCAATGAAGTGCTTCAGCATCGCTTCGGTCACGACATAGTCCGCAATCACCCCGTTCCGCAGTGGGCGCACCACCTCAATGCTGCCCGGCTCCCGCCCCAACATCGCCAGCGCGTCGGCCCCCACCGCCCGCACGCGGTTGTCGCGGGTCGAGAGCGCAACCACCGATGGCTCAGCAATGACGATCCCCTTGCCCTTGACGTACACCAGGACATTGGCCGTTCCCAGATCAATCCCAATATGTCGTGCCATAGCTGTGTCCCATACCAGTCCAGGAGTCGGCAACAGGCCGCCCGGCCAGGAACCTCCCCCTGACACCAGGCGACCAGTCGCCAGCTTTTCTTCATTCGATTCCCCAGACCAAACGTGCCCACCCGGAGGCGCTAATCCAGGCGACCCTTGCGCCGCAACTGGGCGACCCGCAGGCGGATCATCGCCCGGCGGAGTTGAGCTTCGGCAAGGGCCATATCCTGCTCGCCCCGATGCTCTTGCAGCAGTTCTTCGGCCCGCTGGCGGGCGCGTTCGGCGCGAGCTTCATCAATCTCATCGGCCCGCTCCACCGTGTCGGCCAGAATGGTCACCCGGTCGGGCAGCACCTCCATAAACCCCCCTGACAGGGCATATTCCGTTCGCTGGTTTCCCTTGATAATGTCCAGCACCCCCACATCGAGAACGGTCAGCAGGGTCGTGTGGCGCGGCAGCACCCCGATGCGCCCATCTTTCGTCGGGGCATTCACCTGGTCCACCTCCTCCGACAGGACCTCCCGCTCGGCCGTCACAATATTCAGATGCATCGGCATGGCTTTCCCCTTGCGGCATTTCTGCACGATTGCCAATCAATCAATCCCCCATCCACCCTTCCACCCATCCATCCATCAGGCTCTCATCAACCCACGATGCCCGGTTGAGCGACTGCGCGGGCCGGACTACTTCCGGCTGGCCTCGTAGTCGTGGATGACATCATCGAGCGTCCCTTGCAAGAAGAAGAACTGCTCTGGAATATGGTCAACCTCGCCCTCCAGCATCCGGGCAAAGCTCTTCACCGTCTCGCTGACGGGCACATACTTGCCCGGACGGCTGGTAAACTGCTCTGCAACGGTGAATGGCTGGCTGAAGAAGCGCTCAAGTTTTCGGGCCCGCTGCACGGTGAGCTTGTCCTCGTCGCTCAGTTCCTCAACCCCCAGAATGGCGATGATATCTTGCAAGTCCTTATAGCGCTGGAGGGTCCGCTTCACCTCCTGGGCCACGCGGTAGTGTTCGGGACCAACCACGTTCGGGTCCAGAATGCGGCTGGTGGAGGTCAGCGGGTCCACCGCCGGGTAGATACCCTTTTCGGCAATGCTCCGTTCCAGCGCAATAGTCGCATCGAGATGGGCAAACGTGGTAGACGGGGCCGGGTCGGTGTAGTCGTCGGCAGGCACGTAGACCGCCTGCATTGAGGTAATCGAGCCGCGCCGGGTCGAGGTGATGCGTTCCTGAAGCTCCCCCATCTCCGTCGTCAGCGTCGGCTGATAGCCTACCTGGGAGGGCATCCGCCCTAGCAGCGATGACACCTCGGACCCTGCCTGCACGAACCGGAAGATGTTATCAATGAACAGCAGCACGTCAAGGCCTTCATCGCGGAAATATTCGGCCATCGTCAGCGCCGTCAGGCCAACCCGCAGGCGCGCCCCTGGCGGCTCATTCATTTGCCCGAAGACCATCACTGTCTTGTCGAGCACCACGGTGTTCTCATCAATCCGGGATGCGGCCATTTCGTGAATCAGGTCATTGCCCTCGCGTGAGCGTTCCCCCACCCCGGCAAAGACCGAATATCCCGATTGTTCCTTGGCAATATTGGCAATCAATTCCTGGATAATGACCGTCTTGCCAACCCCGGCTCCGCCGAAAATGCCCGTCTTTCCGCCGCGGGTAAACGGCGCAATCAGGTCAATCACCTTGATACCCGTTTCAAAAAGCCGCGCCTGGGTGTCCTGCTCCTCAAAGGAGGGGGGCAGACAGTGAATGGGCCGGACCAGGTCAGTCGTCACGGGACCTTTCCCATCAATCGGGTCGCCAATCACATTGAACACCCGTCCCAGGGTCACGGGCCCGACCGGCACCGTGATAGGCCTGCCGGTGCTGGTCACCTTGACCCCGCGCTGCAACCCATCGGTTGACCCCATCGCAACGGCTTTGATCTCGCCGTTCCCCAGGTGTTGCTGCACCTCGCACACCAATCGCGCATTGTTTTCCAGCGGCACCACAATGGCGTCGTAAATTTCAGGCACCTGGTCAGTCGGGAACTTTGCGTTGATAACGACCCCAATAATCTCGCTAATCTCCCCTGTTGCTCCTGCTGCCATGCTTTTCTATCCTTCCATTCGATCTCTTCGATCCATTTAATTCGCGTTGTGCGGTTCGGTTTCCAGTTATTCCTGCATTGCGACCAACGCATTGGCTCCCGCAGCAATCTCACTCACCTCATTCGTAATATTGGTTTGCCGCGCCTTGTTATACGAAAGCGTCAGTTCACGCACCAGGTCTTTCGCGTTGCTGGTCGCATTCTGCATTGCCACCATCCGGGCACTGTGCTCACTGGCAATGTTTTCCAGCACCGCCTGATAGAGCAACACTTCGACATAGCGCGGCAGGAGATCCCGCAGCACTTCTTCCTCACCTGGTTCATAGGTATAGTCAACCGACAGGTGGTGTTCGCTGGCCGGCGGCGGTTCCACCGGAATGAGCTTCCTGCTCACGGAGCGCTGATTCAGGGTATTGACGAACTGGCTGTAGATGACGTAGACCTCGTCGTAGCGTGCTTCTTGAAACCCCCGAATGACGTTAATCGCCACCCCAAGCATCGCCGCCAGTTCCGGGCGGTCTCCCAGGTGCGTGGCCTCAGACACCACGTTCTGATAGTAGCGATTCATGAAATCGCGGCCTTTGCGGCCAATGGCATGCACCTCGACGTTCCGTCCCTGCTGGCGCTGGTCGAGGATAAAGCGCCCGGCGTGGCGCAGTTGGTTCGAAACCAGGCTGCCACACAAGCCGCGGTCGGGCGACACCAGCACGAGCGCCACGTTCCTCACCGTGTCCCGCGCCTCCAGCAGCGTCCCGCGGCGGGCGCTCCCGACCATGCGTTCCATCAACTCGCTCATAATCGCTACCAGGTGGTCCACATAGGGGCGCGTAGATTGCACATTGCGCTGCGCCCGGCGCATCTTCGACGCCGAGACCATTTCCATGGCTCGCGTAATCTTGGCAACGTTTTTGGCCGAACGGATGCGGCCTCGAATTTCACGGGTACTCGCCATGTAATTCCCTCGTCAAGTTTCAGGCGTCAGGGAAAGCGCCGGGCGGCGGCAGCCCCGACCTTCGTTCACGCTACTCGCTATAACTGCTGGTCTGATTAAATTCCTTAATGGCGCTTTCCACCGCGTCTTTTATCTCCGGCGGCGGGAACTTCTTGAAGCGGTTCTCGTAGATAGCCCGGTGGGTTTCGGCGTGGACGGTGCGCATGAACTGCAAGAAGTCAGCCCGCCACTGCCCCACACGGCCCACCGGCACCTCATCCAGGTAGCCATTGGTTGCGGCGTAGATCATCAATATCTGGTCTTCGACATCAAAGGGGCTATACTGCACCTGCTTGAGGATTTCGCGCACCCGGTAGCCGCGCTCAATCTGGGCTTTAGTGGTGGCGTCGAGGTCGCTGGCAAACTGGGCAAAGGCTTCCAGTTCGCGGAACTGGGCCAGGTCCAGGCGGAGACGTCCCGAGACCGACTTCATCGCGCTGGTCTGCGCGTCCCCTCCCACGCGGCTCACGCTGATACCGACGTTCAGGGCCGGGCGCTGGCCGGCGTTGAACAGGTCCGATTCCAGGTAGATCTGCCCATCGGTAATCGAGATGACGTTGGTGGGGATATAGGCCGATACGTCGTTGGCCTGGGTTTCAATGATAGGCAGCGCGGTCAGCGACCCGCCCTTCAGTTTGTCACTGAGGCGAGCGGCGCGTTCGAGCAGGCGGGAATGCAGGTAGAAGACGTCGCCTGGGTAGGCTTCGCGGCCCGGTGGTCGGCGCAGCAGCAGCGACATCTGGCGGTAGGCGATGGCATGCTTGGAAAGGTCGTCATACACAATCAACGCATCGCGGACGATGTGCCCTCCGCCGATATCCACGCCGTTCTCCATAATCTCTTCGCCCATGGCGCACCCGGCATAGGGCGCGAGGAAGAGCATCGCGGCTGGCTCCGAAGCCGTTGCCGATACGACGGTGGTATAATCCATCGCGCCATACTGCTCAAGGGTGCCAACAATCCGCGCAACCTGAGAACGCCGCTGCCCGATTGCCACATAGATGCAAATCAGGTCTTTCCCCTTCTGGTTCAGGATGGTGTCAATTGCCACGGTCGTTTTCCCGGTCTGGCGGTCGCCAATAATCAGTTCGCGCTGACCGCGCCCGATGGGAATCATGGCGTCAATTGCCACGATGCCGGTCTGCACGGGTGTGTTCACTGACTGGCGGGTGATAACCCCTGGCGCAATGCGTTCGACGGGGCGGTTTCGCTGGGACCCAATGGGTCCCTTGTCGTCAAGGGGTTGGCCGAGCGGATTGACCACGCGCCCGATCAGTTCTTTCCCCACCGGAACGGAGATAACTTGCCCGGTCGAATTGACCTGGTCCCCCTCTTCGATGGTCAGGTAGTCACCGAGCACCACGATACCCACGAACTCTTTTTCCAGGTTGAGCGCAATCCCATAGACGGGTTCGGTTCGCCCCTGCCTGGCAGGAAACTCAACTACTTCCATGGCCCGGACCTTGTCCAGGCCGCCGGCGCGGATGACGCCATCACCAGCATAGACCACCGTGCCAACATTGACGGCCCGAGGAACTGGCTCGACGCCACGCGAGATGCCTTCTCTGAGACGCGAAATAATATCAGTGCTTACCATTGCCATGAATAAACTCTCCTTCACTGAACTGGTTCGTCTGGAACAACCGGTTCAACCGCTAGCGGCTCCCTCAGCACCCCGACGCGGTTGGGTTGGCTCAATCACGGAAAGCAGCGGGACAGGGTTCCTCCGTTTGCCGAGGCTACCCGCCCGCCGCTCTGGTCGTCGTCCGCGCTCTTCCCCCCACCTGACATACCGGCCTAACTTGCCAGCATGCTCTGCTGGAGGACGCTCAAACGCGCCCGTAAGCTGTTATCGAGCACCTGGTCACCGACCCGAATAATCAATCCTCCGATCAAGGACTCATCTTCTTGAAAGTGGAGGTCGAGGGGCAGCGCGTAGTGCTTTTGCAATTCCCCGGCGATATGTTCGCGCTGCTGCTCGTCGAGCGGTCGCGCACTGACCACCTGGGCCCGAAGCACCTGGGACTGGCGTTTCAAACTTGCCAGTTCTTCGGCAATGTGTGAAAGCTCGTCCAGCTTCCGTTCTTGCGCCAGCGACAGGAGCAGATTGCGCACCGGGGGGAGAACATCCGGCGGGAGGGTCTCATGCACCCGCTGCGGTATGTCTTCTGTCTCTCCGCCAACCTCTTCCAGCTTGTGCGCCGCACGCTGGATCTGCTCCACGACGATGGTGATTAATTCTTCGTGAAACACCCGTGCGACATCCCTGGCAATTCCCGCTGTATTCACCGCTTCTTCCTCTGGCTAGTTTTGTCGTCCCAACGCCGACAGCGATTCTTCAATCAATTTCCTGTGGGCCTGTGCCGAGATTTCGGCCTGCAACACCCGGCTGGCCGTGAGCGTCACCAGGTCCGCAAGCTGGCCCTTCAATTCGCCGACCATCTGGTCGCGTTCTCGCGTGGTCTGCTCACGCGCCTCGGAGCGAATACGGTCACCTTCTTCGCGGGCCTGCGCAATGATTTCCGCCTCCTGCGCCTTGGCCCGTTCCTGCGCCTGGGTAATAATCTGCGCCGCTTCCTGACGGGCCCGTTTCATCTCATCCTCATACCCGCTCTTGGCGTTGGCAAGCTCAGCCTTGACCTGTTCCGCCTCGTTCAGGCTCTGTTCAATCCGTTCGGTTCGCTCTCCCAGGAGTTTCAGCACCGGCTTGTAGAGCAGGACATGGAGAATGACAATCATGGCCCCAAAGTTGATCACCTGCGAGAGCAATAAGACCCAGTTAATTCCCAGAGCATCCATACTGTGAACCCTTCTCCATCACCGGCGATACCGCCAGATGCGATTACAACACGCCAAACCCAATCATCAGCGATACCACCAGACCAAAGATAGCGAGCGCCTCGGTAAAGGCGATGCCCAGGAACATATAGGTAACGACGGTTCCCTGAATTTCCGGATTCCGGCCAATCGCCTGCAATGCCCCCGCCGCAACAATTCCGATACCGATACCCGGACCAATTGCCGCCAGACCAATCGCGAGAGCCGTGGCAATCAGACGCAGACCCTGGTCACTCAGCAAAAACTCGGTTGCTTCCACCTGTGTGTGTCTCCTTACTACTAATCTCGTGAACGTATACCTGGGTTATGTTGAGCATAAAGAACTGCGCAGAGGCTCACCGCTCCTCCCCGGAGGGAGGGAGTGATCATCGTTGCGAGTTGCCTCAGCGCAGGTGTTCCTGAAATTCGTTCGGTCCTTAGCTTCTCAGCGTATTGAGCTGAGCGGGGCGCTTAGTGGGCCGCTTCCCCGTGCTCCCCGCCGTGCGGGATGACCGCGATGGCAATGAAGGCCATGGTCAGCATCGCGAAGACGAAGGCCTGGATGAACCCCACAAAAATCTCAAAGCCATAGAATGGCATCGGCAGCACGACCGGCACCAGGAACGCCATCACCAGCAACAGGACCTCGCCCGCGAAGATGTTGCCAAAGAGACGGAAGGAGAACGCGATGATACGCGCCAGTTCGCTGATGAATTCGAGCAACCCGACCGCCAGGTCCATCAGGCCCGGCAGGACGCCTTTCTTGAAGCCGTGCGTATTGAAGAACTTGGTAATATAGCCAACCCCAAGGGTCGAGAAACCCCAGTATTCGATATAGACAAAGACCAGCAACGCCAGCGCAAAGGTAAAGTTCAGGTCGGCGCTGGGCGAACGGAGCAGGGGCACCATCGCATATCCGGCCGGGCACCCGCCACTGCTGTGGCCTTCTTCGGCCCCTTCTTCCGCGGCGGCCAGGGTTGCGGACTGGGGCAGCAATCCCAGGGGGGAGGTCGAAGCAAGCCGTGCATCCAGGCTGGCGTGGGTTTCGGTCTCGTGCGACACGGGAACACACTTCCCAATAGCTCCAAAGCCTGGGATCAGCCCGAACCAGTTTGAGAAGAGGAGATAGAAGAAAATGGTTGCCACCACGGGGAAGACCCGCGGGGCATATTCGCGGTTGACGCCCTGAAAGAGCTTATACAGCCCATCAATGGCAATCTCGACTATATTTTGAAACGCACCGGGGACGAGCTTGAGGTTCCTGCCGATGACGAATGCCAGGACGATGAGGAAAAGGTCTACCAGCACGGTCACCAGTAAGGAGTTGGTGAACGGAATGGTATCCGTGATGTGAAAGATGGGTTCGGCTTTGATTTCAACATGTGGGTGGCTCATTGGAATGAAGCCACTGACAATCATCACCAGGAGCACAACCCCACCGACAATCAACCACTTCCGGGTTCCGGGCGACAACGAACGCAACACACTCCCTCCCTCTGTCAAACATACTCCCTGGCCCTGATGGTCCCTGCGCTATCAGGATGCTTCATCATCGCCGGGAGAGGACCGCACGATATCCGTAAATTGCACTTTTTTTCACATTTTGGCCTGACGTAGCGGATTATAGCACGACCAGGTATAAACTGCAAATCAGGACAGGAGCGCTTCCTGGAGTTCGCGGATAGCCCGCTTGGTATTGACCCAGACGGCCCCTATCTTCGAACTGGCGACTTTTTTGTTGAAGACCAGCACCAGCAGGAAGTTCTGGGCAATATCGAAGCAGTAGAGGTCGTAGTTGACCCCTTCGTGGATATAGAGCGTGGTCGCATCTTCTTCGCCAAGCTGACGTGCCACTTCTCCGGACGAGGCGAAGCTCGTAGAGAGCAGCGGCAGCAGGATCATCACCGGGAGGCGGTCGGTGGTTCCAACCTCGACCAGGACCATACCGGCGCGGTCGGTGAGCAGCACGCACTGGGGGCCGAGTTCCTGTGAGAGTTGGCTCATAATGCTGCGAATGGGGGTCAGGTTTTCCGCGGTCAGGACGAGGGTTCCGCTCCGGCGGCGATGATGGTGGTGGGGTATTTCCAGTTCCGGGTCAGTATGTTGCCGCCTGGAAGAGCGGTGTTCCGAGGCCGTGGCGCGGGTTCGGGCGGCCAACCCACCAGCGCGGGCCGCCAGGCGGCTGCGAGATGGTGGGCGTTCGGTCGTTACCGATGGCGCGGGTTCTGGCTCTGGCGCGGGTTCTGGCTCTGGCGCGGGTTCTTCCTCCGCCTCTGGTTCCGGAGATGGGGCCGAGCCAGTGCGCTCCCGGATGGCCTCCTGGACCGCGGTGTGGATATCTTCGGGCGAGCAGGAGCCATGGAAGAAGCGGTAGACGCCGCAGGCTTCGGCTTCTTTGGCCGCCGCCATATTTTCGGCCCGGCTGCAAAGAATGATTCGGGTTGGGACATCGAAGTTCGGGAGAATCTCCGCCAGTTCCAACCCGCTCATTTCAGGCAAATCGGTATCCGCAATAATCACCTCCGGGGGGTCGGAGCGCACTTCCCAGAGCACTTCATTGGCAGATTCAATGTATTTGACCCGGATATGCTCTCCCAGGTGCTCCGAAAGCGTCCGGAGCATCTCGTTATCCCCGGCAACCACCACGATCTGGTTCGTCATCGCGTTCTATCACCCTTTGCGTCTCTTGAGCTATCTGAGCGGTTATGCACACGATTATCCCAATCACTCCCTTCCCGGCGGTGGGAAGGGGCCATATCATCAGTTCTTCCGGTGCGAAGCCAGGTCCATCGCCTGTCCATGCACAGTCGGTTCAAAGCCTCAGTTCAAAACCTCAACCGCCGTACGCGGCACCCAGAACGGGGGTTGAGGTTCCTGAAAAACCTCGACGGCTGCGGCCCGAACTCCTGAACTGAGGGTGATAGGAACCGACGGAACCGAAAGGACTCTGGCAACCTGTCCCAGGTGGTCGGGGTCGAGCAGGCGGACCATCGCCTCCGGGCGAATCCGGGGGCGCGGCAGGTCCAGGTTCATCCCATCGCTGCGGGCGAGGGAGACGACCAGGCGCGGGCGGCGCATTCCGTGGCGGATACGGGTTGTCCCATCAATCAAAGCCTCCTGTCCGGCGCGTGAGCTGAGCAGGTCAAAGATAGGCGAAGACATCGGGCGGACACCAAATCCCTCGGTGACGAGGAGCGTGAGGCCAGGCTCCGGGGTGTGCTGAGGGTCTGGCAAGCGCCAGCTCCGGATGCCGGTGTGCCATTCGAGGTAGCTGCCCCACCCCAGAAAGTCCCGGAGTTCCTGCTCGTCAATGCCTCCCACGATGATACCGCGGACCTGTGATTGGACCGCTCGTCTGAGCGCCTCGGCGGTAATCCCGCTCCCCCCGATGAGAATCATATACGAATATCGCGCATCAAGGTATTCATGCGTCACCACCTGGTCCGGATCCGTCACCAGCAGTTGGAGCACGCCATTTCGCTCTTCGCCCACGCCAAAGACCCCATAGACCTGCGCCGCAGGGGTTTCGATGACCACCCCCTCGTGCGGCAAAATCTCCATCACCACCCCGCGTACATTGGCAGCCATCGTCATTTCGAGCGGGTCGGGCGCAATCGTCACATAGCCCGTCTCACCATCAATGGCAGTCACGATGCCACTCACGGGAGCCTTGCAGCTGCGGGCCCCAGCAAAGCCGGCCCGGGCCAGGTCCCGGCCCTGAAACACCTGCTCACCCACCTCACAGACCATCGCCCGCTCAACGAGCGCGGGAGGAATTGCCAGCGATTGCGCCACATTCACAATCTGCGGCGGGGAGGGCAAGAACGCCCGTGCGATGATATCCTGCGGCTCAACTCGCGCACCCTCCCGGACGAGGACTTCGCCGGGGTGCGGGAGCCGCCGCTCGATACGGGCCATCGCCCCTGGGACAATGGGTGGGGTCCCTTCGGGGACATAGAGTGACATCTATACGCTCCATTGAGGTTGTCCACATCGAATAAACCAGTCCATTGGGTCATTATAGCACAACCCATAACCTTTCGCTACGCATCGTCATCGCATCATAGCTCATCGTGTTCGTCGCGCTCACGGCGCATCGCTACCAGCCGGGTGGTTTCAGCCCGCGTCAACCCAGGTCGTCCGAAGGCGGGAGCCATTGCGCTCCTAGTCTTCCAGTTGCTTCATCATAACGCGCATGGCTTCCAGGCTCACCTTCGAATCCGTCTGGGGAATATAGTCCAGGCCGATATATCCGCGGTAGCCATGCTTGCGCAAGAGCTTGAAGAGGTAGCGATAGTTGATCTCCCCGGTGCCCGGCTCGCGGCGGCCCGGCACATCCGCCACATGGATGTGCCCAATCAGGTCCAGGTTCTTTATCATCCGCGTGCTCAGGTTGCCTTCGCTAATCTGCTGGTTATACACATCGAACAGCAGGCGCACCCGCGGGTGGTTGAGTTCGCGAATGATATCGAACCCTTCGTCGGAGGAGGTGAGATAAGGACTGGTAAAGTCAATTGCGTTGAGCGGTTCGAGCAACAGCGTCACCCCGGCATCCCCGGCGATATCCAGGACCGACCGGATGCCCTCGACCAGGCTGTCCCGCTGGCGCTCACGCGGGACGCCCGGCAGTTTCGGCCCACTATGGATAATCAAGTTGTCGCACGATAGGTCTACGGCGAGCGAGGCAGATCGTTTGATATCGTTTTCAAACTGGGCCCGCTGCGCGGGGTCAACCAGCGACGCACTGCTGCCCAAAAATGCCACGACTTCGAGCCGGAGCGCCATCTTCAGTGCCAGGGTAATGTTCATGTCCCGGCGGTCACGCCCCCAGAACTCGAACGCCGTGAACCCATGGTCCTTGATGTGCTCCATGCGTTGTTCGAAGGGCAACTCCTCAAAAATTTTTTCGATACAAACGGAAAAACGGAGTGGTGGAAGGTCACTCATAATCCCACCTGTGTCTACTACTAGGTATTGTTTCTACTCCCTGATTATACCGCATGTTGGCCCGGCAATCCAAGTGACTCCAGCAAAACCGCGACCGCGGCATCGAGCTGGTGGTCGCGCCCGTGAGACCATTCGCCCGGCGACTGGTCAACCTCAACATCTACCGCTCGCCCGGTGCCTTCCAGGTCTTCCCCTTCGGGGGTGCTGACGGAATAGCGCGGCAGCCGAAAGCTAATCCGGTTGAGGAGCGTCCGCTCGGTTGTCCAGATAACCGCGCCGGCGGTGGGCTTTCCGACGACCTTGCCAAGCCCCAGGCGGCGGTAGATTTCGGTGAACATTTCGGCGTTGCTGGCCGAGCTTTCATTCGTCACCAGCACCGTGGGCTTGTTCAGCGAGCGGTTGCCAGAGAAGTGGTAGGCATCGGTCGAGAGGCGGCCCCGAAAGCCGCTCAAGATGAAACTCTGCCGGGTCAGCACATCCAGAATGAACGTCGCAATATGCCCACCGCTGTTGTAGCGAATATCCAGCACGACCCCCTCTTTGCTGTGGGTTTCGACATCCAGGTTGACCAGGAATTGCTGGTAGGCTTCGTAGCTCATCTCCGGCACATGAACATAGCCAAGCCGCCCGTTGCTGACCCGGTGAACATAGGCTTCGTTCGTTTCGACCCACGCCCGGTAGCGCAGGTGCTCGTAGGCGTCTTCGTCTATCGGGCGCACCGCCACCTCACGGGTCTCGGCGCTGTCGGGGGCGGGGGCCAGGCGCAGCACCACCTTGCGCCCCACCGTCCGCTGGAGCAACTGGTCCAGGTTGGCGTCCGGCGTGATGGGCGTCCCGTCAACGGCGACCAGATATTCCCCCACTCGTGGCGGGTCTTTGAGCAGGGCCGCAGGGCTTTCGGAAACCAGACCCGCAACCCGCAGGGTCCCCCGCTCGATCAGTTCGACCGGGTCGAAGAGCACTCCGGTGTAGCCATCTTCGCTCTGCCCGCCGGAGCGCCAGAATGCGCTAACGTGGGAAGAGCGGAGTTCCCCGACCATCAGGTTCAGCACGGTGGTCAACTCCCCTGGAGTGCGCACCCCGCCGCGAGGGGTGCGAAACGCTCACGGATGGCGTTCCAGTCCTGACCCCGAAAGGTGGGGTCGTAGAACATATCACGCAGCAACCGCCACGCCTCGCCAAAGACCTGGACCTTTTCCTGTTCGAAGTCCACGGTCACCTCGCCACGGGTATACAGGATGAGCGGGTCGCGACCAGAGGGAAACTTGCGAATGGTAATCTGCCCATCTTCCAGGTAGAAGAAGTGCTTGTCGTTGGGAACAAACTGGAGACACCGCTTGCCAGAGCTATCCGCAGTAATCTGTTGGGGCGGGTGACCTCGCCGCGGCTCGTCCATCGGCAGCGTCCAGATATTGACCTTGCCGGCCACCTCAGCCAGAAACAGCAGGTCGCGGCTGTCGTGGCTAATCGCCTGAGACTTGGCGTCCATCTGGATGGGCGTCAGGAACGAAAGGCGGCGTTCGATGCCCTCAAACACGATATCCACCGGCTCTGGCTTCTTCTCCGTCGGCTCCTGGCTGGCCTCTTGCTGCGCCTCAGCAGGGGGCGCAGGAGCGGGGGAGGGGTCGGGTTCTGGTTCTTCTTCGTCCGGGAGGGGGAGCGGTTCCTCCGGTGGCTCCGGCTCGGCGGCTTTCTGGCCGTGCGGTTCTGGCTCCTCTGGCTGGTCCTGCCCGTCAGGTTCCGGCTTCCTGGCTGGTTGTTCTTCTTCCGCTGGGGTCTCGCGGTTTTTCTCCTTTGGCTCATCCCCGAAGAGCTTTTCGAATTCGTCCTCGCGGAAAAACAGCCGCGGCAGGGTCAGGTCAACCCGCACAATCTGCGATTCCAGGCGATACTGGCCGCTGGTAAAAATCAGGAACCGCCCATCCGGCGACCACATCAGACCGTAGCCCATAAAATTGCTCAGAAAGGTTATCTGGTGGGATTCGGTTTCGTCGAGGCGCTGGACATAGGCATTGCAGAAAAAGCGCGAATCATGCGACAGGTAGGCCAGCCACCGGCTGTCGGGAGACCACGCCAACCCCCGGCTGGCCTGGAAATTGCCCTGGACGAACGGGCGGGTTTCGCCCGTTTGGAGATTGAGCAGGGAAATCGTCTCAAACCCATCGAAATAGGCCACCCACGTCCCGTCGGGCGAGCAGCAAGGCAACCCCTTGGGGGCCGGCTGGTGGGTCATGCGCGTTTCGGTGCGCGTCCGGAAGTCGTAGCAAAAAAGTTCGTCCTCGCCGTGGCGGTCCGACACATACACCAGGCGGTTGCTGTCAGGAGTCCAGGTGACATCGCTGTGGCGGGCAGTGAGATTGGTGAGACGAAAGGCCGGACCCTGCCGCAGGTCTTTGTCCGTTTCCTTGTCGGAAAAATCCGCAAAGACCTGGCCGCGAGCCACAAACGCAATCTTTTTTCCGTCTGGCGACAGGCACAATTCGCTAAAATGGCGCGACCAGCTTTCGGTCCGCACCGGGGTCATCCTGGTATCGGCCCGCACTCGGATGGGGATGGGTGCGGCTTCGCCGCTGGCAAGGTCCAGGTGCCAGATCTGCCATGCTCGCTCGAACACGATGGTACGGACATTTCGGGCGATGGCCGGCCAGAGCACCCGCCCATCGGAAAAGTGGGTCACCTGGCGGGCTTCCTGGCTCCCAGGCGACTGAAACCAGATGTTTTCGGTGCCACTGCGGTCGGAGACAAAGTAGACCCCGGAGCCATCCGGTGCCCATATCGGCCAGCGCCCCGTCGAGAAGGGCACCGGGTCCGGTTTCCACGGGCTGGCAACAAAGGGCGGGGGGGTCTCTGGCGACGACCCGTGTGGGGAGGCCGGGTGTTGGTTCTCTTCCCCAGGGAACGAAGCACGGGAAAGCCCACCCGATTTGCCAATATCCATCAACCAGATGTAGCACGGCGCAAAGGGGTTCGGTCCGAGCCGCCACCAGGAATTGTGGGTGGTGTTGAAGGCCAGAGTCCGTCCGTCGGGCGAAGCGCTCACATGCTCAAGCGTCTCGTGTGGCTCTGCCAGAATCAGGGCCGGGGTCCCCCCAGTCAGCGAGACGCTGTAGATTTCCTCGCCCCCCAACTGTTCACGTCCGGTGGTGAAGTAGAGATGCTTCCCATCGGCAGACCAGTCTTCGACGCTGCAAAAACCGCTGTGACAGGTCAACTGCCGGACTTCCCCGCCGCTGACGGGGAAAACGTAGATATCGCCACTCCCCGTCCGGTAGGAGGTGAAGGCCAGCAATGTGCCATCGGGCGAGAAACGCGGAACACTGTGCTGAACATAGTGGATGGGGAGGCGTTCGGCGGTTCCCCCCGTGATACTGACCTGCCAGATATCATGGGCATAGATGAAAACCAGGGATTGCCCATCGGGTGAGAGCGCTGGGGTGCGAAAATAGGGGATGCCCTCAACCGGAGCAGGGGCCGCGTCCTGGTTTTCGCTCTGGCCCTGGTTTTCGCTCTGGCTCTGGTTCTCGCCCTGGAAAAAAAGCGGGTGTTTGTCTTTCATCATGGTTTTGTTTCTTCACTCCACTCATTTCATTGCGTCTTGGTTCGTAACGGTTTACCTTCGACAGGAAGCGCCGGGAGCGCGAGCGTCTCGCTCGCTCCGGGCAGGCAAACTGCCGGCGTTCCCAGGTTGCTGCTCCCCAAAGGTGAACCATTCCCCTGGTTCCCCATGGTTCTGGGGCGGGCCCGGCTCGTTACTGACCCCCTGCCTCTGGCGTCACTTCGCCGCTGTCCCACCGGAAG
>JAAUSY010000266.1 GCA_012032475.1 Chloroflexaceae bacterium
GCTCGAGGCGGGATAGGAGACAAACGGCAGAGGACATGTAGGGAAAACGGCGGGTTTGCTGATCCATAGCTATAGTCCACGACCTGGCAAATCTATGCTACAATGCATCCAACGAGAGAATCAGGTTGAACATCGTCAAGGGAACTCCCATCCACGAGTTTGGCAGGCGCGGATGGGTTTTCTTTTCATATATCACATATCCTGACAAACACCCTCAGTATACCACATCCCGGAGCCGGATGTAGGGGGATACCCATCCATCGGGGTGGGGAATATTCCCCCTCACCCCACAAACGCCCTGAGCCGCCCTGCCCGCGTCGGGTGGCGGAGCTTCTGGAGGGCGATGAGTTCAATCTGGCGCACGCGCTCGCGGGTCACGCCCATCTCCATCCCCACCGCCTCCAGCGTGTGCGGCTCGCCCCCGTCCAACCCGAAGCGCCGCGTCACGACAAACCGTTCGCGGTCGGTCAACTGCGCCAGCGCCGCCCGCAGTTCCTCGCGCAGCACCGCACACTCGAAGAGGTAGGGGCAGAGGTGGGCATTACACGCGAATGCGTGCACCAGATCGAGGTGGTGGCGCTCAGGAAGCTGCGCCATCCGTCCATCGGACGCGGGCTGCGAGCATTTCTTTCGGAGTAGCCGCCAATGAGCACCTGGGTTGATGACATTGAGAGTTTGAGCCTTTGGTAACAGAATCATGCTACAATACGGGGCAGAATGCTATCACGGAGGACATCGCTATGACAACCGCTCTGCACCGAACCATCTCCGCACTGCTGCGTGCTCGTCGGTATCGCGGGAAGCGATTGATCATCGGGACGATGCTGGTGGGCTTCGTGCTCCTCAATGTCGAAGCCTGCATCCAGGCCCATGCCGTCACGCATTTTGTGACAGAAGCCCCATCAGCGTCGGATCTGCGCACGGCACCGCTCTCCGACAAACTAGCGCTTCTTGTGACGGGTGTGCCCGTCGCCCGCCCCACGAACACGCAGACCCCGATGGATCATTACCTGCCCTATGAGGTGCATCGCATTGCCCTGCCCAATGCGGAGCAGTTGGAAAGCTGGTATGTGCCCCATCCCAACCCTGCCGGCATCGTCATCCTGTTCGTTGGCTATGCGGGGGCCAAAGAGGGAGACCTCACACCAGCAGCGCACCTGTATCAGTGGGGCTACAGCAGCCTGCTGGTGGATTTCCGCGGGGCCGGCGGGTCGAGTTGCAGCGATACGACGTTGGGCATGCGCGAAGCCGACGATGTTGCCGCCGCGATGGCCTATGTCCAGCACCACTGGCCGAACCGCCCATCATCCTGTATGGCGTGTCGATGGGTGGGACGGCCATCTTTCGTGCGGTTGCCAAGCACGATCTTCACCCGACGGCCATCATTGTGGAGGAGCTCTTTGATCGGCTGCTGACCACGGTGCGGCATCGCTTTGATGCGATGCATATCCCGGCCTCGCCATTCGCAGAACTGCTGGTCTTCTGGGGCAGTGTGCAGGTGGGCTATAACGGCTTTGCCCACAATCCGATAGATGACGCGGAGCGGATAGCGTGTCCCACGCTGGTGCTGCATGGCGAACACGACCCCTGGATTACGCAGGCGGAGATCGAGTCGGTGGTGCAGCGCCTCCAGGGCCGACCACCCTGGTGGTGGTGCCGCAGGCCGGGCATGAAGCGCCCTATGTCTATGCGGCCCCGCAGCTCTGGGTTGAGACGGTGCAACCCTTTCTGGCGATGGCTGTGGCACCTCAGAATTGAGGGCAGTGCTCACCGGCATCATACCACCCACTCCACCGCGTGGGACTCGGTCGTGTCGGCACCCGTCGGTGGCAAGGCGGGTGTTGGTGGGCTTTCAGGTGTAGACTTTCTTAGATAGGGTTTGCGTCCAGAGCAAATCTGCTCCATCCTGGTGCGAAAAACGGGCTAGGCGGTCAACCGAGACTTCTCACGCATCGTGTGGTTATAGGGCGCAATGACGCGCTCTGGCGTGACCAGGCCGTGCTGCGCCGACAGGACCAACCAGGCGTCGGCGTGCTGCTCGGCGTAGGCCCGCGCCAGGCGGAAGAGCGCACTGACCGCGTACAAATCTCGTGCGGGCGCAGGGTGCGCGAGCTTCTGCTTGCGACAGGCAATGAGGGCTATTCGCACGGGCCGTCTCCCAACATTTCCATCTGACCCGCGTCTCGCAGGTCTTGTCGCGCCTGCTGCGCTATGGCTTCGCGGGCCTGCTGCTCCAGGGTCGCAACGATATCCGCAGGAAAACCAGACCAGGAGGTCGGGCGCAGGTCGCCTGGCTCCAGGCCCGTGCTGAGATAGCACCAGTGCGGCAGATGGTAGTCCGTCTCGTATATGGACACCGTCTCCGCCAGCCTATCAATGGAAATAGCTTGCAGGACCTCATCATCAGCGAACAGCACGGCCAGGTCAAAATGAACGAGCAGCCAGTACGCGAACGCGCCTGGATTGAGCACAAAGCGGTCGCGCATTGGTCCACTATCCAACGGCTCTTGCGGGCTGGCCTGGCGCAACTCCGCACAGACGGGCGTCCCCAGGTGCGTCTCGTACTGGTCGCGCAGTCGCGCCTTTTTTTCTTCTTCCAGGGTTCTCACGATGGTGTTGCCTTTCTTGCTTTAAGCCCTTGATACCAATCAACTCCCAGACCCCAGGCAGTGGTCAGACCAGCGGCAGCACCCGCTGCGGCCAGCCGCCCCACACCTGCCACTCCTCCTCAATTACCCAGATAATGTCCGCCAGCGCCACCGAGGAGGCCGACCGCACGGGCGTCAACTGGTCGGGGCTGAACGCGCTCAGGTAGTCGCCTATCGCTGCCGCAAGCACCTGCCGATGTGCCTTCAGCTTCCAGTGCTGCCCGTCTGCGGCATAGAGCACGAGAAACAGCCGATAGCCGATAGCCGATAGCCGATAGCCGATAGCTCACTGCCCTCCCTGCAACTTTCTAACACTAGCAGACCATAGCCGATAGCCGATAGCCGATACCGCGTGGTCTTGCCCGTCCTGGCGAAGGCGGGCGCGGCAGTGTGTTCCTCTATGGGTTCAGGGAATGCATCAGGTTCGGGACTATCGGCTATCGGCTATCGGCTATTGGCTATGATTACTTGATACTCTGGTTCAGGATAGTCTGGCAACGCGCTGTAGAGTTTGATAATCCGCAGCGCATAGTCTTCCAATCGTTCCATCAATTGCTGTTGAAAGGTGCTCATCGTACCTCCTTTCGGGTCCCTGTTATCGGCTATCGGCTATCGGCTATCAGCTGTCGGCTGTCGGCTATCGGCTATTGCCCAACCGCCGCTGCATCGCGGCGACGTAGTCGGCGTGCTGTTCAATGCCAATGAACTTGCGCCCGTGGCGCTTCGCCACTGCACCCGTCGTCCCCGTCCCCGCGTGGCTGTCGAGCACCAGGTCGCCCCGATTGCTCGTGATACCAATTTGCGTTTTGATGTGGAGTACGAGGGTGGCTACAGAACGGGCTGAACGGTGGTGGAATACGCTACGCCATAATGCACATTGGTATAATTCTCCAAAACATAGCGAACCATTGACGAACATGGGTTTGTATGATATACTTGTGCTATGAAACTTAGTCAGTATGCCAGACACGCGGGCGTCCGCTACGAAACCGCCTGGCGCTGGTTCAAAGCCGGGCACCTCACGGGCTACCAGACCGCAACCGGCACCATCATCATCACGGAAACGCCCGCGCCGCCGCCCGTCGCGCAGCGCGTTGCCATCTACGCCCGTGTCAGTTCGGCAGAGCACCGCGAGAACCTGGAACGCCAGACCCAACGTCTGAGCGACTACTGCGCGGCGAAAGGCTATCCCATCGCCAAAACGGTGCGGGAAATCGCCTCCGGGGTCAACGACCGTCGCCCCAAGTTGCTGACGCTGTTGGAAGACCCAACCATCACGCTCATTGTGGTTGAGCACAAAGACCGCCTGACCCGCTTCGGATTCACCTACCTCGACACACTCCTGCGTCAGCAGGGTCGCCAGATTGAGGTCATCAATCCATCCGAGGATGAGCGGGCTGACTTGCTCGCTGATATGACCAGCATTATTTATTCGTTTGCCGCCCGCCTCTATGGGCAGCGACGGGCGAAACGGAAGACCGAACGCCTGATCGCCGACCTGCAAGCCCCCACGGAGGCGTAACCGATGCGCACGGCCCGCCAGCGCCAGCAACACCTTTCCAAAGCCGAGCGCGACGCCTACCGCCGGGGGGAAGCGCAAAAGCCTCACGTTTGCGGTCACGCATATTCCACTGCTTTCGCTTACTGAAGCCAA
>JAAUSY010000267.1 GCA_012032475.1 Chloroflexaceae bacterium
TCGTCCCGACGGCCGGTGAGCGGGAGTATAGTATAATATACCTATGGTTTTCACATGGGCACGATTGGGATGGTGTTGGACAGGGTAAAGATGTGGAAAATACCGTCTTGACATTGGAACAGGCAGCCCGATATTTGCAGGTATCCCCGGAGGATTTGCAGTCTGAGTTGGAGGAAGGGCGTATCCCCGGACGTAAATTTGGAGGGAAATGGCGCGTGCATCGCGAGTCCCTGGACCGGTTGTTGGGAGCGGGTTCGAACAATGATAACGCTTCGCTGCCAACCGTACCCCCGGTCGTCCAACCGCGACGTGCATCGGTCGTGAATCCACCCAAAAAGCCTTCGCCTGCAACCGGCACCCCACAATCGCAGGAACTCTATCAAAAAGCGGCAGTAGCGAGGACCGAGGGCCGTTTTGATGAGGCTCGTCACCTCTTCAGACAAGCTATCAAAGCCGGGGGGGGAGTACAAGTGTACGCCCCTTTCATCAAGATGGAGATTGAACGTGGCAGAAGACCGGAAGCGAAACAGCTTCTTCAGCAAGCAATGCAGCGGTTTCCAGATGACCCTGGCTTCTACGATATGTATGGACAGATGGAGCGGCGGGCCCGAAACTATTCGGAAGCGGAGGAGATTTTCCGCGAAGGGTTGCAGCGTTTCCCCGAACATTTCGCTCTCAAAAAGGGGTTGGCGCAAACCCTGGTGCAAATAGGGACCGACAGCAGCTTTCGAGAAGCCGGGAATATATTCCAGTGGCTCGAACAAAAAGGAAAACTCGACCGAAAAGATTCTCTATACATCCGATACCATTCGCTCCAACGCAACCCACGTGCCAATAAAGCCTTTGATTTCTTCCGTGACGCGGGGATGAGGGTTGGCATCGCTGGTAAACGAGATTTGCCCCAGGACCTTACCGACATTGTGTTTGAAGCCAACCTTCCGGAACTTAGTGAGTCGTTCGGGTTGACCGGGTATTTCCTTGTTCGGTGTTTGCAGCGATGCCCGCAACCAGTGCATATTATTAACCTTCAGGAATACCTCCGCAAGCTCTCAGCTCAAGAGGGCATTCTTGGTCTGCAAGATCGAGAAGTTGTTGTCAATACCTCGTTAGCATTCATCGCGGTCAACGACAGCAAAAGCGTCCGAGACATGGTTACCGGCATTCTGAGTAAAAACGAGGAGGTCATCATCCCGCTGGATGACGAGGTGCTTCAAAACAGCGACCACCCCCTGAATACGCTGCGAGACCTGCTCGGTCGCTATCTGGGGCAGCGAGACCTCTACAGCAGCACACTGCCGGTTTCTGGTCGTCGCTTCTTCGGGCGCGAACATCTGTTGCACCAGTTGACCGACCTGATTCATCAAGGGCAATTTCTGGGTATTTTCGGACTGCGCAAGATGGGCAAAACCTCGCTGGTGTATCAGCTTCGGGATGAAAAACTGCGCGGCGAAGCCGTTGCCTATATAGATTTACAGGAAAGTGGCGTATTATTCTCAACTGGAGACTGTGCGCCCCTGTACTGGATGTTAGAACGCAATCTCTATCTCCGCCTCAAGGCGCAGCAACAGGAGGACGCCAGTTTGCTGCGCCTGGGAAACGTTGACCGCTTCAGTGATTTACCAGACCACGGGGCCGCAGCGGCATTGCTCTTCAATGAGGATATGCGCTCATTCCTCGATGCATTGCATCGGGGTACTCTCGATGGGATACATCGCCTGGTCTTCATGGTTGATGAGCTTGAGCGCATTCTGCCCGTAGCCGGGCAACCGGGACTGGGGGGCTATCTGGAATTTTTCGGGTTGCTCCGTGGCCTGGCCCAACAATATCAAGGAGTGTTTTCCTGCGTGGTCGTTGCCGCCAACGCCGCCATTAGTGAGCGTGGCTATTGGGAGGGACGCGAAAACCCGGTCTTTGCCCTGTACAAACCAATTTTTCTTCCTCCGCTCTTGCAGAAAGAATGCGCAGAAATGATTCTCACGCTTGGCAAAGGGATGAGCGTCTACTGGGAACCAGAAGCCGTCCAGGCAGTTTTTGACGAGACCGGAGGTCACCCCTTCCTGACCCGCTCTTTTTGCAGCCGCATCGCCAAAACGTATTCTTCCCGGCCACTCACGGTCACTGCGGCGATGGTGCAGGAGCAGATACTCCCATTCATCCGTGGCGATGGTGATAAACTGCTGGCACAAATTACTGAACTGCTCAGCACCAATTTCCCCCAGGAAGACGGTATCTTAGAACAAATTGCTCTAGGTGAGGCTCCGTCTGACCTCCCTGATGAGTCATTGCGCCACCTGCTTGGCTACAGCCTGGTCAACGTGGATGACAACGGATATCAGATAACGCTGAACTTGCTGCGCCGCTGGCTCCGGCGCAGAGCAGGAGTGAAAGAATGAGCATGGTCTATGCCTGGAACCTTGTCAATCCAACCCTGTGCTATGGACGCGACGGACTCTTGCAAGAACTGCTGAGAGAACTGCCCGGTCACCCTGGTTTCTCTTTCGGGATTGCCGGAGGGCGGCGCATGGGCAAAACCACCCTGCTGCGCCGGGTTGAAATGGAGATACAGGCCCATGCCGAAACATGGCGGTCGGGAGGATTGCGCATCATCCCTCTCTACCTGGATGGTTTGGCATTACCCCGCCCACTCACCGCTGCCGATGTGTGGGGATACCTGCTGCGAATATTGCAAGATGCCCTGCCAGAGTATCAGCAACCTGCCCCACTATCGCTTGATTTCGACCGGTTCAAGGACGTGCTCAGAGACGTGCTCAGATCTGTATTGACCAGCACTGCCGAGCAACCCCGCCTGATTGTGCTGTTCGATGAGATCGAGCCGGTGCTGGTCTGTGAAGATTGGGCGGGAGGGCTTCTGGCAAACTGGCGGGCGCTCTTGAGCAACACCCCCGGCTTGAGCGAATACCTGACCACGGTTTTTGCTGGGGCCCGGGAGATGGCGCTTTTGCAGCGCGACATTACCTCACCGCTGGCGGATATTCTGAAATGGCGAAACCTGCGCGTGCTGGAATTTGAGGATGCATGCCGCCTGATGCAGGAGCCTTTGGGGCAGGAATGGTCTGACGCATTCTTAGAAACGGTATACCGAGAGACCGGTGGACACCCTATGCTCCTGCAATACATTATGCAATATGTGTGTTCCCGTGCCCCAGGCGCGGTCGAGCCATTGGCCGAGGAGGCCATTGCCACATTTGCTCGCGAACAGAGGCGACAGTTCAGTCAGTGGTGGAGCAGGTATTGCAGTCCCGATGCTCGTCTCGTGTATGCCCGCCTCCCTGATGATGGGAGCCTGATACCGCGTCGTAACCTGACCCGTGAATTCGGCTCAACCAGCGCCGACAATGCCCTGGAAATCCTCCAGCATGTCGGGTTGGTTACTGCGGCTGAAGATGGTTTTGCCTTCCGCTATTCAGGCGAGATGTTTCGCCGTTGGTATCGGGAGTATGGAAAGGACGACCTGAATGACGTGCCCCGTCATGACCCTGATATCTACACTCGTCTGTGCAACATTCAGCCGCACCTCGGCGACAGATACCTCACGGCATGGAAGATTTATCAGAATCCTGAATTTGCAAACTACTCCGGGGCTGCGGCTGAAATGAGGGATATCATTACCGGTTTGCTTGATGTTATTGCACCGAAAGATGCCGTTGAGAAGGAAGCCGGATTCAAACGTGAAAAAGGACGGAAAGAGCCATCACGTATTCAGCAGGTAGCCTATGCCGTACGCCATATCTATGGTCCTGGAACCAAAGAAACGACCGAAGTTCCCAGCGATTATAGCTTGCTCGAAGCCGAATGGGAAAAACTTGAACATCTTGAGGAATGCCTCCCCCAATGGTAAACAAGGCCTATCGTATAACCTCTGATATGACGCATAACCGAGGGACGCGTGAGCGGGTATACCAGGCACTGAAGCAAATGGATGCTCTTCTTGCGTATCTCATACCAGGCACCAGTGATGCCTGACGCATGTCGGTCTTGCTTCCTTGCACACAGGCTCATGTCCCCCCCACCCCGTGTGCTATAATGCCCCCAACGACCCGGTCCTACGCGGCCCGTCCGTGTACGACCAGCACCAACCCACCGGCAGGCAGACAGGATGTTTTGATGATGAACACTGGAGCTATCTTCCACGGGCCAAACGCTGGCTATATGCTGGAACTGTACGAACGCTACCGCCAGAACCCCGATTCGGTTGATGCGGCCACCCGCGCTTTCTTCGATGCCTGGACCCCGGAGCCAGAAAGCGATGGCGTGCAGGAGCCGCGAGTCCTCCCC
>JAAUSY010000082.1 GCA_012032475.1 Chloroflexaceae bacterium
CGCGACCCATGTGTCTCCCGTAACGCACGGGTTCGTCCCGAACTCCGCCGGTCCCGCCGCGCCGGGCGCATCGCCAACGCTGCCTCGCGGTTGAAGATGCCCGGTTCTCCCCGCCCGGACTCCACCATCTCCAGAAACTTCTGAATGAACTCCAGTTGTGTCAACCCGCCCTCCGGCCAGACGGCGGAGTTGTTCGCATTCCAGCGCTGGCTGTTGTCGCGCTCGAAATCGCCATTCTTGCACTGCCGCATTTCAAGGTCGTCGTAGTCGAACAACGCGAGCATAGCGGTCCTGCGCACCCCCCCGCTCACCGCGGCATTCCCGACGGCGCACATCATGTCGTGGGCATCAATTGGTCGCAAAAAGCTGCCCTGGCGGGCCAGAATGCGCGACCGCAGGAATTTGAGCATCACCCGCAGCGGCTCCGGGCCAGAAGCCCGCCCGCCCTTGGTGCGGAGCGGGGCCCCCGCCGGGCGAAGCGGCGACAGGTCGAAACGGATATCTCCCCCCTCGAACCAATGCTCAAGGCCAACCCGCAGCGCCTCGGCCCACCCTTCGGCAGAATCCCCCACCACGAAGGTGTCGGGTTTTCCTCCCTGCTGCCGCTTGACGCGGGGGAAATTCTCAACGTAGCGGCTCTCGACCGAAAACCCCACCCCGCAACCACTCATCGAGATAATGAGCGCCTCCACGAAAGAAGCGATACTTTCGACCGGTTGATACGAACAATTGAAGATTGTCACATGGTTGCGCCGCGCCGCCGGGCCGGCCATCGCCAGCAGTCGCATCGAGGGCATCACCCGCATGTCCAGCAGCGCCCGAAAGATGCGCTCGTAGGTTTCGGGGGGCAGCGCATTCCCCGAAAGCTCGCGGAGAAAACTGGTGGAACGCTCAATCGTCTCCACCCAGGTTTCCCGTCGCCCAAGGTCGTAGTTAAAGCGGGCATACTTATCGAAAAACTGAAACTTCTGGAGGGGCGTGGGGAAATAGTGGGCCGACTGGGCAAAGGCTCGCCGTACCTCTTCGGGGATGGGGCGCTCCTCGCGCTTGCGGGCGTGTTCGGCGCGGTAGAGGATATAGTGTTTGGCGGCGTCGAACTCGCCGGCGGCTTGCAACACCATTTCCACGATATCCTGAACTCCCTCCACGGTTGGCAGGGTGCCATTGGCTTTGGCCGCAATGATATTGACCACGCGGCGGGCAAGCTCCGGTATTGCCACCTGGGAGGGCCGCCCCAGGCTCGCAAAGCAGCGCGACATCGCCCGCTCAATCCGGTGGATATCGAACGGGACCACCCGCCCATCCCGCTTGACAATCGTGGCCGGCACGGTCATCCCGGCGCGGTTGATATCGAGGTACTCACACATCAGGTGCTCCTGGACCTCTTCCGGGAGCATACTCACGTCCTGGTTGTTCATGCATCGCTCCTTCACACTGGTGCCTGTTCCGAACTATTGTCTCTAACCGGTATCCACATCGAATAGGTATGAACCAGAGAACGACAGACTATAGTATAAACCAGGGAGAAAAAGAAAAGACCCCCTCCGAGGGTGGCTCTCGACCGCAAGGGGACTTCTCCCCCCTCGTTCCGGAGGGAGTCAGGACTCCATACGACGGGACTGGTGAGAAGATGCCGGGTTCCAGAGATGACCCCTGGATATCGAGGGGATAATCAGGGCCTCATACTACATCTAGGGTTTTCTTGTTATGTGTACCACTATATCCAGGATACCTGGATTGATAGTCTAGCACGAGAAGGCCGGATTGTCAATGGGGTCGGCCCGCTGGCCCGGTGCCCCGGTGCTCAGGCCGACGTCAAAGTCGCCCTGGCCCCCGACCGCCACCCCTTGACGCAACCTCTCCCGATTGGTATAATCGGAGCAGTTTGCCATTCAGTTGTGTGGGAGCACCCTAATTCATGCCGAATCCGTTCGACCTGACCTATCTTACCGAATCCAGTCCCGTTTTTGGTCCCTTTGCGTGGGCATTCTACGTCGTTCAGGCGCTAGGCATGGCCGCTGGGGTCTACCTCTCTTTTGCGTGGAAAGAGCGCAACATCCTGCGGATGCAGTTGGCCCGCAGGCTTGGTCTGGTGCTCATCGCTCTGGGGAGCATGGGCACCCTGCTCGGCGTGCTGCGGCTCAGAGACATCGCCCCCTTCAACCAGCGCTACTGGTTCTATCTCATGCTGCTGGCCGACCTGCTGCTGGCAGGATACCTGGTCTACTACGCTCGGGTGGTCTATCCGCGCCAGCAAACGCCCGCGACTGGTCGGGAGAAAGGCAGCAGGCCGCAGGCTCCCCGTTTGTCGGCCACTGGTGCGGATCAGAGCAGCCTCAACGGCGCGGAAGAACCCGGCCTGACCCCTGGCCGCAGCCGCCGCGAGGCTCGCCAGCGGCGCAAACGCAAAAAGCGGTCGTAAGCCAATCAGCCAATCAACGACCAGCGATAGCGACGGCTGGCTCAAACGTCGCATCCACCTGGAGTGCCTGAGCCAGCCGCAACTGATATTCATCCCGTGAGATTTCGATAGCTCCGAACTGGGAGAGGTGGTCGGTGAGAAACTGCGTGTCCAGCAGCACAAAGCCCCCGCGCTGTAACCGCTCAACCAGAGCCACCAGGGCCACCTTGCTGGCGTCCGTCTCGCGGCTGAACATACTTTCCCCCGCGAACAACCCGCGAATCGCTACCCCATACAACCCCCCGACCAGCCGGCCATCCAGCCACGTTTCCACACTGTGGGCCAGGTTCATCTGGTGCAGCAGCGTATACGATTCCACCAGCCCCGCCGAAATCCAGGTATCACCACGGTAGGGCGATGGTTCGGCGCAAGCCTGCATCACCCCGCAAAAGTCGCAGTCTACCCGTATCTCAAACCGTCCCCGGCGCACGGTGCGCCTCAGACGGCGCGGAACATGGAACGTCTCCAGGGGGATAATCGCCCGCGGGTCCGGGTCATACCAAGAAATAGCTCCCCGCTCGTCGGCCATGGGGAAGATCCCCTGGCAATAGGCGGAAATCAGGAGATGGGGGTTCAGGATCATGGCTTTGGAGCGTGAGCGCCATCTGGGGGGCCGGGTTTCGAGGGGCCGGGGGCGGGTCTTCCCTTCACCTCCAAAGCCCGAATCTTCCAGACCCCGACCCCCGAACCCCGCAGTCAGACCATACCCCTCACCGGGGTTCCTGCTTCGCCTCCGAATAGGTCGCCGGGGCGGTGCCACGACCAACGCCCCAGTAGGTGAATCCACAGGCGGCGATTTCCTGGGGGTCATAGATATTTCGCCCATCCACGACCACCGGTTGGCGCATAAACTGCCGCAACTTCTCCCAGTTCAGTTGCTTGAACTCGTTCCACTCCGTAATAATGAGCAGGGCGTCGGCCTCTTTTGCCACATCATAGGGCGTGGCACAGAACGTCACCCAGGGCAACAAGTCGCTGGCACGGTCCATCGCCACCGGGTCGTAGGCTTTGATGTTGGCTCCGAGCGACTTGAGCGCCGTGATGACCTCGACCGAAGGAGCCTCGCGCATATCGTCGGTGTTCGGTTTGAACGACAACCCCAACACCCCGATAATTTTGTCGTGCAGGTCGCCAAGCAGCGTATGCACCTTCTCAACAAACGCCCGCCGGGCATCGCGGTTAATGTCCATCACGGCCTGCAAGAGTTGCGGGTGGCACCCGGCGCTGGCGGCCATGTGGAAGAGCGCCAGCACGTCCTTGGGAAAGCACGACCCGCCATACCCCACCCCGGCCTCCAGGAAATGCGGCCCGATGCGCTTGTCGGCTCCCATACCGCGAGCCACTTCCTTGACATCCGCCCCCAACCGTTCGCAAATCTGGGCAATCTCATTGATGAAGGAAATGCGCGTCGCTAAGAAAGCATTCGAGGCATACTTAATCATCTCCGCCGTGCGCAGGTCCGTAATGATGACCTTCGTATTCAAGGGCGCGTGGAGTTCGGCCACCCGCTCTGCCGCCTCCCGGTCGGTAGACCCCAGAACGATACGGTCCGGGTTGAAGAAATCGCTGACGGCGCTCCCCTCGCGCAAAAACTCCGGGTTGGAGACAATCGAGAACGGGGTATCCCCGACGTGGCTGGAAACAATCTGGCTGACGACATCTCCCGTTCCCACAGGCACCGTGCTCTTGTCAACGATAATCAGCGGGTGGGACAGCACTTCGCCAATACTATGCGCGGCGGCCTCGACACTGCGCAAGTCGGCCGAACCATCCGGCCCCATGGGCGTATCAACGGTAATGAACGCAAATTCGGCCTCCTCCAACCCAACCGCATAGCTGGTCGTAAAGGAGAGCCGCCCGGAATGGACATTCCGAACGAGCAGTTCTTCCAACCCTGGTTCGTAGATGGTTGATTTGCCGGCAATCAACGTTTCAACTTTCTGCGAGTCAATATCAACACAGACCACTCGATTGCCCAGGTCGGCAAAGCATACCCCGGTGACCAGTCCCACGTACCCTGTTCCGATGACACAAATGTTTCTCAAAGCCTCTCTCCCTCGTCCTCACCCCGTGCGCATAGGTTCCCTCGGGTCCTTCAGCATCTCACCATTCAACTCAATCTGCGATGCTGACATCGGCTTCTCTGCGCTCTTCGCCAACCACCCGAACCTCGGCTTTTGCCTCGACCGCATCAACAGACCGCTTCAACTTCCATGCCATTCTGGTTTTCGTCCTGGGCCGTGCCCTCCTCCCCATACGCGGTGGCTTCTGCCTGAACCACGACCGCTGGCTCGTTCATCGGCTCGCCCTCCGCGATAGGCGCAGTGACTATGGGAGGAACCGAGTCATCCGAGGGGGAGCGAGAAGGGGATTCATCACTGGTGGCAGTCTCATGGGCCGTGGACGTGGAATCGTTCGGGAATGCTCCACCGTCAGGGGAAGGGGATGCTGCTTCGCCCACGGCAGCTTCCTGTTCTTGCTGCGGGGTTGGTTGCGGGTTCGGTGATTCGTCCGGTTGCTCGTCCAGTTGCTCGTCCTGCTGCTCGTCTTCTGTCACGCGCCGCAGCGAAAGCCCCATCCGCTGGCGCTGGCGGTCCAGGCTGATGACCTTTGCGGTTATCTCCTGTCCTGGACGGAGCACATCACTTGGCTGCGTCTGGGGGTCGGCGTCCAGTTCGCTGGCATGGATCAGCCCCTCAACCGCCTCTTCAATCTGGACAAACGCCCCGAACGGGGTCACATTGGTCACCGGACCATTGACGATTTGCCCCAGGCTGTAGCGCTGGTCAATCGTGTCCCACGGGTTTTCCTGAAGTTTGCGCAAACTCAGCCCGATCCGTTCCCGGTCACTGTCTATTTCAACGACCATCACGCGGACCTCCTGACCAGGGGAGAGCACCTCGCGGGGGTGGTTGACGCGCTGCCAGGAAAGTTCGCTGATATGGGCGAGGCCGTCGGCTCCGCCGAGGTCAATGAACGCCCCGAAATTGGTCAACTGATTGACCGACCGGTCAGGATATCCCCGGCTTGCAGTTCGGACAGGAGGCGGTGTTTTTGGGCTTTGCGCCATTCCTGGGTGGCGCTCCGTTCCGAGAAGACGAGGCGGTTTCGTTCGCGGTCAACCTCAATCACCTTGAGGGGGATTTCCTGGTTGACCATGCGCTGCAATGCCTGCTGCCGCTCTTCGGCGGCGGTTCTTCCGTGGAGTTGGGCGATCTGCGAAGCCGGAACAAAGCCGCGAATGCGGTTAAACTGGACCAGCAGACCACCTTTGTTGAAGCCAACCACTTTGCAGCGTACGATGCCTCCATCGCTATACATTCGTGACGCTGTTTCCCAATCTTTGGCAACTTGAACCATGGTCAAAGATAAAATCAAATCACCATCTTTGTTTTCGGGGTCCTGAACATAAACCTGGATGGGATTGCCAACTTGCAAGGTGTCCGTGAACTCTTCGCCCATCTGGCGCACATCTTGCCAGGGAATCACGCCTTCCCGCTTGGTTCCAATCGAAACCAGCACCCCATTTTCTTCGATTTGCATCACCAGCCCGTCGCGCAATTCGCCGCGCTCCGGACGAGCGTAATCATATTCATCAAGAAGTTGGTCCCAGTTTGACTCATCAAACTCAGTTTGTACGCTCTGCTCTGCGACTTGAAACGACATTATAGAAAGCCTCCTGTGTGTGAAATGTGTCTGGCTCTGGTTCTTGCCAGGTCACGGCCATGATAAAGCACGGAATCTCATAATGATAGAAAGCCCCTTCCTGGTATCCAGTTCCCTGGGTCGGTCTCCTTGCGAAGTAGAGCGGATGGGCCTGGGACTGAGGCATGGAGAGATTCGGGTGAACTGACGGCAATACAATATGCTATTGTACCATACTCAGGCCCGGACCCACAAGTCCCTGGCGAGGTGAATACCCACGGAACGGTCGTCGCCCGCCGCCGGAGACACGCTTGAGTATGGGGCACTCTGGTTGATAGGTTCTCAACTGAATGGGCCGGTCGTGGGTACTCGTTCGATGCTGGTTGGGGGCCAGACTAACCGACGGACCCTTCCGCACCTTCAGCGCTGGCACACCAGGGAATAGCTGGTACCCTGGGACCTACCGGCTCCTGAAAATTGGGCACGCATGAGTATAGCACAGGTGCGTACTATCAGCAAGCGCACTTTTGCCTTTTGTCTGGAACGGTTTACCTTTGGGGGAAGCAACCTGGGAACGCTGGCCTCTGGCCTACCTGGAGGCCAGCGAGACGCGTGCGTTCCCAGGGGTTTCCTACGGTTCTATCTCTTTCAGGGCTTCTTCGGCCTGCTGCCGCAGGTTTGCGTCCTCGCTTAACTCCAGAGTCTTCTGAAAATCGGCGACTGCCTTTTCTATCTCGCCCTGCTTATAGTAGGCAACGCCGCGATTATTGTAGGCCGCGTGGTAGTCAGGGTCGAGATTCAGCACAGCGTTGAAATCTTTGATGGCTTTGTCGTACTGTTCCCGATGGGTATAGGCAACCCCGCGATTGTTGTAGGCCTTGGTGAAGTCGGGGTCGGACAGAATGGCCCGGCTGTATTCGACGATGGCAAGGGTGTAGTTTCCCGCCTGAAAATGCTTGTTCCCCTGGTTGTAGGCTCCGACAGCTTCTCCCGACCGACACCCCGCCAGCACACCCATCATGGTTAGCACCGCCAGTGCCATCAGCGCCACCAGCGCCCATCTTCCCACCCCCGTCACGCGCTGCATCCTTTGCACCCGTGTTTCCTTTCCTTGTGTTCCTTTGCTTATGCTTCAGTTTGCAGGAAAGCTGTGTGGGCCCTCCTGAAGCCTCTGGCAACCTTCTCGCTCATGGCCGGCATGGTAGCACTCCCCACGGTCTTTGACAAGTTTGGCTGCCAGTGGTACCTGCACAGCGCATGTAGCATGAAGTAGAGTTTGGTTAGGTAACCAGGGACCCGCACCTGTGGGAAGTGTCACGTCAGTTGATTACTGTTCAGTAGCGCCACCATTTACTGCCGCCTTTGTAACAATCCTCTCTATCACCTCGCGATAGAGGGGGGACAGATTTGCTGTATCAACTACGTCTCCCCGCAGCCACCCCGCCATTATCCGCAGTGCTCTCGCCCCTTCCAACCACGGTAATTCCTCTCCCATCTCAGCTTGCTTTGCTAGTTGCTCCAGTTTCTCTGCCACATGCACCCGATCCGCTTCTCCCGCTTTCTTGTTGCCCAGCATGACAAGACCATATTGCAGTAATGGCACAATTTGTGATAATGCTAACATCTCTGCTTGCTCCGCCGCCGAAAGCGATGGTTGATCTCCCTCACCTTCAGCAAGCATGACCGCTTGGTGTTCGGTAGGTGGAGATGCGGTGGGTGCCGGGGGTTCCCTGTGTTCGCTTCCTATACTCCCTTCCTGATCATTTCCTTTTCTCAAACAACGGTAGCGAACCGATGCTCTTCCATCTCCCAGAAAATCCGGAATATCGATGGTTGAAAACTTCTCTGGAAAAACCTTGGAAGAGGGAACGAGAACCATCTCTTCTGTCGGTTCTCCCTCCAATGCTTTCTGCGCCAGGTCAAGTCGATTGGCTCGCATCAGGTAGAGATAGTAAGATTGTTTAATGTTGGATTGATTTCTACCGTTAGGATGGTTATAGGCCTTAAATCGCAGGCAACCTGCCTCATCGCTATATCCATGCTGGTCCAGCAAAGTTGCGTAATTTGCCATCACATCAGGTAGATCGCCTTCATCCATCGTCTCAAGATGGGTAAGTATCTGACAGTAAAGATCCATCGCGATACGCTCGTTTTCTGCTTCATTCCGGATAGCCATGGCATCCGCCAGAACCCGCGTAATGGTGTATCGTGAACTTTTGTCCGTAAACCGCACAATTTCTGACTTATATAATTCAAGAGCTTGTTGAATGGCATTTGCTCTCACTAATCCAGCCAATCCGTGACCAATCTGCCGTGGTTCACTTTCCTGCTTAACCATCTCCATAACTTCACCGACAACCGTTTCATCTAGAGCAACACCCTGAGCACTCCGCAGTTTTGCCAGGATCGAAAAAGTGAAGAAAGGTCTGTGATTTCGGTGCGGATCACTTCGCAGTTTCGTGAGGATACTCTCAGCTTCTTCATATAAATCCGCTCGGTTGTCAACAATATAGTCAGCAAATTGTTGCATGCAACCGGCGTGATTGGGGTCAATCTCCAGGGCTAGTCTCCAAATCCGTTCGGCGAGTTCGAATGCCTTGAATTTTTCTGCATTAAGCCCCAGGTTACCAAGTTGACCAGCAACACTTTTTCCAAAAGCGATTCTATTATTCTGAACGAGGCTATACGCATTGGCTGCCGCCTCGACACTCGCCTGACTATCTCCGACCTTTTCCGCCTGCTCAGAAAGCACGTAATATCTTGAGAAATCTTCTGTCCTATCTGTTGGAGGTTCAAATTCATACTTACTTTCACCTGGAGTTTGTCTGGTTTCTTTCTGGTAGTGTAAGTAGGGAGGTTGTGCGATCAATGCAGCCAGTTCATCAGGAATAGAGAGATTTACATCATCAGGTAACCCTTCTCTTTTCTTGAGGTTTTCGAGATGGAAATCAAAGATCGCCCGCCGATTTCGTTTTTCGATGGTTTTCTGTGAACTTTGTGACGATGGTTCATCAGTCGAGTCTCGAAGATAGTGCTCATGGCAGAGTTGCTCAAGTTCTTTGAAGAATGCTGATTTCCGAGAATCCCTGGTTTTGACATAATCTTGATAGAACAAGGGCCAGTTATAGGCCAGGATTTGTTCTTTCACTATCAAGTGTGGTTCATCTGCTTTTATTTGTTGATTCGTACTCAATCTGTGGGCAATCTCTGGACGAATGGCATTGATAATGCGCTTAATAGTTCGTGGGGTTTTCCATTTCAAGCCAATTGGAAAGTAGAAGGCACTGTCTTTGATGGCCTTCATGACTTGATCTTCTTCGTCTTCGTGCATTCTTTCTAGTAGTTTCCGAACGAAACCAGTAACCTGCTCCTGACTGATGTCGGGAATGTGAAATGAACATTGGACATATTTTTCCAGTGCTTCATATTCATCGCGAAAGGATGCTACTTCCTGATACCGTTCTCGCAAGGCCGTCATCAAGACTTCTCGGTCAACACAGATAAAGATAAAGAGATTCTTTACCGAGTTAAGTCGCTGCAAAGCATCCAGGATATTCCCAATAAACGAATTACTGCACCGATCAAGGTCATCAACACAAAAGACTAGCTTTCTTGTTGAAGAACCGAACTTCCCATTAAGGACTCCTTCTAACCAGTCAGGGAAATTTGCCAAACGAATGACGCGCTCAGCGAATTTTCAAGAACATCGTGAGCGAGAGGGCTGCCCGAATGGTGGGCACATGTTTCGATGTTCAAAGATCCAAGCATATCCTGGATGCAATTCTTGTAAATTGACAATGGATCCCCTTGTTCTCCTGGTGAAGAAAGTTTGGAAAACATTTGCAGCGCCAGGGTAGTATCCGCAGTCGCTGTGTTCTGGAAGGTTGAAGCATTGTACCAACAGAAAACAATATTCTGCTGTGGTTGGGGTTGGCTTTTGACTCTTTCTTCGACTTGGTGTTCGATCATTTTGAGGAAGCTGGTCTTGCCTGATCCCCAGGCTCCGTGGATTGCAAATGTGAGTTTTCCAGGCTCAGACAAGATTGTTTTTACAATTTCAGAGATCTGGTGCATGACTGCACCGTTCATTTCCCACAAAATGTTCTCATCGTATGATACTGGAGCATCACTCAGGAAAATAGGTTTGTGTTGCATCTTCAGTTTTCTCCCTTCTGTTGAATCGCACTGAAATCATCCCGTTGGGACAGACAACGAAATCCTACAGCATCAAAATGTTTAGGAAGGTAGAGTAGCTTTCGGATGGAACAATTCCTAATGGTATCATTGTATGCTCCACCACAGCTCAAGTATTCTCCTGACTTGATCACTATCTCGGCCACATTCCCAATGGCATCGCACATAAGATCAGAATTGTTGTATTCTTCTGTTCTTGCCTTCGAGCATTGAACAGGCCAGGGCCACCCATATCCGCTTTCCAACGTATTGGCAAATTGCACGTCTGTCTCGTTTCCCCAGGGATAGGTTGGTGTCTTCTCAGAGCAACCGGATGACGCAGCAAGTTGCCATTCCTGCCAGGTTGGAATACGTTTTCCAGACCATTTTGCATAGGCCAGAGCATCTTCAGGCTTGATGCGGGTTGCGGGAAGGTTATTTTCAGCATCGTTTTCATTCCACTCCTCAGGTAAAAGACCGCGGAATATCTCCAGTAAGTTTGTTCGTGTATTCCATTCTGGTACTCTCCGACGCGTCTTCTGAGCAAAATAGCGGTACTCCTTGCGAGTAACAGGATATTGGTCTATATAAAACTCACCATCCTGAGCCTTAATATAAACCATCTCTTTTCCATCTTTTGCCCAGGTTATGATTTTATCCCCCCACTTCGGTAAAGAAAGAAGTGGGAGGGGGGCCATTGTGATGGGTGGAGAATAATGTTGTTGCACGTGCATGCGGCATTTTTCCAACTCGTCTCGCAAGCCATCTCCCTCGTGACGGTTCTCCTTCAATGTGCTGAGAAACACAACCAGTACGGACCGCCCGTCCTTTAGCCGCTGTTGTTGAAGGTAAGCTATCGTTTGAGCAACGCGGTCGTGTTTGTTGGAAGCACGGTCGGGTAGCCTGTCTTGGTAGCCTTTCAGTTCCTCTCTAACGAAGACAGTCTTGAGGGATTCATGCGTATCAAATTCCTGGCAGCAGAGCAGAGTTTCGCAGCACATTCGGTGGATGCGTTCTGGTAATCCTGGCATGGATCATCTCCCTGGATATGATTCTTCTCACGTACTGTTTCTCCCACCTTAGCTCCTGGCTCGTGCAAAGGTTCGTTGAGGTACCACACCTACTTGAACGGTGAAACCATATATGTCTTGTCAACGAGAAATAACCCCCATTCAATTACCAGTAGATGTGGGTGGGATTTCCCCTATCATGCCGTTTTGTGTAGTATAACACAAGCTCAAAAAAATGGGGGAACGCCTCCGTTGAGGCATTGAGGTACGATCAGGATAGGTCGTTGCCCGCCAACCTCGCTCACCGCACACACTCGCCATCTGGCGGCTGCATTGGATTATCGAGAAACGCCCGTATCAAGCTCTGCGGGCAGGCCCCACGGGTAATGACCGCGTGCCCGGTGCCTGGAAACTCATATACCGAGCTATGGCTCAACGTTTCCGCTACCAGCCTCCCCCAGGCCGGCGGCGTGATGGGGTCATACTCGCCTGCCAGTATCAGTGCTGGCACCTCACTCACCACCGGGGCATTCTCAGCCGGGTCTGGCGGGTGCATCCCCCACTCCCCGCACAGACGAAAAATCTCCGTCGTATTCTCCGGGATGCCTTCGAAGAAAGGCCGCAGATGAGGGAAAGCCTCCAGGGTGGCGAGCACCTCATGCTCCGTGGTGAAAGCTATTTCCTCACCACACTCCACCGAAAAATACAACCCGTGGCTGAAGCTGCCGCCTGTGCGCCCCAGGCGGCGCTGCTCCATACTCGTCAGCATCTCGTAGTTCCCGTTGCGCGTCGCAGCAATCATTTGCGGCAGCGACGGAATCGCCTGGGTATCGTAGAGCAGGCGGAACATCAGGCTCAGGAGTTCGGTTCCATCCACCCGAACCTTGACCGACCGTCCCGTGTGCGGATTGACGGGCCAGACGGTGACGGGGTTGGCATCCAGTTGCGCCACCAGGTCATAAAAAACTGTCTCCAGGTCCGGGTCGTTCTGGCGACAGGTCGGGTTGCTGGCGCAATTGCGGAAGAGCGTCGAAAGCGAGCGGTCCATATTGGCGGGCATCTCAGTGAAGAGATTGGCTTGCAGAGGGTAGGTTGAGTCCAGCACCACGCTCCGCAGCATGTGGGGGTAATCGCGCATGGCCGTGAGCGCAACCCGCGTGCCATAGGAAATGCCAAACAGGTTGAACTGGTCGTATCCCAGGGCCAGGCGCAAATCGTTCAGGTCGGCCACAGTCGCCGCGCTGGTATACCCCGCTACATTGACCCCCTCGCTCACCAGTCGGTTGCGGCATTGCAGCGCCGTATCAATCTCGGCCCGCACCTTCTCAGCCCGCGTCATCTCCTGACCGAGCACCTCAACCGCAAGCTGCGCAAGCTCCGGGCAGGCGAGCGCCGGACGGGAAAAACCAGTGCCGCGCTGGTCCAGCACCACGAAATCACGGTTTGCCAGCAACCACGACCACCCCTGCGCAAAAGTCACCGTACTCGCCAGGGCGGCGCTCCCCGGCCCCCCCGAAAGATAGACCACCGGGTCGGCAACGGGGGCAGCCCCACGGGCTGGGACCACCGCCACCGCCAGCTGGATAGGGCGGCTGGCGGGTTGGCGGCGGTCTTCGGGCACCGTGAGATAGCCGCATTCCACGCGAATGCCGCCTGGCACGCCAAAGGGACAGGCGCTCGGCTCAAAGCGCGGCCACTGATTCCACGCCTCGCCGCGCAACTCACGCCCCAACAACCCCAGCAGCACCCGGTTGGCCGGGGCCTGCTCCGGGTGCCACTCGAACCGCGCCCGCTCGAACCACTGGACGGTATGGCGATTGCCATCGGCCAGCGTCTCGGTACGGGCCTCCGTCAGAGGCAACCCGAACAGCGACAGACTCTCGGCCCGGCTCGTCCCCGGATGGTCATCAAGCTCCAGGCCACTGGAACGCCAGGTTTCCAGAAAAGCGCCACAGACCTGGTAGCCCGTCTCCGGGAACGGGGAGCACTCCCCTTCTTGCTCATCGTACCCATCATGCTCATCAGGGAGTGCCAGAGAGGACGCGTGCGTTGGTGGAGGCGAAAACTGCCCCCCCCCCTGCTCAAACCGCTCACGCCCAACGTGCCCGATGAGCACATCATACGGGCGGGCGTTTTCCGGGTGGATTTCAAGACGGGCCCGCTCGAACCACTGCACCTGAACCGCTCGCCCCCCGACATCCTGCCAGGTTTGCGGCGTCATTGGCAGGCCAAAGACCGGGAGACCACCATTCTGCTCCCAGAACTCGCGGATGCGTCCCTTGATGCACATCCCCGTTTCGGCAAAACAGCGCCAACTGGTCTGAGCCTGGGCATGGCCGGGGGGGCCGGCCATGATGAGCACACCGCTCAGGAAGACGATACCGGCCAGAACCGGCCAACCACGCACGAACATCACCAGACGAGGACGACCGGGAACAGAAAACCAGGATTTCACACCACACCCTCTCCTCACAGGCAACAACCCCCACGGTGTGCCCCACGGTGCTGCTATGCTACCCTGCTCCGGGGCACACCCATCGGAGCAGCCACACCAGAAAGAGATCGGCGTTTCCCACCATCATGATGGGACTGGTAATCAGCCAGCACCACCGCCGGGGGGCCGGTCCGCTGTTCCCCGCATTCCCCTGGTCCCGCGATACTGGACGGGCCGCAGCATGCGCATACTCAGAAGCAGCAGGGTCATGGTCGTCAGCACTCCGATGAACAGGTAGACCAGCCAGGGTGAGAGCACGAGGATATCGCCCCGTCCAGGGTCAATGGTGAAGAGGAACGGGTTTTCTCCGGCTGACAACGAAGCCTCCGTCAATCCCAGGGCCACGAAGGGGTGGGAGCAGAGAAACACCCCGATGCTATAGACGAAGAGCGGCATGTTTGCCAGGTCTTCCAGCAAGTCGGGGGGCAGGATAACCTCGTTCACCTCCATGATGACGAAGATGACAAACAGAAACGGAACCGACAGGAGCAGCAGCATAATGGTGGCCTGAGAGCGCACGGTTGCGCCCAGGGTGGTTCTGGCAACCGTAGACCAGAATATCCCCACCGCGGCGTAGAGCAGGGCCGTCACCAGCAGGATGACCATAGCCGAGGCCAGTTCGATACCGCTGACCCCCCCGAAGAGAAACGCCAACCCCGCCATCGGCAGCACCGCAATGATGAGCAGGGTGGCAAAGGCAATGGCAGCGCCCAGTTTGCCCACGATAATCTGCAAGGGAGAAAGCAGCGTGGTCACCAGCAGGTCGTAGCTCTGCCGCTCCTTCTCGCCGGCGATGCTGCCGGCCGTGAGCGAGGGGGTGATAATGCAGACCTGGATCAGGGCGGCGATGATGACCGTGAGGAAAATCGCTTTCCCGATGATGCGCCCCTCTTGCGGGTCGGCTCCGCTCGACGCAGAACTGGCGAAAGCCAGGTAGACCAGCAGCGTAATCGCGCCGGTCAGGGACAGATAGATGGTCAGGATAATCAGGGAGCGGTTGCCACGCATGCGCCCCCGCAGCTCTTTCATCAAGACCGGGTTCGAAAGAAAGGGCACCGATTCACCTCCCTCATCATTCATCCAACATCATTCATCCATCACGATTGACCTCTGACCTCTCACCACTCACCTCTCGCGATTCGAGAAAGACCGCCATATACTGGTTTACCAGGGCGGGGTTTTCGTGCAGAATACGGAGCGAGCAGTTCGGGATACAGCGCAGGTGCAAATCGGTCACATATCGCTCGGTGCCGTAGGTCAGGGGGACATCCTGGTCGCGGTGCTTTTCGCCCCAGAGGAGCAGGGTGGGAGCCTGGATGCAGCTGCTCTTGCCGTTGAGCAAGCGCATCACCGGGTATCCGTAGAACAGCTCTCGGAACGAGCCGGTAAAACGGTACCAACTGAGCGCCGCCTTCAGGGCCCCCGGCTTGCTGATAGCATCCTGGTAGGTTTCAAGCACGTCGTCCGAAAAGGCGTCCTTGCGGACGGCTCTTCCCCGCAGCAACCAGCGAACCAGGGCATAGTCATTGGCCTGGAGGAGTGCCTCTGGCAGCCATGGCACCTGGACGAACAGGGTTGCCAGACTGCGCAGGGTGTGGCTCGACCCGATGCAAAGCGACCGTTTGACGAGGCCGGGGTGCGGGGCATTCAGGACAATCAGGCGATCTACGCGGTAGGGGTAGTGGATTGCCAACCCCCACGCGAGCATCCCCCCCAGTGGTGGCGGCCGCACCACGGCCCGGTGAAATCCCAGGGAGCGCATGAATTCGACGAGGTCTGCCAGCAGCACATCAATCTCATAGCCCCAGGTGGGCTTGTCTGTGTCATTGTAGCCTCGCAGGTCCGGGGCGACGACGGTGAAGTCCGCGCAAAAGTGTTCTATCTGGTGCCGCCAACTCCACCAGAACTCCGGAAACCCGTGGAGCAGGAGGAGCAGCGGGCCGCTCCCTGCGATGACGTAGTGCATCTGGATGCCATTCACCTGAACCGTTTCGTGTCGAAGACCCATGCGCATCTCCCCTTCTGTTGTATCCTCAATTTTGGTCTATCTGCTCATAGCTGGAACGAGTGAGGAGTGAGGAGTGAGGAGTGACAAGCCATCGTTCGTGACCCGTCACCCGTCACCCGTAGCTCATCACCCGTCACTCCGTTACTGGCTTCAGGCCGGTATGGTCTCTGGCCTGGGGTTCACGGGTGTTTCCTGCTCCTGGTCCTGCGGGTCTCTGGTCTGGCCGGGAGGAGTAGGGAAGCGCGGACGCTCCGGCGGCGGGACTTCTTCGCCGCGGATGGCAGCCTGGATGCAGTGTTTGTCCAGGGTTTCATATTTGAGCAAGGCCTGCGCCAGCCGGTCCAGGGCGTCGCGGTGTTCCGTCAGGATACGAACTGCCGTTGCCATGCGCTCTTCGAGCAGGTGGCGAATGGTCTGGTCGAGGATGGCCGCGGTGGCTTCGCTGTGTTCGCGGGACCCATGCATGCCCATCTCTCGGCCAAGGAAGGGGTTCTGGTTGCCATCGCCGGCAAACATCAGCCCCAGTTCTGCGCTCATCCCCCACCGGCCAACCATGTTCCGCGCTAGCTGGGTGGCGCGCTGAAGGTCGTTCTCCGCGCCGGTGGTAATCTCACCGATTGCCACCTGTTCGGCAGCGCGCCCGCCAAGCAACCCGGCAATCATCGTCAGGAGATACTGGCGGGAATAGTTGAAACGGTCGCCTTCGGGCAGATATTCGGTGACGCCGAGCGAGCGCCCCCGCGGAATAATCGTCACTTTGTTGACCGGGTCGCTTTCGGGGAGCATGAGCGCAACCAGGGCGTGGCCGGACTCGTGGTAGGCGATGACAGTGCGGTCGCGTTCGGTCATGAGCAAGGGGCGTTCGGTCCCAAGCACAATCTTATCGAGCGCCTCGCGGAAGTGGACCATGTGGATGTGCTTTTCGCCCTTGCGGGCGGCGTGCAGCGCGGCTTCATTGACCAGGTTGGCAAGGTTGGCCCCGGCAAAGCCGGGGGTCTGCCGCGCCAGCACTGACACTTCGACATCGGGGGCCACGGGCTTGCCCTTGAGGTGAATACGCAGAATGGCTTCGCGCCCGCGCACATCGGGCAGGTCCACCGTGACCTGACGGTCGAACCGACCGGGCCGCATCAGGGCAGGGTCGAGCACGTCAGCGCGGTTGGTGGCGGCCACAACGATGACGTTGACGCTCTCTTCGAAGCCGTCCATTTCAACTAGAATCTGGTTGAGCGTTTGCTCTCGCTCGTCGTGGCCGCCGCCCAACCCTGCGCCGCGTTGCCGCCCGATAGCATCAAGCTCGTCAATGAAGATAATCGCCGGGCTGTTGCGCCGGGCCTGGTTGAACAGGTCGCGCACGCGGCTCGCGCCAATCCCCACGAACATTTCGACAAATTCGCTGGCGCTGGTGCTGAAGAAGGGCACCCCGGCTTCGCCAGCCACGGCCCGCGCCAGCAAGGTCTTGCCGGTGCCGGGCGGCCCGACCAGGAGCACCCCCGCGGGATTTTCGCGCCGAGTTGCTTGAAGCGGCCAGGGTCTTTCAGGAAGTCCACCACTTCCATCAATTCGATTTTGGATTCATCGGCTCCGGCGACGTCGCTAAACCGGACCGCCGGGGGGCTGAGGGTGTGTTCTTTGGCCCGCGAGCGCCCGAAGTTGAACATCCCTTCGCGTTCGTTCATCTGCCGTCGAATGAAGTAGATGATCAGGCCGATGAGCAGGAGGGTCGGGCCAAAGGTGAAGAGCAGACCGAGCAGGAAGGGGGTTTCTCTGGCGATGGAGGTAATCTCCACGTCGTGCTCTTCGAGCAGCGGCAACAGTCGCTCATCGCGCATGGATGGCAGGGTGACGGTGAAGCGGGTGAGCCTGGCGGGGCCAGGAGCCAGCGGTATCCCTCCCGTCACTTCGACATCTTCCTGGGGGGTGATGGGTTCGTTGAAGGTGCCGGTGGCCTGCTGCCCCTCAACGTTCAGGGTGGCAACATTGTCGCTGCGCACCTGCTTCAAAAACTGGGTGTATGACAGGTTGGCGGTTGGAGGTTCAGGCCGAAAGGTGAATATATTGATAATCATCAAGATGATCATGAGCATGATAAGGAGCCGGCCACTGGGCAACCAGCGCGGAGGCGGGGAGTCGCCCTGGTTCCGCTCCGGGTTCTTGCGGTTTTTTTGCGGAAACATGTTTTTTGCCTTTCTGATAGGGACCCGGCGGAAGAAGCATCAAATCCTGCCAGGTCCAGACCTACCCTGCTTTCTATTGTACTTGAAGTTGCTGATTTTTTACAGTCCAGGGGGGACCCAACAGGGGCCACTGCAAAGGGGCGAAGCTGGATTAGCGGCAGGACGCTCGCGCTGGCTTCCTGGTATAGACCTCTGGTTTGAGGACGCCAATGTAGGGAAGATTGCGGTAGTGTTCGTTAAAATCCAGCCCATACCCGACGACGAATTCATTGGGGATATCGAATCCCAGATAGTCAACGGGCACGCTGGCGGTGCGGCGTTCGGGCTTGTTGAGCAAGGTGCAGATACGCAGGCTGGCCGGGCCGCGCTGGCGAAGTTGGGCATGGAGGTAGGCGAGGGTCAGGCCACTGTCAATGATATCTTCGACAATCAGGACATGGCGTCCGGTGATATCCGTTTCGAGATCTTTGAGCAACTGGACGACCCCGCTGGACTCGCTGCTCTCGCCGTAGCTAGAAATCGCAATGAAGTCAATGGAGACGGGAATATCGAGGGCGCGGGCCAGGTCTACCAGGAACATCACGCACCCTTCAGGATGCCGACCAGGAGGATATCCTCCACCTCGGCATAATCGCGGCTAATCTGCTGGCCGAGCGCCTGCACCCGCTCGCGTATCTCGTGCGCGGGTATGAGCACCCGATCCAGGTCGGGGTGCGGGTTCCCTCTCAATCCGAAGCTATCGGTAGGGTTCAACATGGCTCCTCAAACGGGCATAGACCTGATGATGGTCCCCAGTATAGCACACCTCCGGCCCGGTGGTCCCATGTTGCCCCATGTTGCCCCCTATTGCCACTTGACAGCACAATTGTTTGGTTGGTATAATAAGGGTTGCTACAAAGGTTCTATCACCTGGGACTGGAGAAGCGGGCGCAGGATGAACGAAAGGGGGAAGGAGGGGGGACGGCTTCCCGGCTGAAATCAGCAGAAAGAGCCGACCGTCTAGTGGCTCATGGCTCATGACTCATGGCTAAGGATACGATGGTATAAGG
>JAAUSY010000083.1 GCA_012032475.1 Chloroflexaceae bacterium
GCATCCAGGCGGTGGAGGAGGAAACGACGCGGCGGCGGTTGTTCATCGCGCTGGTGTCATTGACGGACAACGAGGAGGTACTTGAGATGATTGAGCAGTACATTGAGGAGGAGGGGGTGTTGTTGGACACGCCCTTCCTGCGCAAGCTGCGCCGGGAGGGGTGGGAGGAAGGCCGCGAGGAAGGCCGCGAGGAAGGCCGCGAGGAAGGCCGCGAGGAAGGCCGCGAGGAAGAACGGAGCCGCATGGTGCACCGAACGATTCTCCTGCGCTTCGGCGCGGTGCCCCCCGACCTGGACGCGCACCTGCGCGGCCTGAGCCTGGATGAGCTTGAAGCGCTGTTTGAGGCGGCGCTCACCGCACCCTCCCTGGAGGTGTTCCGGGCGCACCTGCCCGCGCCCGCACCGAATGGGAACGGGGCAGGGGAGACAGTCCCGTAGCTTATCTGGCTCGTGCTTGCGTATCCTTCCTGATCTGGTATCAGAAGTGGCCGACACTCCCCCAGCTCGTCGGCATCGAATGGCAAATATGCAAGGGATGCTCCACTGGCGCAAGAGGTTCGCTCATTAGCCGGAGATACAGGTCACTCAGGTGAGCCGCCGCGCCGTTCCAGCTAAATTCCGACACGATGCGATTTCTGGCGGCCTGCCCAAGCTCATTGCGCCAGGTTGGGTGGGCAAGGATGCGATCAATTGCTTGAGCAAAGGCTTCGGCATTTCTGGGGGGGCACAACAACCCGGTCTGTTCTGGAACAACCGTGAACTTGAGTCCCCCCACATCGCTGCCGACTACTGGAGTCCCACTTGCCATCGCTTCGATGGTCACCAGACCAAAGGGTTCGTAGTGGCTTGGAACGACGCATACATCAGCCGCGGCGTAGTAGGTGGGCAGTTCTTCGTGGGTCCGAGACCCCGTGAAGGTCGTGATATCTTCGATGCCCATGCGCTGAACCATAGATTTGATGCGCAGGTACTCTTTTTCGTCGCTCTCACCCGCGTGGTAGCCCCCTACAATCATCAGTCTCAGATCAACCACTCCCCGTAGTTTCGAACGACCAACGGCCCGCACCAGCGTGTCAATGCCTTTGCGGGGATCAAAGCGACCAACATAAAGCACCAGACGAGTTTCCGGGGCAATACCAAGTTCCTCTCGTGCCCGTAAACGGGGAACCGACCCGAAATTTTCAATGTCGGTCCCGCACGGGATAATCTCTATCTCGCCCTGGGAAGAGACAAGGTCACGCAGGTCTTGCTGTTCCTGGGGGCTGGTCGCCACCACCCGGTCCACCGTTTCCAGGCACCGTTTTTCCACGTCCAGCCGCATGTGTGCCGCCGGTGGAATAACATCCATCGCCGCGAACTTGACGGCTCCGACCGAGTGATAGGTATGCACTTGCTTAATGGGTTGCAGTTCGCGTAGCCGCATGCCAACCCAGGAAGACAGCCAGTAGTTGGTGTGGATGACGCGGTGAGACCGGCCATGTTTGCGCTGAAAGGTTTGCAGTTCGCGCACAAACTGCGGCAGATATTCAAAAATTTCGTCCCTGGGGACAAACTTTGCCGGCCCCGCCGTCAGGCGAATCGTGCGGCAGTTCGGGGTATGCTGCACGATTTCTGGCTGCGAGGGGTTGACCCGCCGGGTGAACATATCAACCTGCCACCCCTCCTGCTCGGCCAGGGCTTCGCCCACCCGTCGGACGTAGATGTTCTGCCCTCCTGCTTCTTCTTTGCCAATCTCCACATCAGGGTCACCGTGAACGGATATCAATGCTACTCTTCTGGGCATTGCAGCCATGGCTTTCTTCTCCCTATTCTAAAGCATTCGGATGACGAAAACATGGAATGACCACGAACGACACCAATCCTGGGGTCTTCGGGACTCGACGGTGAGTTGCCTGGTGGGTCGGTTGAAGGAATAACCGGTCTGAATGATGAACTTGAGCTGCCTCCAACAGGCGAGGCGTTTGTTGCTGGGTTGGTCTGGCTCCGGGTGTGGGCCTGGGATGATACCGCTTGCCCGTCAATTTGCCCGTCCATGAGATGAAGTACGACGAATGGTTCCATTGTATCATACTTTTCTGTGGATTGCTGGACCTGGACCATTGCTGCGCTCGCGCTCCTGAGCGTCACCAGTGCAGGTTGCTCTTTTTCGCCCTTGACAGGGGCGAAAAAACGCGGTATATTTAGTGTCAGTATTACACTATTTACCGTGAAGCTGTAAAGGAGCACCGTTATGAGTATCTTCGATGGAAACCGCCTGCCCCCGGAAGCCTTCAAGCTCGACCTGGAGCGTATGCAATCGGGGTGGTATTCGGACAAATATTTCGATATTATTGTTGGGATTCTGCAATCGCTAGCGGAGGAAGACTATCGCTTCCGGGGGCATTCGCCACGCCTGGCAGCACTCGGAATAGCCCCCCACGATGTTGATATTGGCAACATCGTGGTTGAGATGCAGTGGTTTACCCGACGCGCTCCCTTCTCGGTGGTGGCCGGGGTAGACAAAGCCCTGGCTATTCTCGAAGGCTGCACGGGTTTCTACGACGAACATGGCACCTTTGTCAACACCTACCACACGCTCGAAGTCGAAGCCGTGCATGATGGGTCCATCGCCCGCTACGATGGCGACCCGATGAACGTGCAACCCGTGCTCAAGGTGCGCGGGCGCTACCGCGATTTTGCCTTGCTGGAAACGCCAACCCTGGGGTCCCTCACGCGTGGCACCCGTATTGCCACCAATGTCTACAACGTGCTGCGCGCCGCACGCGGCAAACCGGTGCTTTTCTTTCCGGCCCGCTTCGATGCCCACGAGGTTCAGGCTGCCGATGGCTATGCCTACCGGATTGCGGTGCAGCGGTTCAACCTGGATTACCACCGGGAGGTGGGCAGCTTTGTGTCAACCGACGCGCAGGGAGACTGGTGGGGCGGTCTGGGAGGGGGGACGATTGCCCACGCGGCGATTGCCTCGTTCTTTGGGGACACGACCGAAGTGATGCTGGCCTTTGCCAGAACCCGCCCGGTGGAGATTCCGCGGGTGGCGCTGGTAGACTTCGAAAACGATTGTGTGGGGACTTCGCTGGCGGTTATGGAAGCGATGTTTTCGCGCTACCGCGAACTGGTTGACTCCGGGCAGGAAGCGGAGGCGCAGCGCTACAAGCTCTTCGGCGTGCGCCCTGACACAGGCGGCTCCGTGCGCGATATCTGCGTCACGCCCCTGGGGCTGAAGAAGCTGGATATGGGGGTGACCCCGCGGCTCGTCTTTGCGCTGCGCAACGCGATGGACGAAGCCTGGAAGCAGTGGCAAATCCCCTCCGCGTGGCACGAGCGGGCACGGCAGTGGTGCCGCGAGGTGAAAATTGTGGTCACGGGGGGGTTCGGGCCAGACAAGATTCGCCGCTTCGAAGACCTGGGGGTTCCGTCGGATATCTATGGTGTGGGGTCGTCGCTCTTTTCGAACTGCGAAGAGGAGTCCACGAACAACGATTTTACGGCGGATGTGGTGCGGGTCCAGGTCCACGGCACGTGGTATAATATGGCGAAAGTTGGTCGGACTGCGTGCGATAACCCCGATTTGCAGCCGGTTTCGTCACCAGCAACGCCAGCAACGTAGCCAGACAAGACAAGGAAGAAAACGCTATGCCACCTCAACCACATCGCCCATCCCGCCGCCATTCTCGCCGTTCGCAGCACCACGCCGCAGCCGGTGGCGGGACGAAGGGGCAGGCCGCTCCGTCGCGGTCACCGCAGCAGCGCCGCTTCGAGCGGCCTGCCCCGAAGCCGGTGGACTATTCGCAGGATTACGCGTTTGTGCGGCGTGATCTCAAGCGGATTGCCATCTGGAGTTCGCTTCTGATGGTCGGGATGTTCGCGGCGTATATTGTTTTTTGAAACCGGATCCGGGTGGGTGCTTCCCGCATTCGCGGATGAGGTGGTGCGGAACCATGCACCCGGACCTGGCCTCAAGCCGGCGATGCGTGACAAAGGAACCCACCGCCCATCACGTCACGCCTCCCCGGACTCTCCCTCGCCTTCCTCGCCATAAATCTCCCGAAGGAGGCTCTTCTTCTTTGGTTGCTGCTGCTTCTGTTCCTTGCGTCGGGCCGCGTCGGCCTGGCGCTCCTGCGCGGCGGCCAGCTTCTTCATAAAGCGGTCAACCTGGCCTTCCGTGTCCACAATGAGCCGCTGGCTCCCGGTGTAGAAGGGGTGGCAGTTGCCGCAAATACTGACCCGCAGCTCCGTCAGCGTCGAGCCAGTTTTCCAGACGGCCCCACACGACCCGCAAACCACCTCTATCTGATGGTATTTCGGGTGGATATCCTTTTTCATCGTCTTTCCTCTCTCTGCCACTACGCGACCGTCTCAACGGTCGGGCCTGTTTCTTGTGGTTCTGGTCCTGGCAGTGGGAGCACGCTGACCATTTTCTGGGTGCGCGTGTAGGGGCGGAAGGACACGGTCCCCTCAACCAGGGCGTAGATAGTATAATCCCGTCCCATCCCCACGTTCTTCCCCGGCTTCACCTTCGTTCCACACTGCCGGACAATGATATTGCCCGGTATCACATGCTCCCCGCCATAGCGCTTGACTCCGCGCATCTTGGGCTTGCTATCGCGCCCATTGCGCGTGCTGCCGCCGCCTTTTTTATGAGCCATTTTTTCACCCCTCGCTCAATTGCTCACCGCGATGGTCTTCAGACCGGATTACGGGTGCAGCCATTCATTTCGACCATTCATTTCGACCGGCCCGCTCAATGGCGTTCCTGGTTGCTGCGCTCACGCTGCTTCCGGCGCTTCCCCCATCACAATCTCATCCACCCGGACGCGGGTATACTGCTGGCGGTGCCCGGTGCGGCGGCGATAGCGCTTCCGTTTGCGGTAGCGGAAGACGATAATCTTGTCGCCCTTCACGCTGCCCACCACCTGGAGCCGCACCCGGGCCCCCACCACCAGCGGAGTCCCCACTTTTATCTCATCGGTGCCACCAACGAGCAGCACCTCATCAAGCTCAATCTCGCTCCCCTTTTCGGCATCATCCCGAAGGGCGATGTCCAGGGTCTTGCCTTCTTCAACGCGGTATTGCATCCCGCGGTCTCGAACGATTGCATACATGTCCCGGTTCACTCCCGACGCCATCGGCGTTCCATCTCGCGCTTCGTCTCGCGTTCTTCCTCGCGTTCTTCGCCCACAAGAAAAATCAGAGGCAGCACCGCTTGCCCCTGCACCCCACATTATAGCAAAGCATGCGCCGAGCGTCAACCCCGCCGGACCGAGCCGGCTGGTTGGTCGCGCTGCGTCGGTCGGTCAACCCTCCCGGTGCTGGATGGCGCGTCTGAGCGCCAGCACCAGGTCGCGAAGTTGCACCGGCTTGCTGATATAATCATCCATTCCTATCTGAAGCAACCACTCCCGATACCCTCGCATGGCATGCGCCGTCAGCGCCACCACCCACGGTTGAGGCTCGCGCTCCCACTGCGCCCGAATCTGCTGCATGGCCTGTATCCCATCCATCTGGGGCATCTGAATGTCCATCAGCACCACGTCATAGTCCTGGCGGCTGAATGCCTGGAGCGCCTCCTCCCCGTTGGAGACCACGTCGGCGCGGTAGCCAAGCCGCTCCAGCATCCGCAGCGACACCTTTTGATTGACCACGTTGTCCTCGGCCAGCAAGATACGCAAGGGGTGGCGCTGGCCCATCCGGGGGTCTGGTTCGGCCTCTGCTTCTCGGAGACGGGGAGATTCGCCGCCGGGCGCTGGTGGCTCCAAACCGATGGACGCCCCCCCGATGTCCTCGTGCTGCCGCTGGCACTCGGTGGCCGCTTCAGGGAGGGCACACCCCACCGTGGCATAGAAGGTCGATCCCTGGTGGAGTTCGCTCTCAACCCGGAGCGTGCCACCCATCAGTTCGGCCAGTCTCCTGCTGATGGCTAGCCCCAGCCCCGTACCACCATACCTGCGCGTGGAAGAAAGGTCAACCTGGTGGAATGACAGGAAAATATCCTCAAGGTGCTCCGGGGGTATCCCGATACCGGTGTCCTGCACCTGGAGGAGGATTTCGTACCGGGGGTGGGACGAACCACCCCCGGTGTTCTGCTCATGGCCCCTGACAATGACGGCGACCTCCCCCTGCTCGGTAAACTTGACCGCGTTGCTCAGCAGATTGACCAGAATCTGGCGCAGCCGGGCGCCGTCACCGACCAGCAACGCCGGTACCCCCTCATCCATCGAGCAGGACAGGTGTAGCCCCTTGCGGGCCGCTTCGGGGGCAAACTTGCGCACCGCTCTGGAAACGCATTCACGTATATCAAACGGGAGGTGCTCCAGAACGAGATGCCCCGCCTCGAGCTTCGAGATATCGAGCAAATCATTGATGAGCGTCAGAAGCGTGGCACTGCTGGTCTGAATCGTCTCAACAAACTCCTGCTGCTCAGGGGTCAATTCCAGGTCGCGCAGCAGCGCGGCCATGCCGATAATCGCATTCATCGGGGTGCGTATCTCGTGGCTCATATTGGCGAGGAATTCCGACCGGGCGCGGTTGGCCGCTTCGGCGGCGGCTTCTGCCCGTTTCCGCTCTTGCAGTTCCAGCAGCAATTGAGCTGTGCGGTCCTCAACCCGCCGCTCAAGTTCGGCCTCAAGCTGCTTATAATCGGTGATATCCTGGAAGAATGTGAGATTCGCCTGGTCGCCCTCCCACTCAATCTCGACCACGCGCATCTCCCCGATGGCGTGGGTGCCCTGCTTGCGCAGAATGTCTACAATCGTCTTGCGGTCCTCAATGACCGGAATGCCCAGTTCTTCGCCCACCAGTTCATCCCCCGACCGCCCGAACAGGGTTTCGGCCGCGGGGTTGACAAACACAATCACTCCCCGGCTGTTCACAATCAGCGGGTTGATATTATGCTCGATGAGGGTACGAAACCGGGCTTCGCTTTCCTGGAGTTTCTCCAGCACCCGGTGGCGATCCGTACACCGCCGCACCACCAGCATCGCCTGAGATATCGTACAGGCCAGCGCAGTCAGGGTGGCGCGTTCCCAGGGACCAAAGGCGTGCGGCCCCTGGTCGTAGATGCTCAGCACCCCAAGCGTGCGCTTGCGGCAGGTGATCGGCAGCACCAGCACCAGCAGCGGGGTCGGCTCGCCTGGCTCGCCGGATTCGCCCGAAGGGGACGGTCCGGTGGGGGCAGAGGGTGGAACCTGGAAAACCCACGGCGCTTCATTCTGAATGACCGCCCGCACCAGGTCTCTGGCGTGTTCCGTATTGCCCCACGGAACCCCCGGAGGGTCGGGGAAGAGATCTTCGTGCCCGGACCGGGCAACCAGATGCACCGTCTCGTTGTGGTCAACCAACCCGGCCCACACCAGGTGGTAGCCACCTTCTTCGGCCAGGACCCGGCACACCTCGCGCAGCAATGCGGTTTCTTCGGTTGCCCGCGCCAGAAACTCGCAACACCGGCTCAGCGAAGCAAGCGCCTGATGCACGGCCCGGACCAGGTCGAGGCTGAGGCCGAGGTCCTGGTATTCTGGAATGTCCTGAAAGGCTTTCAACGCTTGAACAAAAAGCCCCTAACACACGATGCTGGTGCGTCAGGGGACGAGACGAAAGGAAGAAACCAACCAACATAGGGTATTATACCACGGACGAGGGAAGCGTCAAAGGTGGGGATCGGAGACCCCCACCGCCCTCATCATGGCTATCACCTATACCCCATATTCACGTGCGTGGGACGGGGCAGGGGACGGGGCAGGGGCAGGAGACGGCTGCTGGTGACCATTCTGGATCTGGTGCTGGTGCTGAAGACGGCGCAGCATCTCACGCCGCACTTCCTCCGTGCGCGTATACCCTAGTTCCTGGCTGAGCCGGTCCCACAGCCAGCGCCAGGGGGCCGTCTCAAGGTGCCAGGCGCACATCAGCGACTGCGGAGAACCACTTCGGTGCATCTGCTTGATAATTTCCTCGCTGCACCAATCTCTGGCCTGTCCCATCGTTTCAAACAGACAACCTGACCAGATGCGCCAGTGGGGGGCATTCTCATACTCAAGGTAGGCCGTCCACCCCTTCCCCCGGCTGCACCGCGCCACTACGGCATGCCAACCGCTCTCGGTCATTTCCCACTGCGGTTCATCAGTCAGATGGGTCGTGGAAACATAAGGGGAGGAAGAAGAAGAAGAACTCATGTCAGAACTCCTGATAATGGTTTTTGTTGTATTGACCGTATCACCCGGTAACTCTATAGTAACTCACCCGGTCCAGGACGCCTATCCCCCCGAAGGGGGATTTACCGACCGGCGTGGGGGATGTCGTGGTGGTGTTCCGGAACGGCTTCCTGGTCAAGGTGCTGCACCATAGCAACGATGAGCCGGGCCACCTGCTCAAAGACCTGCCTCCCACCCCCGGCGGTCCCATCGTGCTCATCGTGCTCATCGTGCTCATCGTGCTCATCGTGCTCATCGTGCTCATTGGTCCCGACGAACCGGTGCAGCGATGCCGCGTTGCCAGACGTTCGCAGCGTCAGCACCCGGTAGCCACGCGCATGCAGCGGCCCCGCCAGCGGGTTCACGCCACCTGAGCGGCCCGGTCGGACCTGGACCTGGAGGGACGGAACCCCGGCGGTGGCCTGGTGAACCAGGTGAGCCAGCAGCGAGTCAGCAGCGTGCGGCTTCCCCAGGCGCTCGTGAGCGGTATACTCCAGGTGCTCGCTGTCTATCTTCTCCAGCGAGAGAAACACCGTCCGCTCCTGCGGGAATGGATACCGGGCCAGCAGGTCATGGACCCCGCTGTTTCCGGTCGTGGTGGCCCCGAGTGCCACCACCCACACCTCGACGGTGCGCAGGGGGGGAGCAACTCAGCCACCGTCAGCAGCACCGCCAACGCCCCGGCACTTCCCAGAGGGGCAAGGGCGCTGGCCCGCAGCGGGAAGAGCAGCACCACCAGGTAGACCGCTGGCACCATCTGCCCATACCACCAGAGATCCGACGGGCGGACCAGTTTCAACAGCGACAGCAGCGCGAGCAACCCGAACACCACCACGCGCCCGGCCACCGCGCCCCGCTGCCATCGCACATACGGGCGCACATACTGATAGACCCACCCGGTCTCGGCGGGCGAGTCGAGCGGGCAAAGCAGCACCACGCGCCAGCGCGGGGGGAGTTCGCACGCACGGGTTCCGACGATGTTCTGACTGTTGCGGTAGGCCAGGGGGAGCGAGAGCGGGGCAACCCAGGCATCAGTGAGGGCCACCCCCAGGAGCCACAGGGACAGCAACAACGATGGGAGAGGAGGGCCTCCCGCCAGCAGTGCTGCCAGAACCCCAAGCAGGGACAGCAGCACATAGGTCAGGCTGACGCTGGTCGGGGCAAGAAAGGGGTCGGCGCTGACGTTCATCCCCCCGCGGCGCAACCGTCCATCCACATAAGCCGCTGCGCGGGCTTCGCCGAGCGACGTGGCTGGCCGAACCCCGATAGATGTCACCAGATAGCGAACAACCTCGCGGGAATCATCTTTTTTTCTCACGGGAGTGGTTCGCCATAGCGCCACTGGTAGTAGTGCCGCCCGATAGGACTCATCCGGACCTGCTCGCCAGGGAGCGCATCGGGCACGAATGCCAGAAGGCGGCGCTGAAAGACCTGCATCAGCACCCACCGCGCCCCGCCATCCAGCCGGACCCGCGCCCAGTATGGTTCACTCAGCGGATACCCGATGACGCGCTGCCACTCCATCAACGGGCCGATACGGTAGCGGTCTTGCTCATAGATTTCCCCCTGCGTATGGAAGAATTCCCAGAACCCCAGGGGGATGTTGTGGTGGGTCTCCGGGACAAAGGACGCCAGGTGAGACCCCGGATCGTGCGGGCCATCGTAGAGGCGCACCGTTCCGCTGCGGTCCAGAACATCAAGGGCATATTCACCGGTCATGTCCGTAAAGGGGGTTGCCATTACCGCCTGAAAGGTGGCGTAGGTCGGGGCCGAGGGGTCGTCCTGCTCACCAATCGGCACCAGGTTGGCCGGGTGGTGCGGGCGGAACTCGTCCATCCCCACCTGGATGCGCCCCGTTACCAGTTCCAGCGCCAGCAGGCCCGACGACACAAACCAGGGGTCGTCGGGGTTGGCCTGAGGGTTGTTGATTTCCATCCGCCCGTAGTCGAAATACTGGACCTGACGTGCTCCGCTCAATGCCTCGCTAAACGGCTCGCGCTGAATCGCCAGCACCGAGGGTCCCCATATCCAGGGGCGGGCGAGGCGCTGGTTGGCAACGGCCAGGTCGGTTCGCTGCCACTCGTGCCAGAATGACGGGTCGGCAAAATCAGCCGCCAGGCGGTAGGCCAGGTCGCCTTCGTCCGGTTCGGTGCTCTGCGCCCGAACATCGGGAGTGGACGATTCGGCGGGTTGCGGAGCCATTGCCACGGGTTGTGCCGTGGGATATTCTGGCACCCTGGTGGCATATTCCCGTGCGGGAAGGGTTGGAACCGCGGGCTGCGACGGTCGCCGGCTGGCGGTGGTCTCCGGGTTGCTCACCCGTCCGCAATCGGTCTGGCCCGGCTTGCACAACTCCAGCACCAGGTCATAGCGAATGAACTGGTTGCCGATATCCCCCACATTCTTTATCTGGACGTAGTAGAAGCCGTCTACTTCTGGAATAAACTCAATCTGCGAATCGAGCGTATCCCCGCCTGGGATGTCATCGTTGGATTTGATCATGCTCAGCCCGTCGCGGTCGGTCAGCATCAGCACCGTGTCTGCGCCGCTCTGGGCATTATTCACATCCTGATTGCCATACTCCTCGCTGCGCGTGTCCGTATAGATGAAGTAGCGCTTATTGGCCTTCCCAAAGAAGGTCACCCAGTCGGCGTCACCAGTCGGGCACAAGCTGCGGTTTTCCTGCCGCTCGTTGGAGATAAGCAGCGAGGCCTGTTCGGGCAACCCATCGGGTTCGAAGATATCCAGGCACTCTTCGTCAACGGTAATGGGGGTCGGGCCATAGCTCTCGGTCCGAACCTCAATCGTGTAGGTTCGGTCGAGGCCACCGCGACCCGCGGCATCGCGGATGCGGACATAGTAGACGCCATCCGTCGGGGCCCGCCAGGAATCAATACTGGGGCGAATCCAATCTATCCACTCTTCGCCGTGCTTGAAATAGTCGTCATTGAAGGCCAGGCTGCGCCCTTCTTCGTCGAAGATTTCCAGCGACAGGTCAATGCCTTCTGCCATCTCCGTAACATCAATCGTGTAGACCTTCCCCCCGACGGCCGCAAACTTCACCCAGTCCTCGTCGCCCGGTGGACAGATGACCCGCCGGTCGTCGGTGTCGTCGTCATCGTGCTTATTGGGGTTTGGTTGGGGAACATTGACATCAATCACTCTGGCATCATCAAGGTGATCATCCCGTTCGTAGATGTCTTTGCAGATGCGACCAAGCGGTGTGGGCGTTTTGGTCGGGGTGTTCGTTTCGGTGGGGGTGGGGCTGGCCTCCAATACGGTGGTCGAAAGGACAATCTCGGCCCACACACTCGGATCGTCCTCCAGATAGGCCCGGACGGTGGTCTTTCCAACGAGGTCCTTTCTGGCATCAGATGGCAGCACGACCGACACATCAAACTCCCGCGACTGCCCCCCGTCCAGCTCGACCGAAGGGAGGCTGGTGGTTTCGTAGCAGTTGGGAATGTCGTTCTGGCACGACTGGTCAATGGATGACGGAACCCGGATACGAAAACTCCCGCGGGTATCGCCAGGGTTCCGAATGGTCACTTTGTAGACGACCGACTTGCCCGGCAGGGCGTCCTTATCCGTATCCGAAGAAATCAGTTCGACCGAGTTTGGCTTCGGGGTGGGGGTTCTGGTCGGGGTTGCCTCAGTGGCATTGACGGTGAGCAGGAATGTCTGGGTTACGCTGGTCTGGGCATGCATCCGGAAGATATAGGAGTCTGTGGTCGCTTCATCCGGGGCCGACACGAAGATGGTCAGGTTTTGTTCTCCGCTTGGCGCCAGAGTCAGGGTGGTAATGACCGGGTTGACTTCGATGCTCCAACCTTCTGGAAAGTTGCTGCTATCCATCGTCACCGCCACGGTTTCTGTCACCGAGCCGGTGTTGCGGAGTTTCACGCTGACGGTCTGGTTGCTCTGTCCCGCAATGATATCGAGCGATTCATTGGGCGGGTCCCAAACGATGCCGGTTTGCTGCTGGTGAGGAGCAAGCAGCGGCTCGGTGTGGTGGGGAGACGAGGTTCCCGGCAGCCACCAACCAGAGAGCCAGATGACCACCGCAACGACCGTGTGAGCAATGAACAGGTTACGGAACTGGGATGATAGTGCCACCACACCTCCCCAAAAGTTGTTCTCGTAGGAAAGATAGTATTGATCATGCCACCCGCTATGTTATAGCATAACTGAGGATGTGGTGTCAAGACGCCAAAAGGCCAGTCAGGGTTATGTCAGGCTTTCTGGCTGGGGGGGAGGTGAAAGGTGGGGGAGTGAGGCTGGTTGCAGATACCGTTCCCCCTCTCTCTGGGGTGAGAGAGGGGGAACCAGGAAAAAAGGTCACAAGAAGGTCACAAGAAGGTTACAAGATCGCCGGGCTACCTGGTCTGATAGCGCCGGTCACCGCGTCACAAGTGGCAGGTAGACCACTTTTTGTCCCTCCGTCGGTTCTGGTTTGGGCAACATCGCCTGAAGCATGACCGCCATCTCTGCCTGTTCTTCTTCCATCTCGTCAGCAAACTGCTGCGCCGTTGTCTCCTCTGCAACCAGGGTCGGCCACCACATCGTGTAGGTCGAGTTAGTCATCAGGTCATCGAAACTGGTGCTGCCATAGCGCAGGTGCCAGTGGGTCGTGCCCTCCCCGTGGCTGTGTACGTCCGTAGCCACGAGATAGGTATACGGAGCGCAGGCATCATCGGTCGAGGTGGTTTCCAGCCGGTGCCAGACAAACGCATGCTCCCCCCAGGTCGCGGTGGCTTCCCCCACTGACTGGTAGGCACACGTGACTGAAGCCACCAGTTGCGAGGCATTGGCAGCTTCGGGCACAAATGTTATCGTGCTGTCGCCTATTTCCATCGCGCCGAACACCGTTGCATACATCGCGACCATCGCCTGATGTACATCGTCGGCAACATAGGCACTCCCCGCAGCCTCGGCAATCGCCGCATACGCCCCCTGCATCGCCACATCCTCCAGGAACGTGCTGGCACTAACCCACTTTCCGCCACCGGTGCCTGCCCACTGCGCCAGCGGCGGGGGCAGCATCATCGCATAGATATCGGCTTCATCCACGGCATCCTGGGCAAACTGTGCGGCGGTGGTGCCCTGGGCAACCGCCGTTGCACCCCACCGGGCATAGGCCGGGTTAGAAACGAGATCATCGAAACTGGTGTTGCCATAGCGCAGGTGCCAGTGGGGGATGCCCCCGTGTCCATGCACACGGGTGACAATGAGATGGGCAAACTGGGTACAGGCTGCATCATCCGTGTGGTACAGATACCACCAACCGCCGTGAGTACCACCCGCCGCGGCTATCCCTCGCTCCTCGTAGGGGCAGGCAATCGTTTGTGTCGGGCTGAGGGTGTAGCTTATCACCTGACTGGAAATGTCCATCGCCGTGAAGTCGGAGCGATACATCGCCTTCACAAAATCTTCGACGCTCTCTGCCGTGTGCAGGGAAGTCAGGCTGGCAATCGTCTCATACGCCGCCTGCATCGCCGCGTCATCCAGGAAAGTGTGGGTACTCACCCACTGCCCGTCCCAGTTTGGCAGCATCGAAACATAGAGCGCCGCCTCTTCCTTCGTCTCTTCGACCAGTGCCTCGACCGCGGTGCCTGCGGGCATCGCCGTCGGCCACCACATGGCGTAGTGCGCGTCGTTGAGCAGCGTATCAAAGCTGCTGCTGCCATAGCGCAGGTGCCAGTGGGGGGTGCTGTCTTCGTGGGCGTGGACCGTGGTCATCACCAGGTATTTGAACGGCTCACAGGCAGGCGCATCCGTCTGATACTGATACCACCACCCCGCCGGTACGCCCCCCCAGTAGAGCGGCGTCATCCCTCGCTCCTCGTAGGGGCAGGCAACCGTTTGCGTTGGGCTGAGGGTGTAGCTTATCACCTGGCCGGAAATGTCCAGTGCGGTGAAATCTGCCTGGTACATCGTTTCCAGGAAGATCTGGACGCTCTCTGCCGTGTGCAGGGGGGTGGCATCCGCCACAGCAGCATACGCCGACTGCATCGCCGCGTCATCGAGGAAAGTGTGGGTGCTCACCCACTGCCCGTTCCAGCCGGCAAACAAAAGTCCCGACCGCTCTACCTCCTCAACCGTGAACATATCGGTCAGCGGCAGGGCGGTGAGGTTCGAAATCGCCTGTGTCTTCAGCGGCAGAAAAGCCTGCTGCGCTTTTTGTTTTGCCTCGGCGGTCGGGGCAGTCTGGACTGCCGTGCGCTTCTCGAAAAACCCCTCCGGGAAGACATTTACCGTCGCCTGCACCTTCCAGGCGGTGTCTCCCTCAGCAGGAATAAAATAATAGGCCGCGTCAGCAAGCGTCAGATAGGCTTCATCGGTCAAATCGGGGGGATAGATGACCCGATCCTCCGGCCACCCGAACTCATGCACCAGCAATTCTTCGGCCCCGTGCGTATTCCAGCGCGTGACGACGGTGAGCGTATCGCTGTTGATGGCGGTCGCGCCTGTTGCTGCAAGAAACGCCTGGGCCGACCGAAACGCGATCCGCTGGCACAAACACTTCCCCCCTTCAAAATCCATCGTGTCATAGCGGTAGGTGGTCGAGCCAGCAGCCGACTCAACGACCAAGTCGTTGGTCGTGATAGGAACCGTCGGGACTCCCCCATAGATATCCGTTTGGCCGATGAGCAACACCCCGGTTGCCAGCGGCACCAGCGCCAGCATCGCTTTGATGATGGCCGAAAGATTGAGCATGTCCTTTCCTTCCTTTCCCTTTCCCTCTCAATGCAGATAATGTCCAGCAAAACATCTCATACCAATGTGCATTATGGCGTAGAGTATTCCACCGCGGTTCAGCCTGTTCTGTAGACACCCTCGCGCTCTTCGTCAAAACGCAAATTGGTATCATACCAACCCACCCGGTCGTCGTCACAGGTGGCTTCCCTCCCAGGTATGTTCGACCAACCGATAGGTTGTGGCTGGCTCGGTTGCTACCCGCCGGGGGCAGGTGGCGCACCCACACGCGCACGGCCCCTCCGGCTCGTTGGTCCGCACTTCGAGCAAGTAGCCTCGCCGCACCATCGTCGCCACCATCCCCTCCACCACCGAGTGATCGAGCTGCAATCGCTGACTCAAATCCGTCAGCGAGAGCGCTTGCGGGTTCCGTTTCAGCTCCGCCATAATGAGGTGAATCACGCACTTCCTCCCAATTCAATGAACCAGCACCGAACTAACCCGACTATTTTTAGCCCCACACAAATTTACCCCGGTTATTTTTATGGCTTTCCTTAAAATTGCAGCCGGGATTATACCACCTTCCGGAGGGTTGTCAAGCAGGTTTTGATATATAAATAAAAACTATCGAAACTTTTCTAGAGAGGTGACCTGTCTACTGGGATGATTGAAGCCGTCTCTACGCCCCATGGCAGTCAGAGACGACGGGGGCATTTGACGAGGGGAGAAACCCTGTGGTACTATTAAGGAAATCCTTAATAGTACGGTGATATCTTTAGACAAGGGTAAAAATATCGGCAGCGCAGACTATCCTGGCCCCCTCCCCCAACTCAGCTGAGAAGGAGCACCGCATGCCCAGTGAATCAACTGAGATGTATTTGATTACCGTTTACCGTTTGACCACCCGTCAGCCAGAGACGACCATCCGCGAAATTGCCGATCAGCTCGGGGTGGCGTTGTCGAGCACTTCCGAGAAAGTCCGCACCCTGACGGAGCAAGGCTACCTGGCGCATGCCTGGCGCGAGGGGGTGTCGCTGACCGACAAAGGCCAGCGGATAGCAATGCAAGTCCTGCGCAAGAACCGGCTGGCAACCACCTTCCTGGTGCGTATGATGGGCTACCGGCTGGATGAAGCCCTGGAGGATTCCTGTCACCTGGAGCATGCCATCACCGACCGGATGGCCGAGCGATTGTCCCGCCTGCTCGACCACCCGTCATGTGACCCCTGTGGTCATCCCATTCCCGCCAGCGATGGCACGATTGTGCCATCCCCGGTCGCAGGTTTGCTCGACGTGCCGGCTGGATGTACGGCAACCGTGTGCCGCCTGGAGACGCTGGAGCCAGACCGCCTGAGCTACCTGCAAACTATCGGGTTGCTTCCTGGCGCGCAAATAACGGTGGGAGAGATGCTCCCCTTTGAGGGGCCGCTCATGGTCGTTGTTGGGAATCAGACGGTTGCTCTGGCCCGCATGCTTGCGGCAGAGATTCGAGTGGATATTGAGGAGAAACCATAATGGAACAAACCTGGTCGCCAACCACCTCTTTTCACGATTGGAGCGCACGGAACGCAACCGATGGATCGGGTGACACGCCTTTTGAGCAGTGGGTCTTTGTGCAGGCTGCCGGGGTGTTGTTCGAGCAAAAGGCCGGGGAACTGCTGACGCTCCCATCCGCACAGTTCTCGCTGCCGCTCATACGGCGACTGGCCTGTCTCGACCGTCTTTCGGCGCAATGGAAGGTGACGTGTCAGGTCTTGCAGCAGAACGATGTTTCCTGCAAGGTCATCATCTACCGCCCAGCCCTGGTGCAAACCCGCCTGAACGAGGTTCCGCCGGCGTCCTGGGTGGCACCCTTGGGTATGTCTGTCCCATCACAGCCCATGCGTTTGTGTTTGAGGTGGGGCAACGCTGGCGCGAAGGGGGAAACCTCCCGCACGAAATCGGGTTGGCGCTCGGCTACCCGGTGAAAGATGTCCTGGGCTATATGGGCCTGCTCCCCCTCGATTTCACGGGGTGTTGCGGCTGGCGAGTGTATGGCGACCCATCCCCTTCGTTCGCCATGAGTCGCGCTTGCCAGGATGCCGTGCGCTGTGCGTTGCGCCTGCTCCACCAACCGGCCCACGGGTGTTTGCCCCATGACCATGACCACACCGTCGCCGCCTGACCAGGAGAACCTGACCCGGCAGCGACGGGTGCCAGAGCGAACGGGTTTGTTCGTGCTTGCCTACGCCGTGGGCGCTTTGATGGCGTCCACCGGGCACTGCGGGACACAGCGCACCGCCGACATGTTCTGGCAGTTGTTGCACTGGCTGGCATCAATCACGTAGGTCTTATCGGTTTCGTGGGCACTGATGGCGTTGCGTGGGCAGGCTGGCCGGCAGGCATCACACATCACGCAGGTGCTGGGGTCAATCCGGTATTTCTGTGACATGACGAGGTCTCCTTTCTTTCTTGAACATCCGTCAGGATTATCATTATCATCATCCCGTTTCATCTGACCTCAGTGTACCAACCGGTCCCCCTCTTCGTCAACGCGAAAGCCATAAATTCGGCATGCCGAAGAACAGGCAATCATCACCCACCGCCGGAACCCATTCCCAGGCGGAGCTTCTCGATAGCCTCCTTGACGTGCTGTTTCTCGATAATCAGCGGAGGCAGCAGGCGAATCACATCCTCCCCCGCCGTGGCAACGAGCAAACCGTGGCGGTGGCACTCCTCGCGTATGGCGCTGGCCGACCCTTTGAGGTGCAACCCTCGCATCAGGCCGCGCCCGCGGAGCGCCAGCACCCGGTCGGGATAGTCGGCGGCAAGCCGTTGGAGTGCCTGGTCAAGTTCCTCGCTCACCTGCCGCACGTGCGCCAGGAAACGCGGGTCGCTCACCCGCCGCACCACCACCTGCGCAACCGCGGCAACGAGCGGGCCGCCCCAAAGGTGGTGCCGTGGTCGCCGGGAGCAAGCGCGTCGGCCACATGCTGGCGGGCCAGGATAGCCCCGACGGGCAATCCCCCGGCCAGCGGTTTTGCCAGCACCATGATGTCCGGCTGGATACCAGCGGACTGGTATGCCCACAGCGTACCGGTGCGCCCCATCCCGCACTGAATCTCATCAACCACCAGCAAAGCCCCGTGGGCATCGCACAGCGAACGGGCGCGGCGCAGGAACTCATGGCTCGCAACGTGTAGCCCCCCCTCGCCCTGCACTGGCTCCACAAATACCGCGCACACTTCCGGGCCTATGGCATCTTCCAGCCCATCCAGGTCGTTCAGCGGGGCAAACCGCACCCCCGGCACCACGGGCATGAACGGCTGGCGATACTTCTCGCGGGACGTGAGCGCCACCGCTCCCATCGTGCGCCCGTGGAACGACCCCTCGAAGGCAACGAGCGCGGTCTTCTCGTCCGACGGGTGGTTCGCCCCCTGGCCCTGGCGCTGCTGGTGCTGGCGGGCAAACTTCCGCGCAATCTTGAGCGCACCCTCAACCGCTTCGGCCCCGCTGTTGCAGAAGAACACGCGGTCGAAGCCAGGGCTGTGCTCAAGCAGCAGGTGGGCCAGTTCTCCGCCGGGGACCGTGTGGTACAGGTTGGATACATGGATGAGTCGGGGGGCCTGCTCAGCGATGGTCCGGACAATCTCCGCATCGCCATAGCCCAGGGCGTTGACCCCGATCCCCGCGACAAAATCGAGGTAGCGCCGCCCCTCCGTGTCATACAGATAGACCCCCTCCCCGCATTCCAGCACAAAATCCGGGCGGGCATAGGTGCGGAAGAGGCAGGTTTGTTCGTGGCCTATCGCCGTGGTCGTGGCTTGAGATGGCATATCCTCTTTCCTCTCTTCCTCATCAACGTCTCGTGCTCCTGATCATCCCGCTCCGTTCCCATTCGGTGCGGGCGCGGGCAGGTGCGCCCGGAAAACCTCCAGGGAGGGTGCGGTGAGCGCCGCCTCAAACAGCGCCTCAAGCTCATCCAGGCTCAGGCCGCGCAGGTGCGCGTCCAGGTCGGGCGGCACCGCGCCGAAGCGCAGGAGAATCGTTCGGTGCACCAGGCGGCTTCGTTCTTCCTCACGGC
>JAAUSY010000084.1 GCA_012032475.1 Chloroflexaceae bacterium
TGTCAATCCAGTTCAGACCAAGGTCGAGGGCGCGGTGGATGGCCGCCAGCGACTCCCGGTCGTTCTGCGGCCCCCAGCATAGGCCCAACCGCTCCCGCCAATCGCCCAGGTCCCGACGCCGATGGGCGTGATAGACAGGTCGCTCGTTCCAAGCTGATTCCGTTTCATGTCCATAATGCGCGTGATCCTCACTTTTTGCCCCGACCGGGGGGCAGGGTGGATAGGGTGAGCAGCGAATATTTGTTCAGGTGGCAAAACACTCATCTCTACCATACCATACCCGGCCCGGTTGGGCAAGTGCTCCCCTGGTGGTGCATTTCTTTTGGCTGTGGTACTATATCATGAGACGTGACTCAAGCGGTTGCAGAATTGAGATGACCCATGGCATTTACCGGCTTTTCGACGGATGAGCTGATCGGCCTGCCGCCGGAGTTTTTCACCGAGGTCTCGCCGTTCATCACGCTCCCCAGTGAGCTGAAAGTCACCCTGCATATCTTCTATCGGCTGAGCCGACAGCGCCGGCAGGCCCGTCACCCCCGGCGGATATCGTGGGATGAGCTGGGTCAGGACCGCGTGCTGCGGCAGGGTTTGCGGGCGATCTCCAAAGTGCGTTCCCCGGAAGAACTGCTCGAAGAAGGGATCAATGCCGCGGTCCGGCGGGGTAGTCTCCTGCACGTGGCGCAGCCCGGCGATGGTCGTATCATCAACTGGTATCTGGTCAATACGGCGGCCAACCGGGCCTGGTTGGAACAGGTTGGCCGCGGGTGGGACGGGCAACCCGCGGAGGGCATCGCCCCCGAACAGCGCCCATCGGTACTGGCGCTCTATGAGCAGAATATTGGCCTGATTACCCCGCTGCTCCTCGATGAACTGCGCGAAGCGGAAGAACGCTACCCGCCCCGGTGGGTCGAAGAGGCCATCCGCGAGGCCGTCCGTTCCAATGTGCGCTCGTGGCGCTATGTCCGCAAGGTCCTGGAGAGGTGGGAAAGCAATGGACGAGGGGATGCGACGGATCGGGTGGAGCGACATTGCCCGATTGATGTCGAAAAATATACCAGCGGAGCCTTTGGCAGGCCCTTCCGCCTTGGGAGCGATACCGGCGATTGCTGAGGACCGTGGCGAGGACCGTGGCGCAACAGCCGAAGACCCGCCCCGTCCCCAGGAGGAGTCCGTCCCATCGGACGGGGCCGATGTCTGCCCCATCTGCAAGGGCGCCGGGTATTATGTCCTTGATGTTCCGGTGGGCAGCCCGAATTTCGGCGTGCTGATGACCTGCACCTGCAACCTGGCCGCCAAGGAATTGCGGGCCCGAGAAGAGGTGCATCGCTTGAGCAACCTGGCTGATTTTGCCGATAAGACTTTTGAGACCTTCGACCAGACCGTTCCTGGGGTTGAGGGCGCATACGAACGCGCTGCACTCTATGCCCGGAGTCCCCGCGGGTGGTTGGTCCTCTTTGGCAACTACGGGTGTGGCAAAACCCACCTGGCAGCGGCCATTGCGAACTACGCCCTGATCCACACCATCCACCAGGTTATCTTTGCCAGCGTGCCAGACCTCCTGGACCACCTCCGGAGCACGTTCGGGCCAACCAGCGAAGTGGGGTATGATGCCATCTTCGAACGCATCCGCAACATTCCCCTGCTGGTCCTGGACGACCTGGGCACCGAAAACACGACCCCCTGGGCGCGGGAAAAACTGTACCAGATTATCAATCATCGTTATAATAGAAAGCTACCGACTGTCATCACGAGCAACTGCAAACCGGAAAGCATTGAACCGCGCATCTTTTCTCGGATGACCGACTACGCCCTGTGCGAAGAACTGATTATGATCAACGCGGGCGATTATCGGAAACGGAGCCTGGACCAGCGCGTCCGACGGCGAAAGCGCTGGTGAGCGAGCCAACGGGCCGACAGCCCCGCGCCGGAAACTCAGGCGTGGGGCGCGGCGGAACAAAAGGCAAGGAACCAGGAGCAGAGAACCAGGCCAGAAATCGGTCGCAGAATTGGGTGGCAGACGCGTTCAGGTTATCGAGAACATCATCGAGGAAGAGGAAGGAGCTTACGCCGCAGTGAACGAGCATCTTTGGAGAAGCATGAAAGAACGTGAAGCATACGTGAAGGATGGTTCAGGTTCTGGGCCTTAAGCGCCATGGGGCATTGCTTGAGCTGAGGAGTCAGAAAATTGCCCGGAAAGGGAGCGTCGGGGCATTGAACCATGCTTCATGACCAGAAGGTGATGACGATGAAGGAATCAACAGAAGTCCAACTGTTTCGACAGGCCATACTGGTATTGAAAAAGGGGACCGGGCAACCGCCCGTCAGCTGATGCGGCAGGTCTTGCTGGAAAACCCCCGCTATGCCCCGGCGTGGCTGTGGATGAGCGAACTGGTTGATACGATTCAACAGAAACGTGAGTGCCTGGAACGAACCCTCGCGCTCGACCCGTCCAATGAGCCAGCGCGGAAGGGGTTAGAATTGCTGCGGCTCCAGGAAATTTCCGAGGCGATGCCAGAGCCAACGCTATCGGACCAGCAGGCCAGCGCCGATACGGACCAGCGTCAGTCGCGGCGACTGGGCGAATACCTGATAGAGCGGCAGCTCATTACAGCGGCTCAGCTCGAAAAAGCCTTGAATGAACAACGCCTGGTCCACAGCAGCTTGCAGGGAGCGCGGGTTCCTCTGGGCGACGTGCTCATCAAGCTCGGTATGCTGACTCCCCAGATGCTCGCGACAATCCTGGTGGAACAGCAGCAGGATCGGATGGAGGCAACCAATGGGCAGTCCCCAGAATATCTGGGCGAATACCTGGTCTCGAAGGGCATTATTACGCAGCGACAGCTGGAAATGGTCCTGGCAGAGCAAATCCGCCAGCGTCAGATTGGCCGAAAAATGCTCCTCGGTGAGCTGCTCATCCGCGCTGGCTATATCACTCCGGGGGCACTGGAGTCCGTCCTGGAACAGCAACGAAGCGATGTCTTCCGCCGCTTTGGTTTTGGGGAAGACCCCGACCTTGAAGATGAAATGTGAGAGGAGCCACAAGAGAATCGCACTATGTTCGACCACTATCTCTCAGTCACCGACCTTTCTCGCCCTGCGACCGAAGCGCTCTTGAAGCGGTCGCAGGATTTGAAGCACGAATGGCACCGTGGCGGTCACCCGGCCCCGGTCTTGCAAGGAAAAACCCTGGCCCTGGTGTTTGAGAAACCATCCCTGCGCACCCGCGTCGCGTTTGAGGCGGGGATGACGCAACTCGGAGGATACGGAAGTTACCTTTCGGCCAACGATATTGATATGGGAGGGCGCGAGAGTGTCCCGGACGTTGCCCGCAACCTGAGCCGCTGGGTCCAGGCTATCGCCGCACGGGTCTTCAAACACGCCACCGTCGAAGAGCTAGCCCGCTATGCCACCGTCCCCGTCATCAATGCGCTCTCCGACTATGAACATCCCTGCCAGGCGCTGGCCGATGCGCTCACCATCCTTGAGCACCGGGGAACCCTGGAAGGGATTCACCTGGCCTATGTGGGCGATGGCAACAACGTCTGTCACTCGCTGATGCTCCTGGGGTCCCTCCTGGGAATCCATATCCGGGTGGCGTGCCCGGCAGAACACCGCCCCCACCCGGACCTTGCGGCTCGCGCCGAGCGACTGGTTGCGGAACATGGGGGCAGCTTGCGCATCACCACGGTGCCTGCCGAAGCTGTTGAGGGAGCCGACGCCGTTTATACCGATGTCTGGGCTTCGATGGGCCAGGAGCACGAAGCGTCGCGTCGCCGGCTCATCTTCCAATCGTATCAGGTCAATGCTGCGCTGCTGGCGCGGGCCCGTCCGGACGCCCTGGTGATGCACTGCCTGCCGGCCCATCGGGGAGAAGAGATTACCGCCGACGTGCTGGAAGGCCCGCAGTCGGTGGTGTTCGACCAGGCCGAAAACCGGCTGCATGTCCAGAAAGCGTTGCTCCTGACGTTGCTGAATGTGTCGCAATGACCCGGAATACCAGAACCAACCCCAGACCCACCCAAGTGATTGGAGGAGCTAGCCATGCCAGGGAACCGCGCAATTTATGACCGGGCGATGCAGCAGAGCCGTGAGTCTGCTCGCCAGAACCGATGGGATGAGGCCCTCAAGAGTGCAGGCCGCGCCCTTCAAGAATTTCCGCAAGAAGTTGATGCTCGCACGGCGGTCGCCGTGGCCCTCTTTCATACCGGAAAGCTCGATAAGGCGCTCCAGTTCTTTGAAGAACTGCGCACCGGCGACCCGAACAACCCCTTTTTCCTGGAATACATTGCCCGCACCCAGGAAGGCCAGGGAAACCTTGACGCGGCGGTGGGGACCTATCGCCTGCTGGCTGACCTCCACCAGAAACGCAAAGCTCCGGCCAGAACCATCAAAGCGCTCTACGAGATTTTGCGCCTGCGCCCCGATGCCGACCCGCATCGCCAGCGGCTCGCGGAACTCCTGGAGGAAACCAGAGAAACCCAGGCCGCGGCAGCCGAATATATGACCCTGGCCCATCGCTACCTTCAGCGAGACCTGCTCGACCGGGCCGCGGCGAGCGCCGACGAAGCGTTGCGCCTGGACCCCAGCAGCCGCGAGAAGAAAGAGTTGCTGGCTTCGATTCATGAGGCGATGGCAAAGGCCGCCGGGGTCACCCATCCGGAAGGGGGCAGCGAAACCGGTGCCTCGTTCGGGGCGCTCCGCTATGCGACGGGGGGGCTGCGGACGCAGCAGTTTACCCTTGAAAAAATCGTGGCCTCGGCGGTTGAGAAGCAGCAGGCCGGCGACGCTGAGGGAGCCGCAAAGGAATACGAACGCGCCATCGAAGCCGGTCTGGAGCGCGCCGACGTGTTCTACAGCCTGGGGTTGATTTACCAGGAGCGCGGAGATACCCAGGCAGCCATCAAGATGCTGACGAAGGCCGCCACCGACCCGGAATATGCGCTGTCGGCCCATTTTGCCCTGGGAGAAAGCTACAAAACCCTGAAGAAGCTCCCCCAGGCGGCCCAGGAGTTCGAAAGCGCCATTCGCCTGGTAGACCTCGAAACGATTGGCAAGGCCGAAGCCGAAGACCTCATTGCGATGTATGAAAACGTGGTGGATATCTACCAGCAGATGGGCGACACGGCCCGCGCTGCCTCGCTCTATTCGACGCTCGCGGGGTTTCTCCAGGGCAAGCGATGGGGCAAAGAACGCGCCGCCGAATTCAACAAGCGGGCCAAAGAACTCACGCAGCAGAGCATGCTTTCGAAGCTGCGCATGCTTGGGACGGGAACGCTCGGCCCTCCCCCGGAGCCATCCACCACTCCCCCGCTCAGAGAGACGGCAGCCTTCCCCGAAACATGGGGCAAAATCCGCCCGATTACCGATTTTCTCCGCGCCGATGGAAAGATCATTACGACGGGTGAGCTTGAACTTCCCATAGACCAGCCTGCGACGGACCCCCTCAAGGGGTTGGAAGATTTGCCACCGCCCGAAGAGCCTGCCTTTGCGCCGGTGACTTCCCTCGATACCACCGGCCTCGAAGAGCACGTCCGACGGTGGGTGCTTGCCAGCGAAAAATTTATCGAGCAGGGCTTTCTGGAAGCCGCGCTGGATGCGTGCCACGAAGTCATCCGCCTGGACATGGCCTACCTGCCCATTCATCTGCGGATGGGCGAAATCTACGAACGACAGAAGCGCCCCAAAGAAGCCCTGACCAAATACCATATCCTCATTGATACCTACATGGTCCGCGATGAGCCAGAACGGGCCATAGATGTCTACTACCGCGTGATAGACCTTTCCCCCGACGTCAGCAACGTGCGTTCGCGCCTGGCCGAATTGCTCAAGCGGGTTGGCCGACCCCAGGCAGCCGCTGAGCAGTTGTGCCATGTGGCGGCCACCTACTTCCGTCTGGGGCAAACCAACCGGGCGCTGGAAGAATACCGACGGGCGCTCCAGTGGGCCCCCAGAGACAAAGAACTGCATACGCAGTATGGCCTGACCCTCTTCAAGATTGAGCGCTACGAGTCGGCCTTGAACGAGTTTCGCAAGGCCATTGAGCTTGGGGCCGATGACCCGCCATCCATCGCCCGTATTAACATCACCGTTGCCGTGATGGGAGAAAACCCGCGGACCGTCTGGGACTCGCTGGCCTCGCTGCTCGAACAAATCAAGGGGCAGCCCCAGGTCAACAGCGAAGTTCAATCCGAATATCGCGCCGCCCTGATGGTCAACGATGCGCCGGTACTCCACTACATGCTCGGAATCATCCAGCAATATAGCAATCAGCATTCAGCCGCCCTGTTCGAATTCGAGCAGGCCCATATGCTCCTCCAGTCGGATGAATCGCCGCTGCTCCCGGCGGCACTGGTCCACCAGGCCATGGCCGACAGCTACATCGCCATCGGAAAGGCCGAAAACGCGCTCGAACAGCTCCACCGGTGCCAGCAGGCCGCGCAGGAGCTTCAGCCGGACCCGTCCATCAAACACCCCTTCGCCACGCCCCTGTCGCACGGCGACCTGCTGCGGCGGATGGCCGAAGCCTATGCTGCCAGCGACGACCTGGCCGGCGCGGAGCGGGCACTAGAAGAAGCCCGGCGATTTCTGCCCTACGACCGTGCGGTCTATACCAAACTGGCCGATGTCTACTTTCGTCAGGGCCGGCTGGCCGAAGCCGTCGGCCAACTCGAAGACCTCGCCACCTACTACGAGGAGCACCAGCACCTGGACCATGCAATCGAAACGCTGCAAGATGCGCTCAAACTGGCTCCCAACCATATCCCCGTCGGGAGCCGGCTGGCCCGCCTCTATATCCGGCGGGGCTACCCCGACAAAGGTATGGAAGGGTTGGTGCGGGTTGCCGAACAGCAGCGCCGCGCCGGCCAGCTCAAAGATGCCGTGAGCAGCCTTCAGCAAGCCGCGGAAATCCTGGTGATGCAGGGGAAGCAGGAAGAGGTCCGCAGCATCTATGACAAGATCGTGCAGATTGCTCCCGACGACGTGGAGGCGCGGCAATGGCTTGCCATTATGCACACCCTGGCCTTTCGCATGCACGAAGCGGTGGCCGAAAAGAAAGAAATTGTCCGCATTTTTGCCAAACACCGCGATTATGAAAATGCCATTGCCGAGCTGCACCAGATTATTGGCCTGAACCAGAAAGACACCGAAGCCTACTATCTCCTCGGTGATATGCTCATGCGCCGCGGAGAATATGCCCAGGCCGTCCAGCTCTACAAGCGCATGCTGAAGATGGAAGAGGTTGATATCGAGCGGATTGAAGCGCTGCTGGCGGCAGCCTCCCGCATGCTCGACCAGCAAAAGGTGGGAGCAGGTTGACCGACCTGATACCACGTCTCTGGTCTCGTTTCAATCCCATTGAACATCCCCAGGCGTTCCTGGATGTTCTGCTGGTGACGCTGCTTTTTTTCTGGTTTCTGGAGATGATGCAGGGAACACGGGCGGTCCGAGCGCTGCGCGGGGTGTTCATTCTCCTAGTCATTGCGATGATGATAAGCACGGTGTCTCCTGGCCTGACGACCCTGAACTGGCTACTCCGCACCGCCATCTACCCGGCCATCGTCGTTGCCATCCTGATTCTCTTTCAGCCAGAATTGCGGCGGGCGCTGGAGCGGCTTGGGCGGACGAGCAATCTGCTCAATCATCCGCTTAAATATACCAATCGGGTAGACATGCTTGAGACGGTGAACGGGGTGAGCCGGGCTGTGGCGCAGCTTTCCAAGCAGAGCATCGGGGCGTTAATCATCATTGAGCGCGGAACGCGCCTGCAAGAATATGCCGAGCGCGGGGTCATCCTGGATGCGCGGCTGGCGGTTCCGCTGCTGCTGAACATCTTCTACCCGAATTCGCCTCTGCACGACATGGCCGTCATCATCCGCGAAAACCGTATCCTGGCGGCCAACGTGGTGCTGCCGCTGAGCGAAGATATCGTCGGGCACCGGCGTTTCGGCACGCGCCACCGCGCTGCCAAGGGCATGAGCGAACACACCGATGCCGTGGTGGTGGTGGTGTCCGAAGAGACCGGCACCATCTCGCTCGTGCATGACGGACGCATGACCAGCTACCTGAACGAGACGAGGTTGCGCCATATGCTGGCGCAGTTGCTCAACGTTCCGCTGGAGGACCCTCCGGCATGATCTGGCTGCGCACCTCCGGCCCGCGCCTGCTCCTCGCCTTTGTCCTCAGTTTTGCGCTCTGGGCCTATGTGTCGTTCAACGAAAACCCCGACACCAGCACCTCGTTCGATAGTCTGCCCGTGGTCGTGCAAAACCTGCCCGATACACTGGTCATCGTGGACCAGAACGGCGTTCCGCGCCCCGACCAGACCCACCTTGCGCCGGTCAGTGTGGTGGTAAAGACCGACCAGGAGACCCTGCGCGGGCTGCGCCAGAGCGATTTACGAGCCTTTGCCGACCTGCGCGGCCTTCCAGCCGGTGAGAGCCAGGCCAGAGTGAACATTGAGCCGGCCACCACCGACGTCCGGCTGAGCAGTTTTTCTTCCATCCTCGTTGACCCGGCGTTTCAGTCGGTGCGCCTGGATGTGTGGGTAACCCGTACCATCCCGCTGACCATCAGTGTCCAGGGGAACCTTCCGTTCAGTTTTGAGCGCGAGGAGCCAGAGGCACGAGTCAATGGCACCGTGGTCAACCGCGTCGAGGTACACGGCCCGCAGAACCAGGTCGAGCGGGTTTCGCACGCCAGCGCGATTGCCAATGTTGAACAACTCCGCGCCAGCTATATTTCCCTGCAACAACTGGTGGCTGTTGACCGCAACAACGAGCCGGTGGACGGGGTCGAACTCAAGCCGGCGCTTGTCAATGTGCGGGTCCCCATCCGCTCCGTGGTTGGCCTCAAGCGGGTGCCCGTCCTGGGGATGGTCGAGGGGGTACCGGCGCCGGGCTATGTGGTCGGAAACATCACGAGCGAACCGCCGCTCATCAACGTCTCCGGCAGCTCCGGGCGACTCGACACGATAGAAAAGATTGAGACCGAACCCATCCCTATCCAGGGGGCGACCACCACCCTGACGCGCCAGGTCGAACTGGCCTTTCCGCCGGGCATCTCCAGCGACCTGAACGAAAACACCCACGTGGTGGTAACCATCCAGGTTGAACCGTTGGAGCGTCCGTTTCAGCTTCAACTGCCCTTTATGGTGCAGGTCACCGAGGTTCCGCCCGGCATCGAAGCCCGCGTGGTCCCCCAGGTGCTCCCGATTTTCCTCGCCGGGTCGGCGCAAGCGCTGGCCCAACTGGACCCTGCGACCCTGGTGGCAACCATTTCGGCCAACGGGTTTGGACCCGGCCTCTACGATCTCACCCCGCGCCTGGCACTGCCAGAAGGTATCCGCATTGCTGGGGAGGTTCCGTCGGTGCAGGTGGCTCTGAGCGTTGCGCTGACCCCGACTCCCGTCCCGACCGAGGTGCCCGTCCTGCCGGAAGTGCCTGTCCCAACCGTGCTGCCCGCCCCAACGGCGATACTCTCTCCAACAGAGGTGTCCGTCCCGCCGGAGACCGGGGTGATATCTCCGACGGAGGTGGTTTCCCCAACGGAGATATCTGTCCCGACGGAAACAGGGGTGGTCTCCCTGACGGAGGTCATTTCTTCCAACCGCCGTTCCTCACCATAGCTGCTCCAGCCATCTTGTGACCCTCCGCTGCCAGACCAGCATTGGTATTCGGCACTGGCACTCCCCAACAGAGAGTGCTCAAATCCCCCTTGACAAACGAGCCACTTTCCGCTATCATTAGGAGCAAGTTAGCACTCTCATGGTGGGAGTGCTAAAACTATGCAAGACTGATATCGCAGACCTTTCATTTCATCGAATCTGAAAAACCATTCGAGCAAGCAACCACAGGGCGTTGGTCCTGGCCCTGGGAGCACAGGTTACAGAACAAGGAGGAGTGAAGCTATGTCTGATTTTCGTATCCGACCGCTCAGCGACCGCGTAGTCGTGAAGCCAACCGAGCGTGACGAGAAGACCAAAGGTGGGATTTACCTCCCCGACACCGCCACGAAAGAGCGCCCCCAGGAGGGCCGCGTGCTGGCAGTGGGCGAGGGACGGCGCGATGATGACGGTAAGCTGGTCCCCATGAGCGTCAAAGTGGGCGACCGGGTCCTGTTCGCCAAATATGGCGGGACGGAATTCAAGATAGACGAGGAAGAATATCTCATTCTGGCGGAAAAGGACATTCTGGGAATCATTCAAGAGTAAGATACCAAGATACCTTGAGGAGGGATGAATATCTTATGGCAAAGCAGCTCTATTTTGATGAGGAAGCCCAACGAGCACTCAAGCGCGGCGTAGACATCGTGGCGAACGCCGTGAAGACCACGCTTGGCCCACGCGGGCGCAATGTCGCCATTGACAAGAAGTTTGGTGCTCCCACCGTCACCCACGACGGCGTGACGGTTGCCAAGGAAATCGAACTCAAAGACCCATTTGAGAACATGGGGGCGCAACTGCTGAAAGAAGCCGCAACCAAGACCAACGACGTGGCCGGGGACGGAACCACCACCGCAACGGTGCTGGCGCAGTCCATCGTACACGAGGGTCTCAAGGTGGTCGCCGCGGGATCCAACCCTATGCTCATCAAGCGCGGCCTCGACAAAGGGGCAGAAGCCATCGTGGGGGCCATTCGCTCACTCTCCAAGCCCATCCGCGACCGCGCCGAGATTGCCCACATTGCCAGCATCAGCGCGGCAGACCGTGAAATTGGCGACCTCATTGCCGAAGTGATGGAGAAGGTCGGCAAGGATGGCGTCATCACCGTCGAAGAGAGCAAGGGGGTTGCCTACGAAACCGAATACACCGAGGGGATGCAGATTGACCGGGGCTATATCTCTGGCTACTTCATCACCAACACCGAGCGCCAGGAATCCGAACTGGAAGACCCCTACATCCTGATTACGGACAAGAAGATTAGCAGCGTCCAGGATATCGTCCCGACCCTGGAAAGGGTGCTGCAACACACCAAGAACTTTGTCATCATCGCCGAAGATATTGACGGCGAGGCACTGGCGACCCTGGTGGTCAACAAGATGCGTGGCACCATTAACCCGCTCGGTATCAAAGCGCCTGGCTTTGGCGACCGCCGCAAGGCGATGCTCCAGGACATTGCCATCCTCACGGGCGGCACGGTCATCAGCGAAGAGATTGGTCGCAAGCTCGACAGCGTGACCCTGGACGACCTGGGGCGCTGCCGACGGGTCGTCTCCACCAAGGACGACACGACCTTCATTGAGGGCAAGGGCGAAGAATCCGCCATCCACGGGCGCATCGAGCAAATTCGCGCCCAGATTGAAACTACCACCAGCGACTATGACCGCGAGAAGCTCCAGGAACGGCTGGCGAAACTGGCCGGCGGGGTTGCGGTCATCAAGGTCGGGGCGGCCACCGAACCAGAGTTGAAAGAGAAGAAGCACCGCGTTGAAGATGCCCTGAGCGCTACCCGCGCCGCGGTCGAAGAGGGCGTCGTGCCTGGGGGCGGGGTTTCTCTCCTCAATGCCGTGAGTTCGCTGGAGAACGTCAAACCAGCCAACGACGACGAGCGCGTGGGAATCCAGATTTTACGCCGGGCGCTGGAGGAACCGACCCGTATTCTCGCAGAGAACGCCGGCGAAGACGGAGCCGTGATTGTTGACACGGTGCGCCGCCTCCAGAAGGAGAAAGGCGACACGACCTACGGCTACAATGTCCTGTCCGGCGAGTTTGCCAGCATGGTGGAGCAGGGGATTATTGACCCGGCCAAGGTCACGCGTAGCGCCGTTCAGAACGCCGTTAGTATCGCCAGCATGATCCTGACGACCGAGGCCCTGATTACCGATATCCCTGAAGAGAAGCCCGCGGTAGCCATGCCCCCCGGCGGGATGGACTACTAGACGAAAAACAAACGAACGACCATCTGACTGACGGGTAGGGTAGATTTCGATGCTCACGTCCATTTCATTCCATTGGCGTGAGCATCATCATTATCATTGCCATCCCTATCATCATTCTCATCACCGTCATCGAGACACGACCAGGAAGCAACGAACCTCCCGCGGGACTGGAACCAGCGGGAGGTTCGTTCTCTTTGCCATTCGGGCGGGGGCTTTGGCGTTCTATGACCCCACACTCACATTGATGCGGCGCGGCTTCACCTCTTCGGCCTTGGGGATTTCGAGCATGAGCACGCCATCTTTGAGCGATGCGCGAATAGCGTCGGACTTGACCGTGTTCGGCAAGGTCATCGAGCGCTCGAAAGCTCCATAGCGGCGCTCGACCCGGTGATAGGTTCGCTCCGGCTGCTCCTCGCGGCGAACTTCCCCCTTGATGGTCAGAACGTTGTTCTCAATCGTGATGTGCAGATCTTCCGACTTGAGACCCGGCATCGCAACTTCTACAAAGAACGCCTGGGGCGTCTCGCTGATGTCGACCGGAGCCGCAACCTCCCCCTGACTGCGTGGAGACTCCCCCGGACGGACAAAACTTTCCCCCAGGAGCTGGCTCATGGCTTCACGCAGCGGCAGCATCTCTTCCAACGGATTCCACGGCGCGATATTGACCTTTGGCATCGGATACCCTCCCTTTCTGTATCTGATAACTTCTGTCTGGATACGATACGATTTCGTCTGATGTGATGGTTCCGTAAAGCTCAACGGCTCTTCCGAATGGTGATTTGATAGGTTGGCTCGTTACGGATACGAGTATACCTTCCCCATGTTAGAATGGCGTATAAAGAGCATTAAACCGATGTTAGAGTTCAGGCTGTCCACGCGTGTCGGTCGTGGTCTGTCCCTGTCTCCCCCTGCCTTTTCACCTCTTCCTCATCATCGCTGCACGCAATGGGGCAGCAGGAGGCGGCGCGCCCCTGTTTGGGCACGAATGTTCTGTACACGACTATCCCAACCCCCGGTGGTCAGTGGCGCACTCCGGTGGAAAGACGTGGAAAGACGTGGAAAGACGTGGAGCAAGATTGGGCAGGAGCATCGCGCACTGCTCTACACCCTGTGCCAGACCAACCCCCGCCCCTCAAGCTCAAGCTCGACGCGGGCCACCCCCTGCTGTTCCAGAAAGCTCAGGTGCGACGCAATCACTCCGATGAAGACGACGTACTGGGGTATGCCGGCCATCGGGCGGTGATGGTCTGCCTTTTCTTCCTGGAGCGTCCGATAGACCCTGGCCGCAATGCCAGTGACATCGCCGGGAAGCGCCGCCCGAACCAGGTTGCTGGCCCGGTGAATAGCCTCGCGGTTGGCCGCTAATATGGCGGGTAGCTCGGCGCGGGGAGACAGGTCGCCATGGCCGGGCACAAACCACGCCTCCTCGCGTTCGGCCAGGCGGTCGAGGCTAGCAAGCTGAGCCGCAATGTCATGCGCGTAGGGGATATCGTGTCTGGCTAACACCGAGGGGCCGAAGTAGCCATCGGCGGCAAAGCACACCCCCCCGGTCGCAATACCAACCTGGGCCATCGTGTGGCCCGGCAGGGGGATGGCCTCGAAGACCTGCCCCGCAACCTCAAAGGAGCGGGTGACTCCCTGCCTGATGCTTTCCAGGTCGCTGATGGGGTGATGCACCGGCCCGCCTTCGGCCATCAGCCAGCGACTGCGGAGCGCCGTGATGGGGCGTGCGCCCAGGTAGAGAAACGTCGGTTCGAGAATGGGGTGTTCTATCAGGAAGGTTTCCACCGGGGGGGCGTAGACCTGCACCTCCGGGAAGGTGCGCAGCAGGGCAGCATTGCCACCGATGTGGTCAGCGTGGTGGTGAGTACACAGGATGGCCCGGAGGGTCAGGCCGGCCCGGTCCAGGGCTTTGCGCAGGGTGCGGGCTGTGTCTTTCATCCCCGTGTCAATGACCACCGCGCCCCCGCCATGGGTGGCGACCACACCCACGTTGTTGGCACCGGGCAGGTAGAAGACGTTGTCGCTAATCTGCTGGAGTTCCATTTTTCTGGTTCCTGTTCTTCATCGCCGGTTCATTTTCCGCGCATTATACCAAATCTAGAGGGGATGTATTCCGGGTGGAATGGGTGTCAGGTCACCACCCAAATGGTTGATGATTGATCGTGATAGATAGAATGGGGAAAATACTGACCGCAGTTTCAACTTCTGGGGGAGCTTGACAGAGCGTTGAAACTGCGGACGGAGAAGGTACGTATGCGTTGGTATATCAATTGAAACGGAGATGGCCGGGAAATCTGGTCTTGCTGGCTCTTTGTTTGGGTCCTTTCGCTTCGTTCTGCTTCGTTCTGCTTCGTTTGTCGCTTGCTTTCAAGGAATGGATGGCCTGAACGCTCGCCCGGTGAGGTCGCGTATCATGCTTTTCGCTTTGAGTCGGAGGTATTCAACGGTTCGCCCCACGCCCCACGGCATGCCTTCTGCGCGGGTCTGGCGCATCTGAATAGCGCGGCGCAAATCTTCGGCGGTGGAGCCAGGAAACAGGGTGTAGCCCAGGCCGATGGTCGAAAGGTGGTGGGAATCGCTCCCGCCACAGTGAGCCAGGTTGAGCCTCTGACAGACTGAGCGGGCAGTTGCATTGTTGCTCGGCAATCGCAAGCTGGCATTGAAGCACTCCAACCCATCGAGCGGCCACTCGCTCGATGGCCCCTGACTGCGGGTGCGCAGCCCTTTCCAACCCATTGAGGGGACGAGCAGACCATAGGGGTGAGCGGCCACACACAACCCTCCCTGGGCATGCACCGCGGCGATAGTTTCGGCAGCAGAGCGCCCCGGAGGAACAAAGTGTTCCAGAAAGAGCGCCAGCAGGTGCCCCTCGGTCGTTGAAACCTCTTCCCCCACCACCACCTCTAGCCCATAGGCTCTGGCAAGGCGGTGGGCTTCCAGTGCGCCGTCAATGGCATTGTGGTCGGTGATTGCCAGAACCCGCAGGTTCGTCTGGTTGGCGGCATAATCCAGCACGTCTTCCACCGTGGCAAGGGCATCGCTGCTGTAGTTCGTATGGATGTGCAGATCGGCCTTGCTCCAGAAAGTTGCCATCACGGTTTTTCTCCTGCTGCATCTGCGGGTGTTCAGGCAGCATCCCCCCGCAGAGCGCGTGAACGATGAACCCTCTCATCATCTCAATCTGGTATCATTCTGGTATCATTGATGTTGCTCTCTAGCATAGGGCACCTATATTGTGAGAGTCCGCTATCTGTGTTAAACCGATACGAAGTTTCGGCAAAGAATGGTGGAAAGTTTTGTTAAGTGATGCTATCATGGGACTGAGAGGGAGCAGTCAGGGAGCAGCAAGAAAGGCTCGGTTTTTGCAGAAAGACCACGACCGCCAGGATGCTGGTCCGGTGAGGGGGCTTGCTTGATTCCCTGGGGAGCAAAGATGTGATACACTACCCACGGACTCAACCATGCGCAAGATGGCCGGAGCCTGGACTATCAGGGCAGCAGTCCTGCAACTCGCCGGTCGGGGTCCAGGTAAAAGGTAAAAGGTGCGCTTGAAGAGTCAGAAGCCAGGAGCTAACAGCTAAAACCAGGAATGGGCAGCGGTTCGTCTATGGGGGGACCACCCTTCCCATAGCTTCCGCACCGCCTTTTTGGTGAGGTAGGGGAGTATGTCATTTAAGAGTACGATTCTTATCGTGGATGACGAGCTGTTCATGAGCAAGACGCTGGAAGGGTTGCTGACCTCGCCAGACTACATCTTAGCCGTTGCCACCAATGGAGAAGAGGCATTGGCAAAGGCATCGGAGCTTACCCCGGACCTGATTCTGCTTGACGTGATGATGCCCATCATGGATGGGTTCGAAGTGTGCCGCCGCCTGCGGACCGACCCGGTCCTGTCCGACGTGCCCGTCATTATGGTCACAGCCCTGGATGACCGCGAATCGCGGTTGCGGGGTATCGAAGTTGGGGCAGACGACTTTGTCTCCAAACCCATTGATCCGGTGGAGTTACAGGCGCGAGTACGAACGATTACCAAGCTGAATCGCTATCGCCGCCTGATGGCGGAACGCGCCAGGTTCGAACGCATCACTGAGCTTGCCCCGGATGGCATTGTCATTGTGGATGCTGAGGGGATCGTTCAGTTTGCCAACCCGGCGCTGCTCAAGATGCTCGGAGCCAGCGAACCTGCGGATATCCTGAAAAAGAGTATGCTTTCGTTTGTTACTCCCGACCAGACAGAAACGTGTCTGGCATGTCTCAAACCGCTTGATGCTGGCAATACCTCCTTTGTCGCCCGCCTTGAGACCGTTTTTGTTCGAATGGAGGGCCGGTGGACATCATCGGAGGTTCAGTCGCTCAATCCCCCGTTTGCCCCGGTGACCTACAAGAGCGTGGGAGGTGAGCCATTCCCGGTCGAATTGACGGCGGGCTATTGTGAATGGGACAATAAACCCACGATGCAGATTATCGTTCGGGATATCACCGAGCGGAAGTGGGCCGAGGAGTCCATTAAAACAGCCTATGCCAGCCTCAAAGAACTCAACGAGGATTTGCGCCACAGCCGCGACATCTTTCGTATTCTCTTCGATGGCCTGGATGACGGTCTGGCGCTGCTCGATGGCGATGGGCTGGTCCTCACGGTCAACCAGGCGATGTCCCGGCTGCTCGGCAGCAATGTGGATGATCTGATGTACGAACCGTGGCCTGAGATTTGCACCCTGACTTCGCCTCCTTTTCCGGGGCAGATCGTGCTCGACACGCTGACCGATGGGGTGTCGCGCCGGGGGCGCGAGCGGTATACCAACCCGAACGGGCAAACCCATGACCTCGATATGCAGACATTCCCCCTGATTGGTCGTGAGCAGGCCATTGAGAAGGTCATTGTCCACATTGTGTATACGAGGGAACGATTGCTCGGCTCGTGACCGACACCCGAAAAGATAGATCGGTGACCTTGCTCGTGGGTCCGGCCGCGAGCGGCAAAACGGAGGCCGCCGTGCGGATACTCCGTGAAAGGGGCGAAGGAAGCAAAGGCAGCGAACCTGGGCACCATCGTTCCCTCCTGGTGGTTGCGAGCCGGCTGCAACAACGACACCTCCGGGCGCGGACCCGGGACCGGGTGCGAGGGCAAGGGCGAATTCATGTTCACCAGCTTTCTGGCCTGGTGCGACTGGTCATCCGCCTGGCCGGCTCGAAGGTGACCAACCTCAGCGACCCGATGCGCCTGGTGGTGCTGCGGTCGGTGATGCGCAGCCTTGCGTCCGAAGGTCACCTGCCGCGCTTCGCGCCCGTGGCCCACAAGCCGGGCTTTGTTGCCAGAGTCGGGTACCTCATTGCCGAAGCCCAGGAAGCCATGGTCGCCCCTCAAGCCTGGAAGGAAGCGGGGGTCACCGCGTATGACTTCGAACTGGCGAGCATCTACGAACGATATCAGAGCACCCTGGAACAGCAGGGATTGGCGGATGGTTCGCGGCGGTTGTGGCTGGCCTGGGAGGCACTCCGGGCCACGCCGGAGGTGCTGCCTGCCCTGGGGACGCTGGTGGTGGATGGGTTCGACCAGTTCACGCCCCTTCAACTCGAACTGATTGCCGCGCTGGCCCGGCGGGCCAACCGCAGCTCTATCACTCTCACCAGGGGCAACGGCGAACGCCCGGCGCACCGTCGGTTTGCCCACACCTTCGCCCACCTGGTCGAAAAATTCCGCCCGGCGGTTGAGGTTCAGGAAATCCAGCCATCTGGCCCACCACGTTCGGTAGTGCTTGCCCATATCGAAGCTCACCTGTTTGACCTGGAGCCTCCGCCCCTGCTCGCCGGAGTGGGCGTGCTGCGGCGCATTGAGGCTGCCGACCGCGAGCGCGAAGTCCGCACGGCGCTACGGCAGGTGCGGCAGCGGTTGCAAGAAGGGGTACCCCCGGAGCAGGTGGCAATCCTCTTCCGCTGCGGGGCCGCCTATGAGCCACTGCTCCGCGAGGTCGCTGCTGAATATGGCGTGCCGCTAGCGCTCTGCGATGGGCGGCCGCTAGGAGAATCCCCCCAGGTGGTTGCGTTTCTGATGCTGCTGCGCTTGCCGCTTGAAAACTACCCGCGGCGGCTCCTGGTGGAGGTGTGGCGCGGCTTTGCCGATGGGAGGTTGAGCGGGCCATTCCGGGGCTTCTGCCAGTTTGCGGCAACCCACTACCCGCCGGTGCTCGCAGAGACCGGGGGTGCGATGGGTTTTGAGCGGGCCGCCAGCCTGCTCGACCGCGCCATCCGCGAGGCCGGGGTGCTGGCGGGGCTGTTCCGGCTGCGTTCGGTCCTGGCGGCCCTGGCGCAGGCTCCGCCCCGGTCGGGGCAGATTGATGAGCCAGACCCAGACGAGGATGAAGCAGCGCTGGCTCCGGCGGTCAGCCCGGAAGATGCCCGGAAGGTGCTGAACTTGCTCGACGCCTTTGCGGCCTGGCTGAAACCCCCTGGCAAGGCGACGATAGCCGGGTACGTGGCCTGGGTGCAGGAACGGTATGGCGGGGAGGGCCGGGAAAGGCCACTGGAGATGGAGGCTCCAGACCTCATCGCCTCGCATCTCCTCCCCTGCTGACCGACCTGGCCGTTGCAGCGACGGTTATGAACGAACCCGCGGGAGGCTACGACCTGTTTCTTTCCGAAGTCAGCGCGACCCTGGCCCCGGCCCGCTCCCACCACACCAACCCCGACCGCGGTCTGGTTGCGGTGCTGCCCGTGACGGAAGCCCGCGGTCTCCACTTCGACCATGTGGTGCTGCTCGGAATGTCGGAGGGGGCATTTCCCCCCGCACCTGCCGACCCGCCGCTCTACAGCCGCCGCGAACGGGCGCTGCTGGCGCAGCGGGGGTGGTGCTCCCCCGCCCGACCCCGCCGATGAGCGCTCCAATCACAGCCCCGACGCCGAGTAAAGTTAACCCCTCTGGGGCGATTGCCGTGATGGGGCGGCGCAGGAAACGGCGCATATCAGGCTCTTGCCAGAGGGCGAAGGCGATCAGGGCGACAAACCCAGCGATCAACCCCTCTGAGCAAGGCCAAAATC